>NZ_JBEYXZ010000040.1:0-57035 GCF_040645305.1 Streptomyces sp. NPDC046831 | reverse complement strand
CGTCGGCGTCCTTGCCGTCCCCGAAGAACACGCCGACCGGCGCCATGTGGAAGGTGTCGCCGACGCCCATGCGCTCCGCCGCCGCCTTCAGGTGCACGTCGGAGGGCGTCATCGTCGGGTTGAGCCGGACGCCGAGCATGCGCCGGGCCTGGTCGTAGTACGGCTTCAGCTCCTCCTCCCAGTCGGTGATGTCCCGCCACTGCGGATCCTCGAAGAAGGCCTTCGGCGGCACGTAGAGGGTGTTGGCGTAGTTGAGCGAGCCGCCGCCGACTCCGGCGCCGGCCAGCACCATCACGTTGCCCAGCAGGTGGATGCGCTGGATGCCGTACATGCCGAGCTTCGGTGCCCAGAGGTAGTTCTTCAGGTCCCAGGAGTTCTTCGGCAGGCTCTCGCGGGTGAAGCGGCGGCCGGCCTCCAGCACCCCGACCCGGTAGCCCTTCTCGGTCAGGCGGAGCGCGGACACGGACCCGCCGAACCCCGATCCCACGACGACGACGTCGTAGTCGTACCCGTCCTCGTCCCGGGTCTGGACGGACTTCTCCTGTGACACGTGCTCTCCTCGTCGAGAACGGGTGCTGTCGGGGGTGATGTGCTCTAGCGGAAGCGGAACGCCTTCATCAGCCTCAGGCTGCGGCTCATGAACTCCGCGTACCTCTCGTCGTCCATGCCGAGCGACGGCGCCATCGGCAGCAGCCGCTGGTGGGCGACGGTCTGGGCCTCGGTGTACTTGAGGATGCCCTCGGAGCCGTGCCGGCGGCCCAGGCCGGAGTCCTTCATGCCCCCCATCGGTGACTGCACGCTGCCGTAGGCGGGGGCGTACCCGTCGTTGATGTTCACCGTGCCGGTGCGCAGCCGGGCGGCCACCTCGCGGCCGCGCCGGGCGTTCCTGGTCCACACGGAGGCGTTCAGGCCGTACGGCGTGGAGTTGGCCCGCTCGACGGCCTCCTCCTCGCCGGTGAAGCGGTAGACGGAGACGACCGGGCCGAAGGTCTCCTCCGTGCACACGGCCATGGGGGCCTCGACGCCGTCGAGGATGGTGGGCTCGAAGAAGTAAGGGCCGATGTCCGGGCGGGCGACGCCCCCGGCCACGACCCTGGCGCCCTTGGCGACGGCCTCCTCCACGTGCCGCTTGACGGTCTCCAGCTGCCGCTCGCCGACCAGGGATCCCATGTCGGCGCCGTACGCCAGGGACGCCCCGAGCCGCATGGCCCTGGTGCGGGCGGCGAACCGCTCCAGGAAGGCGTCCGCGATCGACTCGTGGACGTACAGCCGCTCGATGGAGATGCACAGCTGGCCCGCGGAGGAGAAGCAGGCGCGGACCGCTCCCGCGGCCGCCTTCTCGACGTCGGCGTCCTCCAGGACGAGCATGGCGTTCTTGCCGCCGAGTTCGAGGGAGACGCCGACCAGGCGGGCGGCGGCGCCCTGCGCGACCTCGCGGCCGGTGCGGGTGGAGCCGGTGAAGGACACGTAGTCGGCGTGCCGGACGACCTCCGGCCCGACGACCGGTCCGTCGCCGAGCACGACCTGGAACACCTCGGCGGGCAGCCCGGCCTCGATCAGCAGGTCGCGCGCCCACAGAGCGGTCAGGCAGGTCTCCGTGTCGGGTTTCATGACGACCGCGTTGCCCGCGGCGAAGGCGGGGAGCGCGTCGCCCACCGACAGCTCCAGGGGGTAGTTCCAGGGGGCGATCTGGCCCACGACCCCGCGCGGGTGCCGCAGTTCGGTGACGCGCGTGAGGGCCGGCATGGCGCCGGCGTGCCGCCTGGGCCTCAGGTACGCGGCCGCCCGGCGGCCGTAGTGCCGGGCCGCCACCGCGACGGCCTGCACCTCCTCGTGGGCGTGCAGCCGTGCCTTGCCGGTCTCCAGCTGGATCAGGTCGAGGACTTCCGCCTGGCGTTCGAGCACCAGGTCGTGGAAGCGGAGCAGGACGGCCGCGCGCTGCCGTACCGGCGTGCGCGCCCAGACGGCCTGGGCGGCGCGGGCCCGCCCGAAGGCGGCGGCGACGTCCTCGGGGGTGGACTCGGGCAGGTCGGCCAGTTTCTCACCGGTGTACGGCGTGTGGTTGGCGGTCCGCCCGGACCCGGCGACGCCCTTGGTGAGCCGGGCGATGAGATCGGGGGTGACCACGTCGGCGGCCGTGCGGACCCCCGCGGGGGCGGGGGCCAGGGGGTTGGTGCCGGTCTGTGCCGGGGCCTGCGAGTCCGTCATGACGCGCAGGGTATGCCGCGGCGACGGCTTTGTGTACCCGTCGGTAACGGGGATTCACGGAGTGCTCACACGCCGCCAGTGATCACTGGCAACGAATACGCTGATCAGGGCGTTGCGCGGGGGCACGACCCGCACCGGGAACGGTTCGGGCGTCCCGGATCGTTTCTGGCCCCGGGGATCGGCGGCGTTGTCGGGCCCGGGCTGCGGAGATCCCCGGCGCTCCGGACCCACCCCGTACGTCGAAGCCCCGCTCCACGGCACGGGAGCCGTACGCCGGGGACTTCCCCGGCGTCCCGGGCGCGTGCTTCCGGCTCGCGTCTCAGAGCTCGTCGAGGTCCAGGTTCCTGATCGCCGTCCGGGCCACCTCGCGGCCGCGGTCGGTGAAGTCGCCCTTGCCGGGGTAGCTCACGGTGAGCTTGTACAGGTCTCCCGCCGTGCTCTTGTAGTAGAAGAGCCGCAGCTCGCGCGGGCGCGGGTCGACGCTGTCGTCGGTGGTGTAGACGACCGTGTTCTCGGCCGCCGGCCTGCCCTGGTGGGTGGTCTGCGGCTTCGGGTCGGTCCTCGGGCCGGAGGGCATGTCCAGGCCGTAGTCCCCGGACTGCTTGTAGGTGCCGTTGTCGTCGTACATCTGGGCGGCCGCGGAGTCCTTGATCGCGCGGCCGGTGTCCTCGGCCCTCCTCGTCAGCGCGAGGGTGATCCAGACGCTGCCGCTCCAGTCGTCGTACCGGACCCAGTGGCCCTTGTCCGACGCCGGGTCCGGCACCACGCGCCGGTAGTCGGCGGGCACGGCGAGCGTCGCCGCGACGTCCTTCTCGTGGCGGGTCCGCCAGCCGTCCGGCAGCGGCCCCGCGAACGGGTCCGCGATCAGCAGGTACGCCGCCACCGCCGCGGCGACGGCCGCCGCGCCGAGCCCGAGCCACGTCCCGCGGCCCGGCCGGAACCGGCGCCGCGCGGCCCCCGGGCCGTCGGCGGGCGGCACGATCCGCGCGGGCGGCGTCGGGGCGGGCGGCTGGGCGGCGGCTTCCAGCAGGGCGCGCACCCGCGCGGCGTCGGGGCGGTGCGCCGGGTCCTTCTGGAGCAGCCCGGTGATCGCCTCGGCCAGCGGGCCCCGGGCGGCGGCCGGCGGGGCGGGCGCCGCGTTGAGCACCGACTGCAACGTGGCCGGGGTGTTGCTGCGGCGGAACGGGGAGAGGCCCTCCGTGGCCGCGTACAGCACCACGCCGAGCGACCACAGGTCCGAGGCGGGACCGGGCCGCCGGCCCAGCACCCGCTCGGGCGCGATGTACTCGGGCGAGCCGACGAAGCCGCCCGTGTCGGTCAGGCTGGTCTCGCCCTCGATCTGGGCGATGCCGAAGTCGGTGAGCACCACCCGGTCGTGCCGGCCGAGCAGTACGTTGTCCGGCTTGACGTCGCGGTGCAGGATGCCCGCCGCGTGCGCGGCCTCCAGCGCGCCGAGGACCTGCAGGCCGATCCGGGCCGCCTCGCGGGCGTCGAGGGTGCCCTCCTGGAGCGCGTCGCCGAGCGAGCGGCCGCGCACCAGCTCCATCACGATCCACGGCTGCCCGTCGACGACGGCGACGTCGTGGACGTCGACGACGGCCGGATGGTCGAGCCGGGCCGCGGCGCGGGCCTCACGGCGCATCCGCTCGAAGACGGTGGCGCGTTCGCGCTCGGGGAGGTGGTCCGGGACGCGGGGCTCCTTGACGGCGACCTCGCGGTCCACCGTCTCGTCCTTGGCCCGCCACACGGTGCCCATGCCGCCGTGCCCCAGCTTGGCCAGCAGCCGGTAGCGCCCGGCGATCAGCCGGCCGGCGCCGGGATCCGCCACGGGTGCCGCCACGGGTACCGCGTAGGGGTTGTGGGGGTGGGGGGCCGGGGCCGGTGCGTGCGGTGGCCGCGGGGACTCCGCCGGGGCGGCCGGGACCTGCGGGACCGCAGCGCCCGGCGGGTTCGGCGGTGCCTGCGGGGCCTGTGCCTGGGCGTTCGGCGGTGCCTGCGGGGCCTGCGCGTGAGACAGGTCGGGCGAAGCACGCTGGGCCCCCGGTGCCCCCGTGGCCTGCGCGTTCGGCGGTCGCAGGACGAAGCTCGTCGGCTCGTCGGCCCCGTGACGGACTCCCCCGTTGCTGCTCATGGATCCATGCATATCGCGACAGCCGCCGCCCCCTCCACCGTGGGGGACCGCCGGTCACAGACCCGTGACCCACGGCGCGGCTTATCTCCGCTTCACACCGTTATGGGAACCCGGGTCGTCCGGGTGCCCCAGTTCATCCGGAGGCGGGGACGAAGGTGCCGACCGCGACGTCGAAGTGCTCCTGGGCCTCCCGCACCTTCCCGACCGGCGCCGACACCCACACGTCGTACAGCCGCCCGTCCTGCTCCCAGCACAGGTCGTACGTGTGCCGCGGGCCCTCGGCCGTGCTGAACCCGCTCCAGGTGAACTCCCACAGGGCGGCCGGGTGCCCGCGGTGCGTGGTGGCGGTGACCCGGCCGTCGTGGTAGCCGGGGTTGGTCTCCGCTCCCCCGGCGTCCGCGCGGCGCATCGCGGCGAGCGGGCCGCCGGTCGCGGGGCCGGCCACCTTGACGCCGAGACGGAAGGCCGCGCCCGGGGATTTGTAGAAGATCCGTTCGCCCTGCGGTGCGCGGGTGAAGCCGTCCGGCACGGCGACGGAGAAGCCCGCCGGGTCCCGCACCAGGTGGTAACCGGAGGGCGCCGTCGGGGCGTTGGCGGCCGGGGAGACGGACCGGGTCACGGTGACCGTGGGGGCCGGGGCGCGGGACGACGGGGACGCCGGCGGGGAGGAGAGGGTCGGGGAAGGCGGGACGGCACCGGTGCTCGCGGACGTCCGTGGGGCCGGAGATCTCGGCGGGTCGCCGCCGGTTCCGTCGCCCTTCATCAGCAGCGCGGCCGCCGACACGCCCGCCCCGGCCATCGCGGCCACCAGCAGCGCCGTCACGAGCACGCCCCGTGTGGAGAGCCGGCCGGATTCCTCGGGCGTGTGCCGCGGTGACGTGACCGGCACCGGCCGGGGCACGTCCCGCTGCGTCGGCGTGTGGACGGGGGGCCGCTGGGGGGTGCGGCCCGAGTCCAGGAAGGCCCGCAGCATCCGCTCCGCCTCGGCCGCCTCCAGCCGCCGGTCCGGGTCACGCTCCAGCAGCCCCCGGATCACCGGCAGGATCGGGGCGGCCTGCGCGGGCGGCCGGATCTCGTCGACGACGACGGCGTGGAGGATGCCGCCCAGCGAGTCGCGCCGGAACGGCGACGCGCCGCTCAGCACCGTGCACAGCAGCGCGCCCAGCGACCACAGGTCGGACGCCGGGCCGGTTCCGGCCCCGGACATCCGCTCGGGCGCGGTGTACTCGGGCGAACCCACGAAGGACCCGGTCTCGGTGAGCGTCGTCGCGCCCGCGACCTGCGCGATCCCGAAGTCGGTGAGGACGACGCGGTCGGTACCGGCCTCCAGCAGCACGTTCGCCGGCTTGATGTCGCGGTGCAGGACACCGGCGGCGTGCGCCGTCGCCAGCGCGCTGAGCAGGGCGACGCCGATCCGGGCGGCCTCACGGGCGTCGACCGGGCCGCGCGTGGCGATCCGGTCGGCGAGCGAGCCGCCGTCGATCAGCTCCATCACCATGTAGGGGCGTTCGTCCTGCTCGACGACGTCGTGGACGACGACGATGTGCGGGTGGTGCAGCTGGGCGACCGCGCGGGCCTCGCGCAGCGTGCGGTCGCGCTGGCGCCGGGCCTCCGCCGGGGAGAGCGTCTCGTCGAGCGGGAGTTCCTTGACCGCCACGTGCCGGCCGAGCAGCTGGTCGGTCGCCCGCCACACGACGCCCATGCCGCCGCGGCCGAGCCTGGTCTCCATCCGGTACCGGCCCGCGATCACACGGCAGCCGTCCCCCTCGGTCCCCATGCGCCCCATGATGCCCCATCGGACGCCTCCCTTCCGGGGCGCCGACCAGCCAATTCACCACGACGTGTACGGCCGTTGCGACACGCCCCGGTGCGGCCCCGTCCGGCCCCGCGGCGCAGCGCCCCACCGGCGGTCCGGCCGACGCCCCGGGGCGTCCTGCCGTGGGCGCCGGACCGTTCCGTTCCGGCCGTCACGCCGGTCAGGGCGCGCCCGGCCGCCAGCTCTGCAGGACCGCCGTGAACTGCCGGCGCGTCGTCGGCCAGTCCTGCGCGGGCGAGGACATGTAGATGACGTACTCGACGCCGTCCCGCGTGATGTACGTCTGCTCGGTGGCGCGGCGCGGCCCGGGGAAGGGCGTGTCCTTCGCCAGCGCGGTCCAGGTGTACTCCCACCGCGAACCGGGCTGGTCGCGGTAGGTGTTGGCCTCGAGGGTCACCCGCCGGTAGTCGGCCAGCCGCTGCAACTGCTGCTCCAGGTCGGCCTGGTGGTCGCGAGGGTCGGCGTAGTCCGGTGAGTCGTCGACGGCTATCCGGACGAAGTGCTCGCCGCCGTCGGCGGTGTAGTCGACCTGGTGCGTGGCCTCGTCGTACACCGTGCGCTTCCAGTCCGCGCCGGGCAGGGCGATGCTGAACCCGTAGGGGTCGCTGCGGCGGACCCAGCCGTCCGGGAGGCGGCTCGCCCCGCCGGTGGCCGAAGCGGTGGGCGTGGGGCCGGGCGAGGGGGACGTGGCCGTGTGGTCGCCGCCGCGCCGGCCCTCGTCCCACTTCAGGACGACCACGGCCGTGCCGCCGCCGAACAGCGCGGCGAGGACGACCACCAGGGCCAGCGTGCGCCGGCGGCGCCGTCCGTGCGGCGGCGCGCCGTACTGCGGGCCGGCCGCGGTGGGACCGGTTCCGGCCGGACCGGTGACCTGGTGGGTGGCACCGCTCGTCCCGGGGACGGTCGCCGCCGGGAACGCGGGGCCGCCCACCGCGGTCGGACCGGTCGGCGGATGCCCGGTGCCGGCCGGGGCCGGGCCGGCCGGCGGGTGGTGGGGACGGGGCGCCGTGACCGCCGTCCGCGTGTGCGCCGCGGTGTCCCCGCGCGGGCCCGTGGCCTGCGGGGGCAGGTGGGGCCGGCCGACGCCGGGCCGCCGTCCCTCCGCGGCCTCCGCGAGCATCAGCTCGGCCTCCGCCGCCCCGGGCCGTGCGGCCGGATCCTTGCGCAGCAGGGCGGCGATGACGGGCGTGAGCGGGCCGGCGCTCCGCGGCTCGGCCGGTTCCTCGTCGACGACCGCCTGCATGGTGGTGAGCGGCGAGGTGCGGCGGAACGGCGACAGGCCCTCCACCGCCGTGTACAGCGTGGCCCCGAGCGCCCACAGGTCGGAGGCCGGGCCCGGGTCGTGGCCGCGGACGCGCTCCGGGGCCAGGTAGTCGACCGAGCCGACGACCTCGCCGGTGCGCGTGATGGTCGTGTCGCCCTCGATCTGGGCGATGCCGAAGTCGGTGAGCAGGACGCGCCCGTCGTCGGAGAGCAGCACGTTGCCGGGTTTCACGTCGCGGTGCAGCACGCCGGCGGTGTGCGCGGCGCGCAGGGCGCGCAGCACCCACAGGCCGACGCGCGCCGCCTCCCGCGGCTCCAGGCGGCCCCGTTCCTTGACGGCGTCGGCCAGGGACCGGCCCTCGACCAGTTCCATCACGATCCACGGGCGGCCGTCGTGCTCCAGTACGTCGTGCACGGTGACGACGGCGGAGTGGTTGATCCGAGCGGCCGCGCGGGCCTCCGCCCGGGTGCGCGCGAGGAGGACGGCCTGGTCGCTGTCGGAGACGTAGAGCGCGGCGGTCAGCTCCTTGATGGCGACGGCCCGGTGCAGCACCTCGTCGTGTGCGCGCCACACCCGCCCCATGCCGCCGCTGCCGATGGAGTCGGCGAGGCGGTAGCGCCCCGCGAGGAGCAGGCCCTGCATCTGATTCACGTTCCCCCGCAATGCTCTTGACAGGGTCAGACTAAGGACCGGCCCTCGCCCAGGGAACCGGCGGGGTACCACGGAGACAGCACTGTGACGGTTGTCGCTCCGGCGGCCCGGCGGGAGCGGCTCAGCCCGTGAACCGGTAGGTGGCCGCGGCCTGTTCGAACAGCCGGGTCACCTCGTCGCGCTGCGACTCGGGGCCGCGGACCTGCACCACGTGGTAGCGCCCGCCGAGCAGGATGGCGACGTTGCGCACGAACAGGTCCCGCCCGCTCGCGTCGGTCCAGGTGAACTGCCCCTCGGCCATGGTCCGTCCGCCCACCTCGATGGTCCGCAGCCCCGACGAGGTGGCCCAGCTGGAGTCGCGGTAGCCCTGCAACTCCCCTTCCTTGTCCCGCTGGTAGGCCATCGGGTCGCTGCCGAACTCGGCCGCGCTGTCCCGGCCGGGCACGACGAGGAGTTCGAAGCCGCCGTGGGAGTACACCACCTGGGCGCGGCCGTTCCTGGGCGTGCGGCTCCACCCGTCGGCCACGGCGACCTGGAAGCCCTCGGGGTCACGGCGCAGGGTGAACCCGTCGGCGACGCGCGGGTCGGTGGTCTGCGTCTCGGCCGAACCGGCCGACTGCGAGGCCCCGTCGCCGCCGGGTGCCGACCGGTCGGGCCGCGGGGCGCTGCCGGCGTCGCGGCCCGGGTCCGGTGGCGCCTCACTCGCCTCGCCGACGGCCCCGGTGCGGCCGCCGCCCTCCGTGCCGCCGTCACCGGCCTTGGGCATGAACAGCGCCGCGTACGCGATCGCCGCCGCCAGCGCGAGCAGGATGAGCAGGAGCAGGGTGCGGCCGAGGCGCCGCGGCGAGCCGGCCGGCCGTCGGTCGCGCTTGTGCCGTCCGTGGTGCGCGGGCAGCCCGGCGCGCCGCCTGCGCACCAGCTCGCCCCGGCGGCGGACGATCGGCAGCCGACTGGGGTCGGCGGGCGGGGCGGCGACGACGTGCGCGCCGGCCTCCGGCTCGGGCGCGGACCGCACCAGCGACCGCAGCCAGCCGTTGAGCTCCTCGAAGTCGATGCGCTCGGTGGGGTCCTGACGCAGCAGTGACTCCACGACCGGCCGCAGCGGGCCGCACTCCTCGGCGAAGGCGGGCGGCTCGGCGCACACCAGCTGCACCAGCTCGGCGGTCGACTCCTCCGGGTAGGGGGCGTGGCCCTGGACGGCGCGGAAGAGCAGGGCGCCGAGCGCCCACAGGTCGGTGGCGGGCCCGATGGGTGCGGCCAGCTGCCAGTTCTCGTGCACGGGCCCGGCCTGTTCCGGCGCCCAGCGTTCGGTCACCGCACCGACGACCGCCATCCGCGCCTGCCGCGCCCGCTCGGCGGCCAGCGCGGTACCCGGCCCGCGCCGGACGGGCGTCCGGGCGGCCTGCTCGTCCCACCGGCCCTGCTGGGGCACTCCGGCGCCGGGCGCGCCGTCACGTTCCGCCGCGGCCGCGAAGGCCGCGCCCCCGGTCTCCCGCCCGCCGCCGGCGAATCCGCCGGGTGCGGGCAGGGCGCCCGCGGCGGACCCGGGGCCCCCCGCGCCGCTGCCCGGGCCGGGAAGTGCCGTGCGCGCGCCGGGCCCGCCCGGGGCCGGGATCCCTCCGGCGCCGGGTGCGGAGCCGCGCCATGCCGGGCCGTGGACGCCGTGGGGGTCGACCGGCCGGCCCGGGAGCGTCGTGCCGGCGCCGGACCCGGGTGCGTACGGGGTTTCCTCGGGGCCGCCTGCTCCGCGCGGGTCGTCGCCGGGCGGCCGGCTCCCGGGCAGCGCGGCGCGCGCGCCCTGCTGGGCCTCCTGCACCCGGGCCGCCGCCCGCGCCCCGGCGCGGTAGGCGGCTATCGCGCCGGCGCGCGCCGCGCGGACGTCCGCGCCGGTCTCGGGGGAACGCCGTTCCAGGGCTCCCGCTCCGCCGCCGTACCCCGGGTCCGTCCCGGCCGCCGGTCCGCGGGCCGCGCGTGCCTCGATGGCGGCCCGCCGCGCCGCCTCGGGATCCGCGGCGGGCCCGGCCGCGCCGCCCGGCCCCGGCCCGGGCGCACCGCCGTGGCCGCCGCGCGCCTCTCCCGTGGGCTCGGGTGCGGCCGCCCACCGGGGACCGCCGCCGGAGGCCCAGCCGTCCGGGCCGCCTCCCCGGCCGCCGCCCGCCGCACCGCCGTCCCCGGACCCGCGGCCCGGCCCGGCGGCGCCCCCGGCACCGCCGAACCCGCCGTGCACGCCGTGGACCGCCGCGTCGCCGGACTGCGCCGGGTCCGCCTCGTCGTCCTGCGCCGGGACGGGGTCGTACCCGCACAGCGCCTCCTCCGCCGCGCCGACCGCGAGGCCGGTGAGCATCACCCGGCCGTCGTCGCACACGAGGACCGTGCGGGCGGTGATGTTGCGGTGCACCCAGCCGTGGGCGTGCAGCACGCGCAGCGCCGTGGCGATGTCCGAGGCGACCTCGGCGGCCCGGTACGGCGTCAGTGGCTTCTCGGCGAGCAGCGCCGCGAGCGGCCGTGCGGCGACCAGCTCGCTGACGACCCACAGCGAACCGCCCTCGGCGAACACGTCGAAGACCTGGTCGAGCCGGGGGTGGTCGGGGATGCGGGCCGCGGCCTGCGCCGCCTCGACCGCCCGCCGGACGGCCGGGTCGGCCGGGCGCCGCGTGGCCGTCCGGGCCGGGGGCCGCCGGGAGAGGCCGTCACGCGCCGTGAAGCCGGCGGGCAGCCCGTCCGCGTCGAGCACCTCGGCCTCGACCACCTCCGGCAACGGCACCTGCCGGATGAGGACTTCCTGCCCGCTATAGGTGTCGAAGGCCCGGGTCTCGGTGAGCTCGTACTCGTCGGAGGGCGGCAGCGGCAGGCGGTAGCGGTCGGCGAGTACCCGACCCGCATAGTCGTCCACGTTGCCTCCCCCGGCCGCCAGGTCGGTCAGTTCCGTTCGCCATGCGTCCCGTTCCGGCTGCGTACGGTCCGCGACCCCTCACGATACGTGCCGGAGGCAACCCGGAATGAGCGGATGACACATCTCCTTTCCCGAACTCGCGGGCGAATTCGGAGCCGGGCGCGGCGAGCGGTCGCCGGCCCGGCCGGCTCAGGACTTCGGCCTGAAGGTGTTCGCCAGCGTCTGCCAGGTCTTCTGGCGCAGGTCGCTGTCCCAGGTCGCGGCCTTGGCCGTGTACATCAGGGCGTGCCCGAGGTGGTCGTTCACCACGAACCCGCGGTCGATGGTCCGGTAGCTGGTCCCGCCGTCGGCGTAGGTGAACTCCCAGTCGGCCGTCTTCCAGCTCCGGTACTCGACCTCCTCTATGCGGATGCGCCGGTACTCGGAGCGCACCATGTACCGCTCCTGGTTCTTCCAGTCGGCGACCGGGTCGCCCTTCGGCGCGGACGTCCAGGCGACCAGCAGCTTCTGCCCGTCGGGGCCGGTGAAGCGGGCTCCCGCACTGTCCGTGGCCGCGTACTTCCACCCCGCGGGCAGGCCGATCGAGAAGCCCTGGCCGGCCTTGTACGTCGACGCCACCGGGGCGCCCGCGCCGGAGCCGGAGCCGCCCGGACCGGAGCCGGAGGTGCCCGAGCCGGCGTCGTCGTCGCCGGAGACGCTCGGGCCGGTGCCCGTGCCGCCGGTGGAGCCGCTCGCCGTCGCGGAGCCGGACGGGGTGCCGTCCGTCCGTGTCGCGCCGTTCCCGTCCTCCTTGGTGGAGGCGCCCGGGGAGGGGCCCGCCGTGCCGGAGGTGCCCGCCGCGCTGCCCGGGCCGCCCTTCGAGCCGCCGTCGTCACCGCCGCCCAGCACGAGGGCGAGCACGGTGCCGAGGACGGCGAGCGCCACGACCACCGCGATGATCACCAGCGTCCGCCGCGGGACCACGTCGGTGAGCGGCGCCTTCGGAGCCGGACGCGGGGGCAGGTCCGGCGGCGTCACCACGGGCCAGCCCGAACTGGTGCGCCCGGAGCCGGTCCCGGTCCCGTCCGTGCCCGGCTCGCCGGCGCCGGACGACGTGGCGGAGCCGTTCCGCCCGCCGGACGCGGACGGTGCCGGGGATCCGGTGGACTCGGCACCGGAGGTGCCCTCGGCGGCCGCTGAACCGGCGCTCCGGGACCCGGGCTCCGCGGACCCGGCGCGGTCCGTGGCCGCCGCGCCCGCCGCGCCGCCCGCCACGGCGGCCTTGCGCACGGACCGCAGCGCGCCGCGCAGCCGCTCGGCGGCCTCCTCGCCCCGCTTGCCGCCGGTGCCCGAAGTCCCCTTGTCCGCACGCCCGTCGGGCTGTGCGGGCAGCGGTACCACCCTGGTGGCGTCCGCGGGCGGCTCGGCGTCCGTCCCGGGCGCGTCGAGGACGGCCTTCAGCAGGGCGCGGGCTCCCGCGTCGTCGAGGCGCTGGGCCGGGTCCTTGGTGAGCAGCCCGTGGATGACGTCCCGCAGCGGGCCGGCGTTCTTCGGCTCCTCCAGGGGCTCGGTCATCACCGCGGTCAGGGTGGCGATCGCCGAGCCCTTGTCGTACGGGGGCGAACCCTCGACCGCGGCGTACAGCAGGCCGCCGAGGGACCACAGGTCGGCCGCCGGGCCGGGCTTGTGGCCGCGGGCCCGCTCCGGGGAGATGTAGGAGGGCGCTCCGACGAGCATGCCGGTGGACGTGATGGACGGGTCACCCTCGACCTGCGCGATGCCGAAATCGGTCAGCACGACCCGGCCGTCCTCGGCGATCAGCACGTTCGACGGCTTCACGTCACGGTGCAGGATGCCCTGGCGGTGCGCGGAGCGCAGGACGTCGAGGATGGCGAGCCCGACCTCCGCCGCGCGCCGCGGCTCCAGCACGCCGTCCTCGCGGATGACCTCGGCGAGGGACTTGCCCTCGACGAGCTCCATCACGATCCACGGCCGGTCGTCCTCGTCGACCACGTCGAAGACCGTCACCGCACTCGTGTTGCGGATCCGGGCGATGGCCTTGGCCTCGCGCAGCGTGCGCGTGATCAGGCGGCGCTTCTCCTCCTCGTCGATGTTCGACGGGAACCGCAGCTCCTTGACCGCGACCGTGCGGCCCAGGGTCTCGTCCTCGGCCCGCCACACCGTGCCCATGCCGCCCCGGCCGAGCACGTCTCCCAGCCGGTACCGCCCGGCGAGAAGACGCTGCTCGCTCTTGTCCTGACGAGTCTCCTGACGGGATGTCCCCGCCCGCTCCGCCTCCGACATGCGTCCCCTCATGCAACCCGCCCTGACAGAGCCTCCATTGTCCCTCACCCGACAAGTGCCCGACGCCCAGGGGGCCCCTGGTGCGGCGCCTTCGCGAGGGCGAACGGCCGCACGGGCGTGCGGAGATGACGGGCCGTGACAAGTGGAGAGCCATGGGTGCCGACGCATCGGACACTTCTGGCATTACCGTACCGCCGGCGAGACGCCGGGGCGGACGGACCGCCGGGCCCGAACGTGTCCGCCCGGGCCGCGCAACGGCGAACGAAGGACCGGAAGAAGGTGCCTACAGCGGCACGATGTCCGGTGCCCCCAGCCGGGCCGCGTCGGCGGTCAGGTCGTCCGGCTGGCGCTGCGACTCCCGCTCGGCCTCCACCCGCTTCTCGTAGTGCGCGACCTCGCGCTCGACCTGGCCCTTGTCCCAGCCCAGCACCGGCGCCATCAACTGCGCGGCCTCACGCGCGCTGCGCGTGCCCCGGTCGAAGGTCTCGATGGAGATGCGGGTCCGCCGGGTCAGCACGTCGTCGAGGTGGCGTGCGCCCTCGTGCGAGGCGGCGTAGACGACCTCGGCGCGCAGGTAGTCGTCGGCCCCCGGCAGGGGCGCGCCCAGCGACGGGTCGCCGGCTATGAGGTCGAGGACCTCCTGGGCCGCCGTCCCGTACCGGTTCAGCAGGTGCTCCACGCGCACGACGTGGAGGCCGGCCTCGGCGGCGATGCGGGCCCGCGCGTTCCACATCGCCCGGTAGCCCTCCGCGCCCAGCAGCGGGACGTCCTCGGTGACGCAGTCGGCGACCCGCATGTCGAGTCCGTGCACGGCCTCGTCCACCGCGTCCTTGGCCATCACCCGGTAGGTGGTGTACTTGCCGCCCGCGACCACCACGAGCCCGGGGGCCGGGTGGGCGACGGTGTGCTCGCGCGACAGCTTGCTGGTGGCGTCGGACTCGCCCGCGAGCAGGGGCCGCAGCCCGGCGTACACACCCTCGACGTCGTCGCGGCCGAGCGGCACCGCGAGCACCGAGTTGACGTGCTGGAGCAGGTAGTCGATGTCCGCGCTGGACGCGGCCGGGTGCGCCTTGTCGAGGTCCCAGTCGGTGTCGGTGGTGCCGATGATCCAATGCCGGCCCCAGGGGATGACGAACAGCACGGACTTCTCGGTGCGCAGGATCAGCCCGGTGGTGGAGTTGATCCGGTCGCGGGGCACGACCAGGTGGACGCCCTTGGAGGCCCGCACGTGGAACTGGCCGCGCTCCCCCACCATCGCCTGGGTGTCGTCGGTCCACACGCCGGTGGCGTTGACGATCTGCTTGGCGCGGACCTGGTACTCGGCGCCGCTCTCCACGTCCCGGACGGTGGCGCCGACGACGCGCTCGCCCTCGCGCAGGAAACCGGTCACCCGGGCCCGGTTCGCGACCTTGGCGCCGTAGGAGGCCGCGGTGCGCACCAGCACGGCGACAAAGCGGGCGTCGTCGACCTGGGCGTCGTAGTACTGCAGCGCGCCCACCAGGGCGTCCTTCTTCAAGCACGGGGCGACGCGCAGGGCGTGACGGCGGGTCAGGTGCCGGTGCAGGGGCAGGCCGCGGCCGTGACCGCGGGCCATCGACATCACGTCGTACAGCGCGACGCCGGAACCCGCGTACAGCCGCTCCCAGACGGCGTGCTGGAGCGGGTAGAGGAACGGGACCGGCTTGACCAGATGCGGTGCGAGGCGCTCCAGCAGCAGGCCGCGCTCCTTCAGTGCCTCCCGGACGAGCGCGAAGTCCAGCATCTCCAGATAGCGCAGTCCGCCGTGGATGAGCTTGCTGGACCTGCTCGACGTGCCCGACGCCCAGTCGCGCGCCTCGACCAGGCCCGTGGACAGACCACGCGTCACGGCGTCGAGCGCCGTGCCCGCGCCGACCACGCCCGCGCCCACGACCAGCACGTCCAGCTCCCGCTCGGCCATTCCCGCCAGGGACTCGGCGCGCTGCGCCGGCCCCAGTGTCGCTGTCCTCACCGCTGCCTCCCGCTGTCGGTCGCGCCGGCCGCGCCCCTCGGGCGTGACCCCGTCCCCTTCCCTGCCCAAATTCTGACCTTGTTGCCCCGCTTCGGCCACCAGTCACCCCCAGCCTGTGGACAACCCGGTCCCGGCTCCGCGAGAAACACGCTGGTCAATCCCGCAAAACGGTCATATTTACTCCTAGTCTGACATTGCGCTCGCTCACCCTGTCCACCGGGCTGGCGCATCTGCCCCGCCTCGGTTATTGGGAAGGACGGCCCACGCCATGCCCGCAGACCTCGCCGTCATCGGACTCGGTCCTCTCGGCCTGCCCCTGGCCCAGGCCGCCGTGACCGCCGGCATCACCACCCTCGGCTACCGGACCGGGCCCGAGTACGGCGCCCTCAGCCCCGCCGAGCTGCGCCGGATGCTGTCCGGGGGCTTCCGGCACGCCACCAACCCCGCCGACCTCGGCCGCGTGCGCACCGCGGTGATCTGCGCGCCGACCCCGCGCGGCGCGGACGGCGGGTTCGACCTCGGCCAGGTCGAGGCGGCCGCCCGCGCCCTGGCGGCGCGCCTGCGCCCGCACACCACCGTGATCCTGGAGTCCCCCGTCCTCCCCGGGACGACGGAGGACTTCCTGCGGCCGCTGCTGGAGGAGGGCTCGGGCCTGCGCGCGGGCCGCGACTTCCACCTCGCCTACTCGCCGAGCCGCGTCGACCCGGGCAGCCGCGACGCCACCCCGGCCGGCACCCCCAAGGTGATCGGCGGCCTGACCCCGGCCTGCACCGAGTCCGCCGCCGCCTTCTACGGGCGGCTCACCGACAAGGTGGTGCGCGCGCGGGGGCTCCGGGAGGCGGAGACGGTGCAGCTGCTGGAGACGAACTTCCGGCACGTGAACATCGCCCTGGTCAACGAGATGGCGGTGCTGTGCCACGAACTGGGCGTCGACCTGTGGGACGTCATCCGCTGCGCGGAGACCAAGCCGTTCGGCTTCCACGCCTTCCGTCCCGGGCCCGGCGTCGGCGGCCACGGCGTCCCGCAGGACCTGGCCGGGCGCGCCGGCCGCTCCCTGCGCATGGTGGAGCTGGCGCAGGAGGTCAACGGCAGGATGCCGCGGTACGTCGTCGGGCGCGCCGCCGCACTGCTCAACGAGCACGGCAAGTCCGCCCGCGGGGCGCGCGTCCTGCTGCTGGGCGTCACCTACAAGCCCGACCTCGCCGACCTGGAGGGCACGCCCGCCCACGAGATCGCGGTCCGGCTCATGGAGCTCGGCGCCTGCGTCAGCTACCACGACCCCCACGTCCCCGCCTGGAGCGTCCTGGAGCGCCCCGTCCCGCGTGCCGACTCCCTGTACGAGGCGGTGGCCGACGCCGACCTGACGATCCTGGTCCAGCACCACCGCACCTACGACCTGCAGGGCCTGTCGGTGAAGGCGCAGCTGCTCCTCGACACGCGGGGGGCCACACCCACGGGGGCGGCGCACCGGTTGTGAGGAAGGACGCGCGGGGCGCCCGGATCCGTGCGGCCGCCGGCGCGCGGGGGTGCCCGGACCGCTGAGGGCCGCCGGCGCGCGGCCGAGCCCCGGGACGGACGCCCGGGCTCACCATCGGGGTTCGGGCCGCGCGGGCCGCCGCTCGGCCGCCGGGCGCACTACGCCGGGCGGATCGCCGGCTCGGACGCCGGACACGCCGAGGGGCCCGGCCGCTCACCACCGTGAGCGGCCGGGCCCCTCGGCCGGCTCAGTGCGGCGTCACCGCCGGTGCTGCGAGTCCGCCACCGTGACCTCGACGCGCTGGAACTCCTTGAGCTCGCTGTAGCCGGTCGTGGCCATGGCGCGGCGCAGGGCGCCGAAGAAGTTCATCGAGCCGTCGGGGATGCGGGACGGGCCGGTGAGGACCTCCTCGATCGTGCCGACCGTGCCGAGGTCGACCTTCTTGCCCCGCGGCAGCTCCTCGTTGACGGCCTCCATGCCCCAGTGGTGGCCCCTGCCGGGCGCGTCCGTGGCGCGGGCCAGCGGGGAGCCCATCATGACGGCGTCGGCTCCGCAGGCGATCGCCTTGGGCAGGTCGCCGGACCAGCCGACGCCGCCGTCCGCGATGACGTGCACGTAGCGGCCGCCGGACTCGTCCATGTAGTCGCGGCGCGCGGCGGCCACGTCGGCCACGGCCGTGGCCATCGGCACCTGGATGCCGAGCACGTTGCGCGTGGTGTGCGCGGCGCCGCCGCCGAAGCCGACCAGGACGCCGGCCGCACCGGTGCGCATCAGGTGCAGGGCGGCGGTGTACGTGGCGCAGCCGCCGACGATCACCGGCACGTCGAGCTCGTAGATGAACTGCTTCAGGTTGAGCGGTTCGTGCGAGGACGACACGTGCTCGGCGGAGACGGTCGTGCCGCGGATGACGAAGAGGTCCACGCCCGCGTCCACCACGGCCTTGGAGAACTGCGCCGTGCGCTGCGGGGACAGCGCGGCCGCGGTGACCACGCCCGCCTCCCGCACCTCCTTGATGCGCGCGCCGATCAGCTCCTCCTTGACGGGAGCCTCGTAGATCTCCTGCAGCCGCCGGGTCGCGGACTCGGCGGGCAGTTCGGCGATCTCGTCGAGCAGCGGCTGCGGGTCCTCGTACCGGGTCCACAGGCCCTCGAGGTTCAGCACGCCCAGGCCGCCGAGCCTGCCGATGCGGATGGCGGTGGCCGGGGAGACGACGGAATCCATGGGGGCGGCCAGGAACGGCAGCTCGAAGCGGTAGGCGTCGATCTGCCAGGCGATCGAGACCTCCTTCGGGTCCCGCGTACGGCGGCTGGGGACGACGGCGATGTCGTCGAAGGCGTACGCCCGGCGGCCGCGCTTGCCGCGCCCGATCTCGATCTCAGTCACGTCTGTGGCCTTTCCCTGATGCGTTTCAGCGTCTTCCAGTATCGCCGACCGGTGCGGCGGCGGGCCTGCGCAGGGGGCACGGCGCCCCTCGCGCGGCAACGGCGAGGGCGGCCCCGGAGACTTCCGGAGCCGCCCTCGGAGCACTGGGTTCCGCGCGCGGGGCACCCCCCGCGCGCGGGTCCGTCACTGCCTGCCGCTGTAGTTCGGCGCCTCGACCGTCATCTGGATGTCGTGCGGGTGGCTCTCCTTCAGACCCGCCGAGGTGATCCGCACGAACCGGCCGTTGGCCTGCAGCTCCGGGACCGTCCTGCCGCCGACGTAGAACATCGACTGGCGCAGGCCGCCGACCAGCTGGTGGACGACGGAGGACAGCGGGCCGCGGTAGGGCACCTGGCCCTCGATGCCCTCGGGGATCAGCTGCTCGTCGGAGGCGACGCCCTCCTGGAAGTAGCGGTCCTTGGAGAACGACTTGCGGTCGCCGCGGGTCTGCATGGCGCCCAGGGAGCCCATGCCGCGGTACGACTTGAACTGCTTGCCGTTGATGAACAGCAGCTCGCCCGGCGACTCCTCGCAGCCCGCGAGCAGCGAGCCCAGCATCACCGTGTCGGCGCCGGCGACCAGGGCCTTGGCGATGTCACCGGAGTACTGCAGGCCGCCGTCGCCGATGACCGGGACACCGGCCTCCTTCGCGGCGAGCGAGGCCTCGTAGATGGCGGTCACCTGCGGGACGCCGATGCCGGCGACCACGCGGGTGGTGCAGATGGAACCGGGGCCCACACCGACCTTGATGCCGTCGGCGCCCGCGTCGACGAGTGCCTGGGCGCCGTCGCGCGTGGCGACGTTGCCGCCGATGACGTCGACGCCGGAGGAGTTCGACTTGATCTTGGCGATCATTTCGCCGACCAGGCGGGAGTGGCCGTGCGCGGTGTCGACGACGATGAAGTCGACGCCCGCCTCGATCAGCGCCTGGGCGCGCTCGAAGGCGTCACCGGCCACGCCGACCGCCGCGCCGACGAGGAGGCGGCCCTCGGCGTCCTTGGCGGCGCGCGGGTACTTCTCCGCCTTGACGAAGTCCTTGACCGTGATCAGGCCCTTGAGGACGCCCTCGTCGTCGACCAGCGGCAGCTTCTCGATCTTGTGCCGGCGCAGCAGCTCCATGGCGTCCTGCCCGGAGATGCCGACCTTGCCGGTGACCAGCGGCATCGGCGTCATGACCTCGCGCACCTGACGGCTGCGGTCCGTCTCGAAGGCCATGTCGCGGTTGGTGACGATGCCGAGGAGCTTCTTGCCGCCGTCGGTGACCGGCACGCCGCTGATGCGGAACTTGGCGCACAGCGCGTCGGCCTCGGCGAGGGTGGCGTCCGGGTGGATCGTGATGGGGTCGGTGACCATGCCGGACTCGGACCGCTTCACCAGGTCGACCTGGTTGGCCTGGTCCTCGATGGACAGGTTGCGGTGCAGCACGCCGACACCGCCCTGGCGGGCCATCGCGATCGCCATGCGGGATTCGGTCACCTTGTCCATGGCGGCGGACAGCAGCGGGATGTTGACCCGCACGTTCTTGGAGACGTACGAGGCGGTGTCGATCTCGTCGGGTGCCATGTCCGACGGGCCCGGCAGCAGCAGCACGTCGTCGTAGGTCAGCCCGAGTGTCGCGAATTTCTCGGGCACTCCGTCGACGTTGGCAGTCATGACACCTTCCCCAAATGGCCTTGATCGGTGCGGATGTCCATGCTAACGGGAAGCGCGGCTGGCTCATTCCACGGTTCCGGAGGACGCCCGGCTTCGTATGTTCGTACGGAACGGGGCGGGCGCCCGTTCACTGGTGCCCCACCCGCCGGTGCCGCGCGGGCTGTTGCCGCGGCCTCTACTGTTCCGCGAGCGCCCGCAGTCGGCTGAGCGCCCTGTGCTGGGCAACCCGCACGGCCCCCGGTGACATTCCCAACATCTGGCCCGTTTCCTCCGCGGTCAGTCCCACGGCGATGCGCAGCAGGAGCAGCTCACGCTGGTTCTCGGGCAGGTTGGCCAGCAGTTTCTTGGCCCACTCGGCGTCGCTGCTGAGCAGGGCGCGCTCCTCCGGGCCCAGGGAGTCGTCGGGGCGCTCGGGCATCTCGTCGGACGGCACGGCCGTCGAACCGGGGTGCCGCATGGCCGCGCGCTGCAGGTCGGCGACCTTGTGGGCGGCGATCGCGAAGACGAACGCCTCGAACGGGCGGCCGGTGTCCCGGTAGCGCGGCAGGGCGAGCAGGACGGCCACGCAGACCTCCTGGGCGAGGTCCTCGACGAAGTGCCGGGCGTCGCCCGGCAGCCGCGTCAGACGGCTGCGGCAGTAGCGCAGCGCCAGCGGGTGGACGCGGGCGAGCAGATCGTGCGTGGCCTGCTCGTCCCCGTCGACGGCGCGGTGGACGAGTGCTCCGATCGCCCCCTGGGCACGTGCCGCCTCGTCCTCGCGCATCGGTCCATGGTGCCTTGGCGTCGTTCCCTCCGTGGCACCGCCTCCGTGGTTGTGCACCGAAGCGTTATGAGCAGGTGCGCCGGAAGTCATCCTGTGCGCCCTCCCCTTCCGCTCGACCGACTCGTTCCCGAGGAACTCCACACCTCAAGGATGCGGCATCCGCGACGAAACGAGCAGCGGGCGCCCGTCGGGCCGCTGCGCCCGGGCGCGGACTGCGAGAGGACGCGGCGGCGGTTCGCGGGGGTGCCGCCGAGCCGACGACAGCGGTGCGCGGGGCTTCCACCGAGCCGACGGCGGCGGCGCCCACCGGCGGACCGACGTCGACGCGCGCCGGCCGGCCGACGTCGTCGCGGGCGCCGCGACCTGCGGCGACGCACTCGGCAGCGGCACGGCCGCCCACGGGACCGCGGGGTCCGGCACGCCGGCTCCCGGAGGCCCGGCCCGTCGCGGCGCCGCGGACGGCGCACGCCTTCCGGATGGTCGCCGGCTCACGGACTCGGGGTGACCGGGACGCTCCCCCACACTCGCCCCGCGGCGCGTGGGGGGTGCCGTCACGTCGCGGCCCGCCCGGGCCGAAGACGTCCCGCCGCCGGGCTGCCGCCCGGTCCGTCGCCCGTCGCACCGGGTCCGGTCCTCGGAACGTCCCGGTCCCTAGCGGACCAGCCCCCACCGGAAGCCGAGCGCCACCGCGTGGGCGCGGTCGGAGGCGCCGAGCTTCTTGAACAGGCGCCGGGCGTGCGTCTTGACCGTGTCCTCGGAGAGGAAGAGCTCGCGGCCGATCTCCGCGTTGGAGCGGCCGTGGCTCATGCCCTCCAGTACCTGGATCTCACGCGCGGTGAGCGTCGGCGCGGCGCCCATCTCGGCGGAGCGCAGCCGGCGCGGGGCCAGCCGCCAGGTCGGGTCGGCCAGCGCCTGCGTCACCGTGGCCCGCAGCTCCGCGCGGGAGGCGTCCTTGTGCAGGTAGCCGCGGGCGCCGGCGGCCACGGCGAGTGCCACTCCGTCGAGGTCCTCGGCGACGGTCAGCATGATGATGCGCGCGCCGGGGTCGGCCGACAGCAGGCGCCGGACCGTCTCGACGCCGCCCAGACCGGGCATGCGCACGTCCATGAGGATGAGGTCCGACCGGTCGGCGCCCCAGCGGCGGAGGACTTCCTCGCCGTTGGCCGCCGTCGTCACACGCTCGACGCCGGGCACGGTCGCGACCGCGCGGCGGAGCGCCTCTCGGGCAAGCGGGGAGTCGTCGCAGACGAGGACGGATGTCATGGCCGTCCTCCGCAGCTGATGCGCGTCACCTTGAGCCTCCAGGCTGGTACGAATCGTCACCTGTGCGGTCGACCGTCTCGGACGTCCGCCCGAGCGCTTGTGTTCTCAAGCGCCTCCGCACTCTCAACGACGGTCACCCGAAAGAGTTACGGGGCTGTGTGCCATCTTCGGCACTCTACGTGAGGACGCGGACACAGCAGAGATATGCCGCCGCACTCTCAACTTTTCATCACAACCGTGCCCCGTTCAGCCCCTTTTCTTCCCGTTAGTCGGTGTCTGGGGCTAGATTCGCAATGAGTCATATTTTCATCTCCTTAGATCGGAGATGTACGGTCGCTGGCACCGTATCCGCCACGAACGGCTACAAGGGGTCACGAAATGGCAGATTTCTCCCGCCTTCCCGGACCGAACGCGGATCTGTGGGACTGGCAGCTGCTGGCTGCCTGCCGCGGCGTGGACAGCTCGCTCTTCTTCCATCCGGAAGGCGAGCGCGGGGCGGCTCGGAGCGCTCGAGAGAACTCGGCCAAGGAGGTCTGCATGAGGTGCCCGGTCCGTGCGGAGTGCGCGGCACACGCCCTGGCGGTGCGTGAACCGTACGGAGTGTGGGGCGGACTGACCGAGGACGAGCGCGAAGAGCTCATGGGGCGGGCTCGCAACCGGCTGGTGACGACGTCACCGACCGGCGCGGACACCGCATCGAACAGCAGTTGAAGTAACGTTTCTTCTGGCCAGGGCACGTGGGGGCGTGCCCTAGTGTTCCGGCCCTTTCCGGCGCTTGGCGGCGACCGTGGCCCGACCGTCCTCACGGCGGGTGACCTCCGCAGCGACCGGTGACCTCGTGGACCTGGGCGCCGCCCTCCGTGACCTCGGCGCGCCCGGGCCCCGTGTGCCGTACGACGATGTGGGCCGTTGGTGACGCTGCCCGCCGCGCGTGACGACGCCCGCCGCTGGGACGGCGTGCGCGCCGTGACGATGTGCCCCCATGGACCCCTGCGCCGCGCGGACCCCTGCGCCGCTGTGACTCTGCGGTGCCATGACCCGACCTGCCCTGCGATGCCCTGTGCTGCCGTGACCCGACGTGCCGGGTTGATGCCCGGTACCGGCTTGGCGCGGCTTGGCCTGGCGTGCCGGGTGACGCCCGGTGCCGCTCCGCCCCTCGTGCCGCGGTGGCTTTCGTGCCGCGGTGGCTTTCGTGCCGCCGCGACTTCCGTGCAGCCGCGGCCTCCCGTGTCCGCCGGAACGGCAGCGCCCCCCGCCAGGTCTGCGGCCGGTGCCGCCGGGCGGGCCGCGGGCGCGGTCACCGGCGGGCGGCGCGCCCCAGTTCGTCCAGGGTCGCCGCCACCGCCGGCACCTGGGCCAGGTCGGGCAGGGTCAGCGCGACGATCTCCCGCCGCACCGCCGGTTCCAGGGTGACCGTGCGGGCGTGCCGGGGCCGTACGGACTCGATCGCGAGCTGGGGCAGCACGGCCACGCCGAGACCGGCGCCGACCAGGCCGACCACCGCGGGGTAGTCGTCGGTCGCGAAGTCGATGCGGGGAGTGAAGCCGGCGCTCCCGGCGGCCTCGACGAGCTGTCCGCGGCAGCGCGGGCAGCCCGCGATCCACGCCTCGTCGGCGAGTTCGCCGAGGGCGACGGACGCGGCGCCGGCCAGCCGGTGCCGTTCGGGCACCAGCGCCACCAGCCGGTCGCTCAGCAGCGGCCGCACGACCAGGTCCTCCCACTCCTCGGGACCCCCGGACCCCTCGTAGCGGAAGGCGAGCGCGATGTCGCAGTCGCCCTCGCGCAGCATCTCCACGGACCTGGGCGGCTCGGCCTCCTCCAGGAAAACGCGGGTGCCGGGGTGCGCGGCGCGCAGCGCGGCCAGCGCGGCGGGCACGAGCGTGGAGCTGCCGCTGGGGAAGGAGACCAGCCGCACCCGCCCCGCGCGCAGGCCCGCGATGGCGGCGACCTCCTCCTCGGCGGCGGTGAGCCCGGCGAGGATGCCGCCCGCGTGCCGGACGAGCGCCTCGCCGGCCTGGGTCAGGCGCATCTCCCGGCCGTTGCGGACGAGCAGCGGGGTGCCGACGGACGCCTCCAGGGCCTTCATCTGCTGGCTGACGGCGGGCTGCGTGCAGCCCAGTTGCCGCCCGGCCGCGGAGAAGGAGCCGGTGGTGGCCACGGCGCGCAGCACGCGGAGATGACGAACCTCTATCACTCTCCGAGCATAAGTGACCCTTGGGCCGTCGACCCGATAACGCGTTCGACACTTTGGTCACCGCTCGCCTACCGTTCCGCCATGAAGCTTCTGTCTGTGAACCTCGGCCGCCCGCGGGCCGTGCCGTACACGGATCAGGCCGAGGGCCTGACCGGTATCGACAAGCAGCCGGCGGACGGGCCGGTACGGGTGGCGGCGCCCGGCCCGAAGGGCGTCGGCGCGAGCGGGCTGGCCGGGGACGCGGTCTGCGACACGCGCCACCACGGCGGTGACGACCAGGCCGTGTACGCGATGGCGCGCGAGGACATGGACGACTGGGAGCGGGAGCTCCTGCGGACCCTGCCGAACGGGTCGTTCGGCGAGAACCTCACCACCACGGGCCTCGACGTGTCGGGCGCACGCATCGGCGAGCGGTGGCGCGTCGGCCCCACCGTGGTCCTGGAGGTCACCAGCGGGCGCATCCCCTGCCGGACGTTCCAGGGGCACCTGGGCGAGAAGGGCTGGGTGAAGCGGTTCACGCTGAAGGGGGCGCCGGGGGCGTACCTGCGGGTGATCGAGCCCGGGGAGATCCAGGCGGGCGATCCGATCGAGGTCGTGCACCGGCCCGACCACGACGTCACCGTCGCCCTGCAGTTCCGGGCCGCCACGACGGACCGGGCGCTGCTGCCGCGGCTGCTGGCGGCGGGCCCGGCACTGCACCCGGGCGCCCTGGCTGCGGCGCGCAAGTACGCGGCGGCGCACGGCAACTGACGAGCCGTCAGGCAGGGGCCGGCGCCGGGCGGCCACCCGGGCCCCGGCCCCGCCGCGGGCGCAGGGCGGCCGGCCGCACGTCACGGGCCCTCCCGCACGCCGTCCTCACCGAACGGCAG
The DNA here is from genome assembly GCF_040645305.1 of Streptomyces sp. NPDC046831. Classification (NCBI taxonomy): domain Bacteria; kingdom Bacillati; phylum Actinomycetota; class Actinomycetes; order Kitasatosporales; family Streptomycetaceae; genus Streptomyces; species Streptomyces sp. NPDC046831. The sequence goes on along the minus strand of NZ_JBEYXZ010000040.1, from coordinate 32,158 downwards.
GGCATGTGCAGGCCTCGGGAGCACCGGCCGCGGACCACTAATCTCTCACCATGACAACGGCTCTGATCACAGGATCCACCGCGGGCATCGGCGCCGCGTTCGCGCGTCGGCTGGCAGCCGACGGGCACAACCTCGTCCTGGTGGCGCGCGACACCAAGCGCCTCACGGAGCAGGCGACCGAGCTGCACGACCGGCACGGCATCGAGGCCGAGGTGCTGACCGCCGACCTGGCGGCCGACGACGGCATCGAGGCGGTGGCCGCCCGGCTCGGCAACCGCACGAACCCGGTCGACCTGTTGATCAACAACGCGGGCTTCGGGAACACGGGCCGGTTCCTGGACGTCTCCATGGCCGACGAGCTGCGGATGCTCAAGGTGCACTGCGAGGCGGTGCTGCGCCTGACGGCGGCGGCGACGCACGGCATGCGGGACCGGGGCCGGGGCGCGGTCGTCAACGTCGCGTCGGTCGCGGCCTTCGTGCCGCGCGGCACCTACGGGGCCTCGAAGGCGTGGGTCGTGCAGTTCACCCAGGGCGCGGCACGCGACCTGGCGGGCAGCGGCGTACGGCTGATGGTGCTGTGCCCGGGCTTCGTCCGCACGGAGTTCCACCAGCGGGCCGGCATGGGCACGGACAACATCCCGAACTGGATGTGGCTGGACGCCGACAAACTCGTCGCGGCCGCCCTGGCGGACCTGGCCCGCGGCAAGACCCTGTCCATCCCGGACCCCCGGTACAAGGCGCTGATGGGCCTGGTGAAGCTGACGCCCCGGTCCCTGCTGGGCGGGATCACGTCGAAGACGGGCCGCAAGTACGGCCCGCAGTGACGGCGGCAGGTGCCGCGGTGACGGCGGTCGGCCGCAGTGACGGCCCGTCGCAGTGCATCCGCCGCGGCGCGCAAGGCTTCGCAGGCGGTCCGCCGGCCGGAGGGGCCGACTAGAATTCCGGAGCCTGCCGCGGAGGGAGCGGTGCCGGTCGTCTCCCCTTCTTCTTCACACCGGCCTCGAAGATGCCCGGTGCCCGCTGCTCCCAAGCCAGCAGCTCCCGTTCCGCGTGAGCGATGGTTCCAGCCGCGGCGATCGGGGTTCCGGTGGCAGCAGGAGCGGCTGGACCATCTTCAAGGAGCTGAAGGGCCGGCTGGAGCGTGCGCGCGCACGCTCTTGGAGGGTCCCCGGCAGGTCCCCTTCATCAAGCCCCGGGTTTTCCTGCATCACCCGGGCTGGTGAGCCGGCTCGACGAGTTTCAGCGCAGCTCGGTCTGCGGGCGCAACGACGAGGCGAGCGGTCTGCCGAGGATCTGGGACGACCTGCTGGGCCGGCCGCCGGAGCGGGAGGCTGGCGTGTCACCCCGGTGATCAGCCAGCGTCTCGAACAGCTGATGCAGCGCATCGGCATCAGCCGCTCCACCGCCCATCTGCGGTTCGGCGACGACTGGAAGCTCCAGCCGCGCGCGTCTTCGGCCTGGGATCCCTCGCCTATCTGCTGCTCACGGGCCGGCCGCCGGCGGACCGCCGCAGCGCCCTCCTGGAGCGGCTGGGGAGCGACGGCGGCCTGCACCCGTACGCCGTCTCGGCGGCGCTGGATACTCTGGCGTTCCAGGCTCGAACAGGAGAAGGACGCCCGCCTGTACGCGGAGGCGGAGGCCCTGCGGGAGGTGGGGGGACACCGGATCGTGAAGTTGTTCGCCGACCCGCGGGAGCTGGCCGGGCATACGGTCCTGGAGATGGCAACGGGTCCGGGCACGGCATCTTCGGTCCATCACGACCTCCCCCGCCCGGACTCCGCACGCTATCCGGGTGCGGAGTCCGGGCGGATTCGGGTCGTGAAGTCCATGGCTTCAGACCAGTCGGCGTCCCATCTTGTCCGACTGCCGGTTGTGGGCCTTGGTGTCCCACCACTCCTCCAGCAGTGCACGGACGGTGTGCACGAGCTGCTGAAGCCTCTCGGGATCGGGGGCGGGCGAGACGGAAGACGTCTGCGAAGGACCTGTCCTCCCAAGCCAGGGTGACGGCCCACCGTTCGTCCTATCTCGACCGGTGGGAATCGCTTCATGTGGGCGCGGAGGGCACCAGCAACTGGACCGGGGAGCGGTACGTCCCGGAGCTTGCCACCCTTCGGCGGGGCGAAGACCGGCTTGCTGCGGCTCAGCTTGAGCTGCTGGACCACGCGGAGGGTGTCCGACTCGAAGTCGAGCGCGTCGACGGCCACGCCGAGGCGGCTACTATACACACTGAGTATAATCGGTGTGTATAGTCGCGCTTCATGACGGACGTATATCTGCTGCCGATCCGCACGGCCGCCCTGATCTTCCCGGGACTCGCCCTGCTCATGTTCGTGCCGACAGCGGTCGTCATTTACCGGCGGCACGGCGTCATGACCCGCTGGCGTGTGCTTTCGCTCTACGGGGGCGTGTACTACGCACTCACCGCCTTATGCCTGACGATCGTGCCGCTTCCGTCCCCGTCGGTGGACGTCTGCGCCAAGTACCCGTCCTTTGCCCATCCCCAGTTCACGCCCGGCAGGGCCTTCGCAGACATCTGGAAGGAGGCGCACCACCGAGTCACCCTCGACGCTCTGGTGCTCGGCAACTCGGCCGTCTGGCAGACCGTGTTCAACCTGCTCCTGCTGCTCCCGCTCGGAGTCTTCGTACGGATTCACTTCCGCAAGGGGCTGATTGCGGCCGCCGCGGCAGGACTCGCCGGGTCACTGCTCTTCGAGCTAACCCAGTACACGGGGTTGTGGGGTCTGTACGCGTGTCCGTACCGCCTTTTCGCCGTGGACGATCTCATCGCCAACACAGCGGGGGCGGCGCTCGGCTGGGCGGCGGCCGGGCCCCTGGCCCGCGTTCTGCCGGCCCTGACCACCTTGGACGACCGCGCGCTCGATTTCCACAAGGTCCCCTTCGGGCGCCGCTTGGTGGCCCTGCTGCTGGACATGACGGGTGCCGCTCTACTGGCCGGAGCCGTCGCCGGTCTCGTCTTCCTCGGCCTGGGGGCCGACGCCGTGCTGTGGGTCCCGCCCGTGGTCTGGGTGCTGTGGTTCGTGATGGTGCCGCGGTGGAGCGGCGCCACTCCGGGCAAGCACCTCCTGCTGCTGAAGCTCGTCACGAGGAGCGGCGCCAGGCCGGGCCACGGTGCGCTCGTGCTGCGCGCAGCGGCGCTCGGCCTGCCCTTCGCTGTCGTGTGGCTCATCGCGGGAGCGACTCTGCCGAACGCCGCCGCCGATCCCTCCGCCCTGATCGAGATCGCGAGCGGGGTCGGTTATCGGGACGCGGCCCACTCGATGGCGGCAGACCCGGTCGGCGGGCTCGCCATGCTCCTGGCCCCAGTCCCCTGCGTGGTCCTCATCGTCTGGTGCGTACAGGCAGTCCGCACGCACCCCGAGGGTCTCGGTCTTCACGAGACCCTCTCCGGAGTGCGGAACGAGGCCCTGCCGCACACCAGGGCCCGGCGCGGAGGGAGGGCCGGACCAACCCGTCGACAGCCGCACTCTGCATGGATGAGCCTCACTGAGGCAGGTGCAACTACCCGGGATCGCACCGAGGTGGAGCGCCCGCAGTCGCAGCCGAGGACGAAAAGTCTTGAGTGAGCGTTTGGTTCTCGCTTGTCCGTTTCATTTGGTTTACCTGTCGCGCCGGTTCGGGGTGGCCTCGTGAGCGAGGCGGCGGGTCATGAGGTTGATGGCGGCGAGCTGAATCATTTCACGGTGGCAAGGGTTCGGGCACGGAATCCTCGGTCCATGGCGACCTCCGCCGACCGGCAGCGCCCGCCGCTGCCCCCGGCCGCCGAGCAGCGGGTGTTCACCCCCGCTTCACCTCTCCCCGCGCGGCGCCCGCCTCGCCCGCAGGCTCGCCTCCTGCCAGATGGACGCCTGGGGCTGGCGCAACGGCACGCCCGCGCACAACGCGGTGGAACTGATCGCCGCCGAGCCGGCGGCCAACGCCCTCACCCATGGGCTGGCCCCCGGCCGGGACGCCGATCTGCGACGTGCCGACGGGACGGTGAGGGCCGGGTCCGGATCGAGGGAACGACACCTGCGGTGAGCGGCTGCCGTGGCGCCTTCCATGGCAAGGATGACCGCAGCCGACACGGCTCAGCCGATGGATTCACCGCCCTCAGTCAGGACATGGATCCGATCTGACGGACAGCGGCAGGACGCCGGAATGCGGCTCAGCCGAGGCTTACCGGGAACGTGGGCGTCAGTAGTGGTACCGGGCCTTGATGATCACGACTTCCTTCTCGGTGGCCCGGTAGACGAGTCGATGCTCGTCGTCGATCCGGCGCGACCAGTAACCGGACAGGCCACCCTTCAGCGGTTCCGGTTTGCCGATGCCGGTGAAGGGGTCGCGCTGGATCTCCCCGATGAGGCGGACAAGCCTGCGGAACAGCTTCTTGTCGGCGTCCTGCCAGTACAGGAGGTCCTCCCACCCGGTGGGACGGAACCGTACGTCCCTCACTCCCCGTCCTCGGCCAGGGCCTGGAGTTCCTCCATGCTCTTGGTGATCACCGGAGTGTCAGCGGCCTTGTCGGCGGCCACGGCCGCCATGAGCCGGGCGGCGTTGGCCGGCGAACGCAGCAGGTAGACGGTCTCCTGCCAGGAGCGGAAGTCATCGGCGGACATCAGTATGGCGTTGCCGCCCCTGGAGGTGATCTCGACGGGCTCATGGTCGTCGTTGACCTGCTGGATCAACGGGAAGAGCCTGGCTCGGGCCTCGCTGGCAGTGATGGACATGGCCCGCTCCCTCCGGATCGGCAGACTGGTACGGAAAAGCCGTACCAATCGCAGGGTACATGCATGCGGTACCAGTCGCAGCCGATCACTTTTCCCGGGCCGTTGCCGTCGGATAGGTTCCGGCGGATGACGAAGCGTGGGGTGTTGCTCTTCCTCTTCCTGGTGCCGCTGGCGGTGGGCCTGGTCGTCCTGGGCAAGGCGATCGCCGTGCCCGAGAAGCCGGTGTGCCCCGGGATCGTGGTCGGTCAGGACGGCGAGGAGCACGGCGGGCCCCGGATGCGGGGCGACACGACCTGCCACGTCTACAACACGGTCACCATGGAGTCGTCGGGCACGCGCACCGTGCGCCAGCAGCTCGTCGCGCAGGGCGAGCAGCGCACGCAGTACTACCTGCTGGGCGGCGTGTGCACCGGGTACGGCCTGCTGGGGGTCGGTGTGGTGGTGTCCGGGTTCGGGCCGTGGCGGCGCGGCGCCGGCGGCGAGGACACCGAGGCCGTCCGGGAGACCGCGACGCGCTGAACGCGGCAACGCGTTCCGGGAGACCGCAACGCGCTGAACGCGGCAACGCGTTCCGGGACACCGCGACGCGCTGAACGCGGGAACGCGTCGGGGCCCGGCGGCCCGCAGAGAAACGCGCCGAGGCCCGGCCCCCGCAGAGACGGGGACCGGGCCTCGGTGCGCTCGTGCCGGGTGCGTCAGTGGGCGTGGCCGTGGCCGTGACCCGCGGCGGCCGGCTCCTCCTCTTCCTTCTTCTCGACGACCAGGGTCTCGGTCGTCAGGAGGAGGGAGGCGATGGAGGCGGCGTTCTCCAGGGCGGAGCGGGTGACCTTCACCGGGTCGATGACGCCGGCCTTGACCAGGTCGCCGTACTCGCCGGTGGCGGCGTTGTAGCCCTGGCCCTTCTCCAGCTCCTTGACCTTGGAGACGATGACGTAGCCCTCGAGGCCCGCGTTCTCCGCGATCCAGCGCAGCGGCTCGACGACGGCGTTTCGGACGACCGCGACACCGGTGGCCTCGTCGCCGCTCTTGTCGAGGTTGCCCTCGAGGACCTTGGAGGCGTGGACGAGCGCGGAGCCACCACCGGAGACGATGCCCTCCTCGACCGCGGCGCGGGTCGCGGAGATGGCGTCCTCCAGACGGTGCTTCTTCTCCTTCAGCTCCACCTCGGTGGCGGCGCCGACCTTGATCACGCACACGCCGCCGGCCAGCTTGGCGAGGCGCTCCTGGAGCTTCTCGCGGTCCCAGTCGGAGTCGGTGCTCTCGATCTCGGCCTTGATCTGCGCGACGCGGGCCTGCACGTCCTCGCTGTTGCCGGCGCCGTCGACGATCGTGGTGTCGTCCTTGGTGACGGTGACGCGGCGGGCGGAGCCCAGCACGTCCAGGCCGACCTGGTCGAGCTTGAGGCCGACCTCCTCGGCGACGACCGTGGCGCCGGTCAGGATCGCCATGTCCTGCAGCATCGCCTTGCGGCGGTCGCCGAAGCCCGGGGCCTTGACGGCGGTGGCGTTGAAGGTGCCGCGGATCTTGTTGACGACCAGGGTCGACAGGGCCTCGCCCTCGACGTCCTCGGCGATGATCAGCAGCGGCTTGGAGGCGTTCGTCTGGATGATCTTCTCGAGCAGCGGGAGCAGGTCCGCGATCGAGGAGATCTTGCCCTGGTTGATCAGGATGTACGGGTCGTCGAGGACGGCCTCCATACGCTCCTGGTCGGTGACGAAATACGGCGACAGGTAGCCCTTGTCGAAGGCCATGCCCTCGGTGAAGTCCAGCTCCAGACCGAAGGTGTTGGACTCCTCGACGGTGATGACGCCGTCCTTGCCGACCTTGTCCATCGCCTCGGCGATGAGCTCGCCGACCTGCTGGTCCTGGGCGGACAGCGCGGCGACGGCGGCGATGTCGGACTTCTCGTCGATCGGCCGGGCGGTGGCGAGCAGGTCGTCGGAGACCGCCTTGACCGCGGCGTCGATGCCCTTCTTCAGGGCGGCCGGGGAGGCACCGGCGGCGACGTTCTTCAGGCCCTCGCGCACCAGCGCCTGGGCGAGCACGGTGGCGGTGGTGGTGCCGTCACCCGCGATGTCGTTGGTCTTGGTCGCCACCTCCTTCACCAGCTGGGCGCCGAGGTTCTCGTACGGGTCCTCGACCTCGACCTCGCGGGCGATGGTGACGCCGTCGTTGGTGATGGTCGGGGCGCCGAACTTCTTGTCGATGACGACGTTGCGGCCCTTGGGGCCGATCGTCACCTTGACCGTGTCGGCAAGCTTGTTGACGCCGCGCTCGAGGGCGCGACGGGCGTCCTCGTCGAACTTCAGGATCTTCGCCATGGCAGCGGGAGCCCTCTCGGAAAACGTGGGTGAAAAGACACTGCGCCCCGGGCGCCCGGCTTCTTATCGGTCGCGGGGGCCAGGGGCGCAGCTGAAAGCAGGAGTTGCTTCCGGACAGGGACTTCCGGGGTGAACCCGGGTCCCCCTTACTTCTCGATGATGGCGAGCACGTCGCGGGCCGAGAGAACGAGGTACTCCTCGTTGTTGTACTTCACCTCGGTGCCGCCGTACTTGCTGTAGAGCACGACATCGCCGACGTTGACGTCGAGCGGAAGGCGGTTGCCGTCCTCGAAGCGGCCCGGGCCCACGGCCAGGACGACGCCCTCCTGGGGCTTCTCCTTGGCGGTGTCCGGGATGACCAGGCCAGAGGCCGTGGTCTGCTCGGCGTCCAGCGGCTGGACCACGATGCGGTCCTCGAGCGGCTTGATGGCAACCTTGGAGCTGGCGGTCGTCACGATCCGACCTCCCCCTTCGGAGATCTCACGGGGTTAACTGTCTGAGGTGGCGACCAGGTCGATCCGTCGTCGCGGGTGCCGGACCTGCCCGTCGCGTTGTTGGCACTCTCCGAGGGGGAGTGCCAGAGCTGAGACTATGACCGTCGTTAGCACTCGGTCAAGCGGAGTGCCAATTGCGTGCGGCGCGTCGGCCTCGGGCCGCTCGTGGGCGTACGGATGTGCGACCCGCCGGGCGCCGGCGGGGCGCGCCGTCGAAGGCGGAGCCGGCGGACGGGGCCCGGTCCGTCGGCGGTGCGGCCGCGAGCCGGGCGGTGGCCGCGTGCCGCGGTCTCACAGGTAGTCCTCCAGCCGGGCCACCGCGTACCCCTCCGCCGTGACCTTGTCCAGGAACCGGCGGATCATGTCGGGCATCGTCCCCTGCCAGTCGTCCCGGCCCCGGAAGTGGGTGAGGACGATGTCGCCCGGATGCAGGCGCTGGTCCCCCTCCCGGTACTCCCAGTGGTCGACGAAGACCTCCTCGTTCCAGATCGGCGCGTGGGTGATGCCGCAGGATCTGGCGGCGCGCAGGGTGTCCCGGTTGTAGTTGCCGTAGGGCGGGCGGAAGAGCCTCGGGCGCTTGCCGAACTGCTCGCGCATGACGTCCTGCATGTCGCAGATCTCGCGCCGCTGCTGCTCGTAGGACAGCCCGGGCAGGTAGGGGTGGTGGAGGGTGTGGTTGTTGAGGGTCACCCCGTCCTCCTGCACGGCGCGGAAGTAACCGTAGTCGTCCTTGATCAGGTAGTCGCTCAGGAAGACGGTGTACGGGATCTCCAGCTCCCGCATCATCCGCAGGAACGCCGGGTCCTTCTCCTGGCCGTCGTCGATGGTCAGGAAGACGACGCGCTCCCTGGTCGGCACGGTGGTGAAGACCGGGGGCAGGTCCAGCTCCTCCTGCCCGTCCACCTCGAAGCCCGCGCGGGCGGTGATCCTCGGCTTCTCCTCCGGCGGGGCCGGGGGCGTCAGCGGGACCCGCCGCAGACCCCAGCGCTGCGCCGCCGCCACGCGGGCCCGGTGGGCGGCCCGCAGCCGGGAGGCGTAGGAGTCCAGGGCGCGGGCCGCGGGCGCCTGGAGGCGCTGGGCGCCGTGCGCCGGACCCGCGGGGGCGCCCGGCGCACGGGGCGGATCCGCAGGCGCGTCCGGCTGCGCGCAGCCGGCGGCGAGGGCGGCGACCGCCAGGGCCGCCAGGTCGACGCGTGCGCGGGCCGTCCGGCGCACGCGCCCGGTACGGGGCTTTTTATCATTTTGTACTACTAGCCTCATGGGCCCGGATCCTCGCAGCGCACCGCCGGGTCCCCGGGCCGACACCGCGGCCGGAGGCGCACCATCCACCGGCTGGCCGACAATGAGCCGGTGAACGACCACCTCGCCGCCCTCCGGGCCTTCGCCTCGCTCCTCACCCCCGAGGGCCGCGCCCTCCTCGACGCGGTGCGCGGCACCGACCCCGCCGACGAACTGGCCGTCGCCACCCGGCTGCGCCGCGAGCACCCCGCCGAGCTGGTGTCGGCGGCGCTCGGCCAGGCCCGGCTGCGGCAGCGGGCCGAGGCGAAGTTCGGGGCCGCGGACGCGCAGCGGATGTTCTTCACCCCGAACGGTGTCGAGCAGTCGACCCGGGCGACCGTGGCGGCGTACCGGGCGCGGCGGCTGCGCGACCTCGGCGTCACCTCGGTCGCCGACCTGTGCTGCGGGATCGGCGGCGACGCGATCGCCCTCGCCCGCGCCGGGATCCGCGTCCTCGCCGTGGACCGGGACCCGCTGACGGCGGCCGCGGCGCGGGCGAACGCCGATGCGCTCGGGCTCGGCGACCTGATCGAGGTGCGGGAGGCGGACGTCGTGGACGTCGACGTCGCGCCGTTCGACGCCGTCTTCGTGGATCCGGCCCGGCGGGGCGGCCGGCCGGGCGGGGCCGGCCGCGGCGCACCGCCGAGGCGCGGCGGGGCGGCGGGCGGGCGGATCTTCGACCCGGAGGCGTACTCCCCGCCGCTGTCCTGGGCGGTGGACACGGCGCTGAAGGCGCCCCACGCGGCCCTGAAGGTCGCGCCCGGCATCCCCCACGAGGCCGTGCCCGCCGAGGCCGAGGCGGAGTGGATCTCCCACGGCGGGGACGTGAAGGAGGCCGTGCTGTGGTTCGGCACCGAGCCGGGGCTGGTGCGGGCCACCCTGCTCCCCGGGCCGCGGACCCTGCTCGGGCGCGGGCTGCCCGATCCGGGGGTGCGCGCCGTGGGACGGTACCTGTACGAGCCCGACGGCGCCGTCATCCGCGCCCATCTGGTCGCCGAGGTCGCCGAGGAGCTCGACGGGGGCCTGATCGACGAGACCATCGCCTACATCACCGCCGACGCGCTGCGTCCCACCCCGTACGCCTCCGCCTACGAGATCACCGACCGGCTCCCCTTCAACGTCAAGCGCCTGAAGGCGCTGCTGCGGGAGCGCGAGGTCGGCACGCTGACGGTGAAGAAGCGGGGCTCGGCGGTCGAGCCGGAGGAACTGCGCAGGAAGGCGCTGCCGAAGCCGCAGGGCCCGAACGCGGTGACCGTCTTCCTCACACGCGTCGCCGGGGCGCCGACCATGCTCCTCGGACAGCCCGTCCCGTCGGCCTAGCGGCCGGCTCCCGCGGCGCGGAGCAGGGCGATCGTCTCCGGGTGGGGGCCCCTGCTCGCCCAGTCGAGCGGGGACAGGCCCACGCCGTGGTCCTCGCGCAGACCGGGGTCCGCGCCGTGGGTGAGCAGGGCGCGGACCGTGTCGGTGTGCCCCCAGCAGGCGGCCGCGCACAGGGGCGTGCCCTCGGAGCCGGGGCCGGCGCTCTCGGCGTCGGGCGAGGCCCCGGCCGCCAGCAGACGGCGCACGGTGCCGACGGCCCCGTGGACGGCCGCCGCGTACAGCGGCGTCATGCCGTCGCCGTCGGGTGCGTCGGGGTCGGCTCCGGCGCGCAGCAGCGCGTCGACGCGGGCGTCGGCCCCGAACGCCGCCGCGGCGACGAGACGCCCGGCCAGCCGCTTTCGCCGTCTTCTGTTCACGGGCGCGACGGTAGCGGGACGGCGGCGAGAACCGCCGGTCGTTTTCCACCGCCGAAGTGCACCCGTACGACCACACGGACGAGGCCGCGTCGGGGATTCGCCCTGCCTCGCCGTGACCCGGCGGGTCGGTGGCTGCCCGCGGCCTCAGGACGCGACGATCGCCTTGCCGACGGCGGAGCCCTTCGCCGGGCCCTCGGGGATCACCGCGTCGGTGCCGCAGGGAACGCGGTGCTCGCCGGTGTACTTCACCCTCCCGGCGCCGGGAGAGGTCAGCACGGTGACGGCCCCCTCGTCGTCGCAATCGTCGACGACGACGCACACGAGGATCCCGGCCCTGGCGTACTCGCGGCGCTTGCGGACCCGGTCGCGCTGGTGGTTGCGGTCTCCCGGCGAGGTGACTTCGACGACCATCCTGACCGCGGCGGCATCGACACCGAGGCCCTCCTCGTCCGGGATCTCGTCGAGGTCGAGGGGGGCGACGAACAGGCCCGGGATCCAGGACCTGTGACGGTGGATGACGTTGCCGTCCTGGTGAGCGGCGTATCCACTGTCCGCCAGGTGGGCATCGAGCGCGCGACGGAGGCGCCCGATGACAACGGTGTGGCGACGACGGCCCGTGGGCGGCACCTCACGTCCGCATCGGGACGGGTGAGCACCCCGGGCCGGCATTCTTCGGGAGATCTCAGACTTCGCGGCGGCGGACCGGCCGGGTGTCAGGGCCCCACGTCCCCGTGCTCATGGAGGCCGCCGGCACGGTCCCGGTTCGCCGCGGCGCAGGTCGAGGGTCCGCTGTGCGGCGAACGGATCGTGCTCAAGGCGCAGGGCGGCAGCCGGCCTCGAATGTTTCGGCCGTTCGGCCGATTGGTCGTGAAGAGGGTGCGCCGGACCGGCTTTCCACCGGGCGGAACGGCGGCTTCAGGCCACGTGCGTCCCACCGGTTCGCCGCCCGGGCGCCACGGCAGCGGCACGCAGCGACGCCCACTCGGCGCACGCCGCGCACGCCCGGGTCCCCACGCTCAGGCCGGCGGCCGCGCCGTGCTGCTGCGGACGACCAGGCTCGTCGCCAGTTCCACGCGGGTCGCCACCGGGGGCGGGTCCTCGCGCCCGAGGTCGAGCACCAGCTTCGCCGCCGCCTCCGCCATCTCCGTCAGCGGCTGCCGCACCGTCGTCAGCGGCGGCCCCACCCAGCGGGCCACGGGCAGGTCGTCGAAGCCGACGACGCTCAGGTCCTCCGGGACGCGCAGCCCCAGCTCGCGCGCCGCCTCGTACAGGCCGAGCGCCTGCAGGTCGTTGCCGGCGAAGACGGCGGTCGGCCGGTCCGGGCGGCCCAGCAGCCGCAGGCCCAGCCGGTAGCCGGCCTCGTGGTGGAAGTCCCCGGCGACGACCAGCGAGGGGTCCACCGGCAGCCCGGCGGTCTCCAGCGCCGCCCGGTAACCGTCCACCCGGGCGCGGCTGCACATCATCCGCGACGGCCCGGTGATCGCGCCGATGCGCACGTGCCCCAGCTCCACCAGGTGCCGGGTGGCGGCGAGCCCGCCCTGCCAGTTGGTGGCGCCGATCGAGGGCACGTCCGCGCCGGGGTCGCCCGCCGGGTCCATCACCACGAACGGGATGGCCCGGCCGGCCAACAGCGCCCGCTGGGACTCGTCCAGCCCGGACAGCACGAGGACCACGCCGTGCGGCCGGCGGGCGGCGACCTGGTCGGCCCAGGTCCGCCCCGGTGTGAGCCGGCCCGCGCTCTCGGACAGCACGACGCTCAGGCCCGCGTCCCGCGCCACGTTCTCCACGCCCCGGATGACCTCCATCGCCCAGGCGCTCTCCAGCTCGTGGAAGACCAGGTCGATCAGCGGGGAACGGGTCGCCTCGGCGCGCCGGCGCCGGTAGCCGTGGGCGCGCAGCAGCTCCTCGACGCGGGAGCGGGTCGACGGTGCGACGTCCGCCCGCCCGTTGAGCACCTTCGAAACAGTCGGAGCCGACACACCGGCCTCGCGGGCGATCTCGGCGAGCGTGGCGGTCTGTGTTTCGGCGGGCTTGGCTGGATTCATGGTCGGGATCGTATCTCTGCGCGACCTCTTGACGAAGCCCCCCGCCGGCCATACGTTCCCGGAACATTCGAAGTGTCAGACGAAACATTCGCAGGCGAGTGAGCCGACGGGGGCGGCCCGCACCCGGACCCGGGCGTGCCGCGGCCCGAGGGGCCCGGCCGCGGTCCGGGCCGGGGCCGGCCCGTCCCGGAGGCGAGCGAGCCGGAACAGAGGGGTGCCCGTCCCATGGAGTCCTACAGCAGGCGCTGGTTCCTCGGAGCCGGCGCCGCCACCCTCGCCTCGGCCGCCGGGCTCACCGCCTGCGGGTCCGGCGGCGGCTCGGGCGGCTCCGGCGGCACGCTCACCGCGCTGGTGTACGGCGACGACGCGGTGAAGGTGCAGGTGAAGTCGGTCGAGCGGTTCAACGCCTCGGCCGCGGCCAAGAAGGCGAACGGCACGATCAAGCTGCAGAAGGTGCCCGGCTCGGAGTACCCGGCCAAGCTGCGCACGGCGATGGGCTCGCCCAACGCCCCGGACGTGTTCTTCAACTGGGGCGGCGGCTCCATCAAGGCGTACCGGGAGGCCGACCAGCTGATCGACCTCACCGGCACGATCGCGTCGGACCCGGTTCTCAGGGACGGCTTCCTGCCCTCCGTGCTCGCCGCGGGCGCGCTGGGGGGCCGCAACTACGGCATCCCGATGCGCGGCATGCAGCCGGTCGTCCTCTTCTACAACAAGACCCTGTTCGCCGAGCACAGGCTCTCGCCTCCCACCACCTGGGACCAGCTGCTCGACGTCGGCGCCCGGCTGAAGAAGGCGGGCATCACCCCCTTCGCGCTGGGCGGCTCGGACATCTGGCCCGAGCTGATGTGGCTGGAGTACCTCGTGGACCGCATCGGCGGCCCGAAGGTCTTCGACCGCGTCAAGAACGGCGACCCGGCCGGCTGGGGCGACCCGGCCGTTCTCAGGGCCGCCGAGACGGTCCGGCAGCTCGTCGACGACGGCGCCTTCGGCAAGGGCTTCAGCTCGGTGGCGTACACCAACGGCGGCGCGCCGGCCGTCTTCGCCAAGGGCCGGGCCGCGATGCACCTCATGGGCTCGTGGGAGTACTCCACGCAGCTCGGCAAGTTCCCGGACTTCGCCAGGAAGGACCTGGGCTGGTGCGCCTTCCCGGCGTTCGAGGGCGGCGCCGGCGACGTCCGCAACGTCGTCGGCAACCCCACCAACTACTGGTCCGTGAACGCCCGCACCCGCAACAAGGACGCGGCGATCGCCTTCCTGCGGGACTGCGCCTCCGAGGCGTACGCCCGGGACCTCGTCGCCAACGGCGACATCCCGGCCACCTCCCGCGCGGAGAAGCTGCTGGACGCCTCCCCCAACCCGGAGTTCGCCCGGTTCCAGTACGAGATGGTCCGGCAGGCGCCGGCGTTCACGCTGAGCTGGGACCAGGCCGTGGACCCGGGGATCCAGACCCCGATGCTCACCGAGATCAACAAGCTGTTCGTGGGCAAGTCGACCCCCGGCCAGTTCGTGGCGGCGCTCAAGGGGCTGAAGTGAGCGGCGCAACCGCGGTGAAGGGCGCGGGGCCCGCAAGGCCCCGCGGCGGCGCGCGGGCCGGCCGCCCGCACACCGCCTGGGTGGTGCCCGGCGTGCTGTTCTTCACCTTCTTCGCCGTCGTCCCGATGGCCCTGGCGTTCTACCTGTCCTTCACCCGGTGGAACGGCCTCGGCGACCCCGAGCCGGCCGGCCTGGCCAACTGGCGCAAGCTGCTGGCCGACGACCGCCTGACGCAGTCCCTCACGGTGACCGTCGCGCTGACCGTCGTCAGCTGGGCCTTCCAGACCGTGGTGTCCCTGCTGCTGGGCGTCTGGGCCGCGGGACGGCAGCGCAACCGGGCGATCCTCTCGGCGGTCTTCTTCGTGCCGTTCCTGCTGTCCTCGACGGCGATCTCGCTGCTCTTCTACGCCCTGCTCGACCCGAACTTCGGCATCGTCCACAAGGACACCCTCGGCTCCTCCAGCGGCGCGTTCCTCGCGATCGTGTTCGTGGGCGGCTGGCAGTTCATCCCCTTCCACACCCTGATCTACCAGGGCGGGGCACGGCAGATCCCCGAGGTGCTCCACCAGGCGGCCGCGATCGACGGCGCCGGCCGCTACCGCCGGTTCTTCTCGATCACGCTCCCCCAGCTGCGCAACACGGCCACCACGTCCGGCGTGCTGATGACCGTCGGCTCGCTGACGTACTTCGAGACCGTCCTGATCCTCACCCAGGGCGGCCCGGGCACCGACACCGCGATCCTGCCGTACCTGATGTACGAGGCGGGCTTCAAGAGCTACGACTTCGGCTACGCGAGCGCCGTCGCGTCCTTCCTGGTCGTGACCGCCACCGGGCTGTCCCTGCTGCTGGTGCGGCTGTCCGGCTTCGGCGCCATGCGCAGCACGCGCGAAGGGATGTGACGGCCGGTGTCGCACGACACGTTGCCCCGACCGGTGACGGCGGCCGGGCCGCCCGCGTCCCCGCCGCGTCCGCGCCGCGGCCGGCACTGGTCCAGGCGCCCGAACCGGCTCGCCGGCCTGGGCGCCGCCGTGTGGCTGGTGGTCGTCGTCGTCCCGGTCTACGCGATGATCTCGGCGTCGCTGACCCGCCAGGACCGGGTGCTGGGCCACAACGCGCTGCGGCCGCCGGCCGACCCGACCCTGGAGAACTACGACACCGTCCTGCACAGCGGCTTCGGCCACTTCCTGGCGAACACGGCGATCGTGGCCGCGGCGGTCGTGGCGATCGTCCTGGCGCTGTGCGTCCCGCTCGCCTACGTGGCCGTGCGGTCGCGCACCTTCTTCTCCACGGCCGCCTTCCGCCTGTTCCTGCTCGGCGTCGCGATCCCGGCGCAGGCGGTCGTCGTCCCCCTGTACCTGATGATCGCCAAGCTGAACCTCTACGACAGCCTGCTCGCGATCATCCTGCCGACCGCGGCGTTCGCGATGCCGGTGTCCGTGCTGATCCTCACCGGCACCCTGCGCGACATCTCCGAGGAGCTGTACGAGGCGATGGCGCTGGACGGCGCCTCCACCACGCGGATGCTGTTCCAGATGGTCGTCCCGCTGGCCCGGGGCGGCATCGGCACCGTCGTCGTCTACTCCGCCCTGCAGGCGTGGAACGGCTTCCTCTTCCCGCTGATCTTCACCCAGTCGGACGGCCCGCGCGTGCTGACCCTCGGCCTGTTCAACTACGTCAGCCAGTTCGGCGTGAACATCCCCGCCCTGCTCGCCTCGGTCGTCCTCTCCGGCATCCCGATCTTCACCGTCTACCTGGTGGCCCGCCGCACCCTGGTGGGCGGGCTGATGGGGGTGGGCGGCAAGTGACCCCCTGCGTCCCGACAGGAGTTTCATGACCACCGCCCCCTGGCGCGACCCCGCCCTGCCCGCCGCCGCCCGCGTCGACGACCTGCTGACCCGGATGACCCTGGAGGAGAAGACCGCCCAGCTGTACGGCGTGTGGGTCGGTGCCGCGACGGACGGCGCCGGGGTCGCCCCGCACCAGCAGGCCATGGACACCGATCACGACTGGGACGAGCTGATCGCCCGGGGCCTCGGCCAGCTCACCCGCTCCTTCGGCACGGCTCCCGTGGACCCGGCCGTGGGCGCCCGCTCCCTGGCCGCCGCCCAGCGCCGGATCATGGCGGCGGGCCGCTTCGGCATCCCGGCCGTCGCGCACGAGGAGTGCCTGGCCGGCTTCACCGCCTGGCGCGCCACGGCCTACCCGGTGCCGCTGGCCTGGGGGGCGTCCTTCGACCCGGACCTGGTCGAGGAGATGGCCCGCCGGATCGGGGCCGACCTGCGCGCGGTCGGCGTCCACCAGGGCCTCGCGCCCGTCCTGGACGTCGTCCGCGATCCGCGCTGGGGCCGGGTGGAGGAGACGATCGGCGAGGACCCCTACCTGGTCGGCACGATCGGCACCGCCTACGTGCGGGGCCTGGAGGCGGCCGGGATCGTCGCCACGCTGAAGCACTTCGCCGGGTACGCCTCCTCGGCGGGCGCCCGCAACCTCGCCCCGGTGCGGGCGGGCACGCGGGAGTTCGCCGACGTGACCCTGCCGCCCTTCGAGATGGCGCTGCGGGAGGGCGGCGCCCGCTCGGTGATGGCGGCGTACACCGAGACCGACGGCGTCCCGGCGTCGGCGGACCCGCACCTGCTGACCGGGCTGCTGCGGGAGGAGTGGGGCTTCACCGGCACGGTCGTCGCCGACTACTTCGGCATCGACTTCCTGCGGACCCTGCACCGGGTCGCCGGCAGCCCGGCCGAGGCGGCGCACCTGGCACTGCGCGCCGGGATCGACGTGGAGCTGCCGACGCTGAAGTGCTACGGCGAGGACCTGGTCGAGGCGGTGCGGCGGGGCACGGTCCCGGAGGCGCTGGTGGACCGGGCCGCCCGCCGCATCCTGCTCCAGAAGTGCGAACTGGGCCTGCTGGACGAGGACTGGCAGCCGGCGGTGCCCGAGTCCGTCGACCTGGACTCCCCGGCGAACCGGGCGGTGGCCCGCAGGCTGGCGGAGGAGTCGGTGGTCCTGCTGTCCAACCCGGACGGCCTGCTGCCGCTCTCCCCCGGCCTGCGCATCGCGGTGGCCGGCCCCCGGGCGGCGGACGCGCTCGCCATGCTGGGCTGCTACTCCTTCCCCTCCCACGTGGGCACCCAGCACCCCGAGGTGCCCACCGGCATCGAGATCCCGACGCTGCTCGACGCGCTGCGCACCGAACTCCCCGACGCCAAGGTGACGTTCGCCGAGGGCTGCGGGGTCTTGGAGCCGGACGTCTCCGGCTTCACGGAGGCGGTCGCGCGCGCGGCGGAGGCGGACGTGTGCGTCGCGGTGCTCGGCGACCGCTCGGGCCTGTTCGGCCGGGGCACGTCGGGCGAGGGCTGCGACGTGGCGGACCTGTCCCTGCCCGGCGTCCAGGGCGAACTGCTGGAGGCGCTGCTGGCGACGGGCGTGCCGGTGGTCCTCGTCCTGCTCACCGGCCGGCCGTACGCGCTCGGCCGCTTCCACGGCCGGCTGGGCGCGACGGTGCAGGCGTTCTTCCCCGGCGAGGAGGGCGGCGCCGCCGTGGCGGGCGTCCTGTCGGGCCGGGTGAACCCGTCGGGCCGGCTCCCCGTCAGCGTGCCGCGGGCCCCGGGGGGCCAGCCGTGGACGTACCTCCAGCCCCCGCTGGGCCTGGCCGGCGAGGTCAGCAGCCTGGACCCGACCCCGCTGTACCCCTTCGGGCACGGCCGCTCCTACACGGCGTTCGCCTGGAGCGACTTCGCGGGTGAGGACGTCGCGGTGATCGGCACGGACGGCTCGTACGACCTCTCGCTCACGGTCCGCAACACCGGTGACCGGGAGGGCGCGGAGGTGGTCCAGCTCTATCTGCACGACCCGGTGGCGTCGGTGACGCGTCCGGACGTCCGCCTGATCGGCTACCGGCGCGTGGACCTGGCCCCGGGCGAGGCGAAGCGCGTGACCTTCCGCTTCCACGCGGACCTGTCGGCGTTCACCGACCGCACCGGCGCCCGGGTGGTCGAGCCCGGGGCCGTGGAACTGAGGCTGGCGGCCTCGACGACGGACGTCCGGCACACGGTCCGCCTGACGCTGACGGGACCGCTGCGGGTGCTGGGCGCCGACCGGCGGCTGCGGTGCGGGACGCAGGTGTCGCCCGCGGACGTCTCGCCGGCGGACGTCTCCCAGGCGGAGTGATCCGCGGCCGCCAAGGCCG
The DNA here is from genome assembly GCF_040645305.1 of Streptomyces sp. NPDC046831. Taxonomy (NCBI): domain Bacteria; kingdom Bacillati; phylum Actinomycetota; class Actinomycetes; order Kitasatosporales; family Streptomycetaceae; genus Streptomyces; species Streptomyces sp. NPDC046831. The sequence continues at coordinate 13,832 of NZ_JBEYXZ010000040.1, read as the reverse complement.
ACGCCACGCGATCCGTGCCCCTGGGGCGCCGGGCAGACCGTCTCCGTGCCGGAACGGAGTCCCCCGGGGGAGAGCGCCGACAACGGCCGGCTGCACCCTCGTCGTTCCCGCAGCCGCCCGGGCTGCCCTACGGGGTTCTCGGCGCGGCGGGCCGTCCGTGCCCGGCCCCCGACCGGCGAAGGGGCGCGGCACACGCGCCCCTCCCCCGGTGCCGCTCGTGCCTCAGGGCGCCGGCGCCGCGGCCGGCGGGCCTCCGTCCGGCGTGTCCTCGCCCATGGACTCGAACCGCCACCGGTGCACCGCCCGGGTCACCATGTCCCCGCCCGGTTCGGGCAGTTCCGGCAGGTCGGCGTCGTAGGGCGCGTCCCACCAGGTGATGACCAGGACGCGCTCCTGCGGCGCCCGGAAGGTCTCCCTGCGCAGGGGCCTCACCGGGAGTTCCCGGGTCCGGGCCCAGGTCAGCAGTTCCTCACCGCGGCCCGCGACCGCCCGGGCCTCCCACATCACCGCCACCGTCACGCGTACAGGTTCCCCTCGCCGCTCTCGTGCACGTGGTCGTGACCGTGGGCGTGGTTCCCGCCGGGCACGTGCGGGTCCGTCACCGGCAGGGACGAGTCCGCCGACAGGTCCCAGTCCGACGCCGTACGGCCCCGGGCCACCATCTCCGCGCCGAGCGCGGCGACCATCGCGCCGTTGTCCGTGCACAGCTTGGGGCGCGGCACCCGCAGCCGGATGCCGGCCGCCTCGCAGCGCTCCTGCGCCAGCGCGCGCAGCCGGGAGTTGGCCGCGACACCGCCGCCGATCATCAGGTGGTCGACGCCCTCGTCCTTGCAGGCCCGTACGGCCTTGCGCGTCAGCACGTCCACGACCGCCTCCTGGAAGGAGGCCGCCACGTCCCGCACCGGGACCTCCTCCCCCGCTGCCCGCCTGGCCTCGATCCAGCGGGCCACCGCCGTCTTCAGGCCGGAGAAGGAGAAGTCGTACGCCGGGTCGCGCGGGCCGGTCAGGCCCCGCGGGAACGCGATCGCCTGCGGGTCGCCCTCGCGGGCGTACCGGTCGATGACCGGGCCGCCGGGGAAGCCGAGGTTCAGCACCCGGGCGATCTTGTCGAAGGCCTCGCCCGCGGCGTCGTCGATCGTCGCGCCCATGGGCCGCACGTCGGAGGTGATGTCCGAGGACAGCAGCAGGGACGAGTGGCCGCCGCTGACCAGCAGCGCCATCGTCGGCTCCGGGAGCGGGCCGTGCTCCAGCTGGTCGACGCAGATGTGGGAGGCGAGGTGGTTGACGCCGTACAGCGGCTTGCCCAGCGCGTAGGCGTACGCCTTCGCCGCCGAGACCCCGACCAGCAGGGCGCCGGCCAGGCCGGGGCCGGCGGTGACCGCGATGCCGTCCAGGTCCTTCGCGGTGACGCCCGCCTCCTTCAGCGCGCGCTCGATGGTCGGCACCATCGCCTCCAGGTGGGCTCTGGAGGCGACCTCGGGCACGACGCCGCCGAAGCGGGCGTGCTCGTCGACGCTGGAGGCGACCGCGTCCGCCAGCAGGGTGGTGCCGCGGACGATGCCGACGCCGGTCTCGTCGCAGGAGGTCTCGATGCCGAGGACGAGCGGTTCGTCCCGCAGGTCAGCCATGGATCTGGGTTCCTTGTACGCCGTTGACGGTGGGGGCGTCCGCGGCGGGGCCGCCGTCGGACGCTGGGGACAGGCGCATCACCAGGGCGTCCACGTTCCCCGGCTGGTAGTAGCCGCGCCTGAAGCCGATGGGTTCAAAGCCGAAGCGCTCGTAGAGCTTCTGCGCGCGGACGTTGTCCACCCGGCACTCGAGCATGATCTCGGCGCACTCGAAGGCGGTCGCCGCCCGCAGCAGTTCGGCCAGCAGCCGGGAGCCGAGCCCGGTGCCCCAGTGGTCGCGGGCGACGGCGATCGTCTGGACGTCCGCCTGGTCGCCGGAGGCGACGAGGCCCGCGTACCCGACGATCCGGCCGCCGTCCTCGGCGACCAGGTAGCGCCGGGTCGCCTCCGGGCCGCGGGCGTGCGCCAGCTCGGACCAGAACATGCCCCGGGACCAGGCGTCCTCGGGGAACAGCTGACGCTCCAGCTCCAGCACGGGATCGATGTCCCACCAGCGCATCTCGCGCAGAACGGGAGCCGAGGGGCCGCCGGTCGCGGGCCCGGCCGTCGTCTGTCCTGTCACTTGGGGGTGACCACCTTGTAGTTCTTGGGCACCTGGGCGTCCGGCCGGCGCAGGTACAGCGGCCGGGGCGCGGGCAGCTCCTCCCCGGCGGCCAGGCGTTCGGCCGCCAGGCAGGCCAGGGCGGCCGCCGAGACGTGCTCGGGCTCGTAGGCCCTGGGGAAGGTGTCGGGGTAGAGCAGCGCGCCCGCGCCGACGGCGGGCAGCTCCGCGACCTCGGCGGCGATGTCGGCGGGCCGGTCCACGGCCGGGTCGGTGACGCGGGTGCGGGAATCGGCGTACCGGGCCCAGTAGACCTCCTTGCGGCGGGCGTCGGTCGCCACGACGAAGGGGCCGGGGACGTCGGCCGCGTAGGCGAGGCCGTCGAGCGTGCACACGCCGTGCACCGGGACGCCGAGGGCGAGCCCGAGGGTGTCGGCGGTCATCAGCCCGACGCGCAGCCCGGTGTACGGGCCGGGGCCGACGCCGACCACGACGCCCGTGACGGCGTCCAGCTTCAGCCCGGCCTCGCAGAGCACCCGGTCGACGGCCGGCAGCAGCAGTTCCCCGTGCCGACGGGCGTCCACCTGGCTCGACGAGGCGATGACGGCCGACCCGTCGTGCAGGGCGACGGTGACGGCGGGGGTGGCGGTATCCAGAGCGAGCAAGAGCACGCAAACAGCCTACGGCTCCCGCGGGCCGCGCACGGCCGCCCGGGCCCGGCGCCCCCCGGCTGCTACGGTCCCGGGAGGGCAGCCCGTACGACGCGAGGCAGAGGTGGACGAGGTGGCAGGGAGCAGCTCGGGAATCGTTGCCGGGCTCACCGCGGTGGCCGTCGCCGCGGTCGGCTTCCTCGCCCACCAGGCGCAGGGGACCGTTCCGCCGGGCCTGGGCGGCCGCCCCGATCCGAGTGCGAGTCCCACGGCGAGCGCCACCAAGGCACCCCGCGACAAACGCCGTCCGACCGCCCTGCCCGGCGGCTCGGGCACGGGCGAACGGGTCGTGTACTCGGTGGACGACGACCGGGTGTGGCTGGTCGGCCCGGGCAACAGGGTCGAGAACACCTTCAAGGTCATGCCCGGCAGCGTCGACCCCCTGCCGGGCACCTACGCGGTGACCTCCCGTGCGGGCGCGGTCACCGGCACCGACGGGGTGCCCGTCGAGCACGTCGTGCGGTTCGCCACCGTGGACGACACCGTCATCGGCTTCAGCGCCGCCGTGGACGGCACGACGCCGACGCCCGACCCGGCCGTCAGGACCGGCGGCATCCGCGAGTCCCGTGCGGACGGCGAGGCGATGTGGATGTTCGCCACCATCGGCCAGAAGGTCGTCGTCATCAGGTGACGGCCGACAGCCGTGTGACCGCCACCGCTCCGGGGCCGGCCCCACGCGGCCACCGCCGTCCCTGCGCACCGACCGCCCCCGCACTGCCCGCGCCGCACGCGAGCCGACCGCCACGGCGCCACCACGTCTGCGGGCCGCCGGCCGTGCCGCCACCGCCGACCCCCGCCCTGCCACCGCCGACCGCCGCCGCTGCCACCGCGGTCTGCGGGCCGCTCGCCACCGTCGCAAGCCGCCCACCGCGCAGCCACCGCCGTCCGCCGAGCCGACCGCCCCCGCGCTGCCCGCGCCGCGTGCGCGCCTGTCGCCACGGTGCCGCCACGTCTGCGGGGCGCCGGCCGTGCTGCCACCGCCGACCGCCGCCGCTGCCACCGCGGTCTGCGGGCCGCTCGCCGCCATCGCAAGCCGCCCACCGCGCAGCCACCGCCGTCCGCCGAGCCGACCGCCCCGCACTGCCCGCGCCGCGTGCGCGCCTGTCGCCACGGTGCCACCACGTCTGCGGGCCGCCGGCCGCCGCTCTGTCACCGCGGTCTGCGGGCCGCTCGCCACCGTCGCAAGCCGGCCACCGCGCTCCCACCGCCGTCCGCCGAGCCGACCGCCCCCGCACTGCCCGCGCCGCACGCGAGCCGACCGCCACGGTGCCACCACGTCTGCGGGCCGCCGGCCGCCCCTCTGTCACCGCGGTCTGCGGGCCGCTCGCCGGGCAGCCGCCGCCGTCCGCCGAGCCGGCCCGTCTTGCGGCCGCCGGCGCCAGCGGCGGGCCGCCGGCTCGGCGTCATCGGTGCAGGCGACCGGCCGACCGGAGCGGCTGGCGGGGCGTCCGTCGGTGCCCCGGCAGGCTGCCCGCGCGCGGGTCCGCCCCACGGGGCGGTGGCGTTCCCGGCGTCGCCCGACCGGGGTACCCGGGCGCCGGCCTCCTGCGCCGTCCGGGCGGCGGTCCGGCCCGGTCCGGTCCGGTGTTCACCCGTTCAGGCCGCGAGCGCCCCGAGGTCCGTCTGCGCCCACCGCGTGCCGATCCCGGTCAGCGTCACGTGCCGGACCTCGTCGGTGGTGTCGCCGACGGCCCGGTGGATGAGGACGTGCAGCCGGTCGTCGGTCAGCTCCTCCATCCGGCCCTCGCCCCACTCCACGACGACGACCGATTCCGGCAGTGAGACGTCGAGGTCCAGGTCCTCCATCTCGTCCAGTCCACCGGACAGCCGGTAGGCGTCGACGTGGACCAGCGGCGGGCCGTCGCCGAGGGACGGGTGCACCCGGGCGATCACGAACGTCGGGGAGGTGACGGCGCCGCGCACGCCGAGTCCTTCGCCCAGCCCGCGGGTCAGCGTCGTCTTGCCCGCGCCGAGCTCCCCGGTGAGCATCACGAGGTCGCCCGCGCGCAGCAGCTTGGCGAGCTTCCGGCCCAGCTCCCGCATCTGGTCGGGCGAATGGACGATCAACTCGGCCGAGGGGGGCGGCGCCGCGCTTTCTTCCACCATCACTCACTCACTCGCAGTAGATACCGATCACACCCCGCAGGGGCCGGCCGGGGCCGGACCGCAGCCCGGGGCCGGCGGCCACCTCCGTCATGTCAGGAGGAGGCGGAGTCGCAGCCACCCACGGTAGCCGTGGTGGACACCGCCCCGGTGCGGACGAGGAGGTCGGCGAGGCGGTCGGTGACGACCTGCGGGTGTTCCAGCATGACCAGGTGCCCGGCGTCCGGGACCAGCACCAGTTCCGCGTCCGGCAGCAGGTCCGCGATCGCCTCGCTGTGCTCGCTGGGCGTGACGAGGTCGTCCACCCCGGCGAGCACGAGCACGGGTATGTCCCGGAAGCAGGCCAGCGCCTCGGTCTTGTCGTGCTCGGTGAAGGCCGGGTAGAACTCGGCGACCACGTCGATCGGCGTGCTCTCGATCATCCGTTCGGCGAACCGGGCGACCGCCGGGTCGACGTCCCGGGATCCGAACGAGTACCGCTTGATGATCCCGGCGAACAGGTCGGCCGTGGCACGCCGTCCCCGCTCGACCAGTTCCGCCCGCTGCCCGAGCGCCTTCAGCACGCCGGGCAGGACCCGCCGGACCGCGTTGACGCCGGCGACGGGCAGTCCGAAGTTGACCTCGCCGAGCCGCCCCGAGGAGGTGCCCACGAAGGCGGTGGCGACGACCCGGTCGCGGATGAGCTCGGGATAGTGGGCCGCCAGGGCCATGACCGTCATGCCGCCCATCGAGTGCCCGACGAGGACGAGCGGGCCCTCGGGGGCGGCGGCGTCTATGACGGCCTTGAGGTCGCGGCCCAGCCGGTCGATGTCGACCGGTATGCCGTCCCGCACCTGGGACACGCCCCGGCCGGAGCGGCCGTGGCTGCGCTGGTCCCAGTGCACCGTGCGGACGACGCCGCGCAGCGCCGCGCGCTGGAAGTGCCAGGAGTCCTGGCTGAGGCAGTAGCCGTGGCTGAATATCACGGTGAGGGGGGCGGGGGCCTTGCGCCCGAAGAGCCGGCGGCGCCGCGGGGCGAGGGCGGCGCCGTCCGGGTCGAGGTCGTCGACCTCGTAGTACAGCTCGGTGCCGTCGTCGGCGTGCGCGGTGCCGGGGGTGCCGCGCAGCGTCCCGAAGGGCGCGGCCGTGTCCAGGGCGAGCCGGGCCTTCCTGCGTATACCGCGTCCGACGGTCATCCGTTCTATGGCGACCCCCGCGGCGGCGCCCGCGGCGAGCACGCCCAGCGCGACGCCGGCGACGCCGGTCGCCCTGCGCCAGCCGGGCCCGGCCGCGGCGGAGGCGGCGGCCGCTGCGGCCTCCGCGCTGCTCTCGCTCACGTCCCGCTCCTCCTCGCCGTACTGCAGTTCGGTGCGTTCACTGTGGCGTGGCCCGCCCCGGGGGCCGTCGCCGGTGCCGACGGGGCCGGGGGTGCCGTGGCGGCGGTCCTCGTGTCGCCGGGGGCACGACGGCGCCGGGACGCGCCGCCGGTTATCCGTGCCGCCGGCTCGCCGGTCCGTTCGTGTCGTCGTCGCCATGGACGTCCTCGTTCCCGCAGACGTCCACGTTCACGTCCTCGACTTCGTTCACGTGGACGCGGGGAACGCGCGTCCCGATCCGGGTGACGATCTCGTAGGCGATGGTCCCCACGGCCTGTGCCCAGTCCTCGGCGGTGGGCTCGCCCCGGTCGCCGGGCCCGAACAGCACCGCCTCGGAGCCGACTTCGGGCTCGTCGCCGCCCAGGTCCACCACGAACTGGTCCATGGCCACCCGCCCCGCGACCGTCCGCCACTTGCCGCCGACCAGGACCGGCCCGGTGCCGGAGGCGTGGCGCGGGACGCCGTCCGCGTAGCCGACGGGCACGAGGCCGAGGGTCGTGCGGCCCGGAGTGACGTAGTGGTGCCCGTAACTGACGCCGTGGCCGCCCGGCACGTGCTTCACCAGCGCCAGCGAGGCGGACAGGGTCATCACGGGCCGCAGCCCGAAATCGGCCGGGGTGCCCAGCTCGGGGCTGGGCGAGATGCCGTAGAGGGCGATCCCGGTGCGTACGAGGTCGAAATGGGCCTCGGGGATGCTGAGCGCGGCGGGCGAGTTGGCGATGTGCCGCACCTCGGGCCGCAGGCCCTGGGCCTCGGCGTACGCCACCATCTCGCGGAACCGGGTGAGCTGGGCGGCGATGGAGGGGTGGCCCGGCTCGTCGGCGCAGGCGAAGTGGGACCACAGTCCGGTGACGCGGACGAGGCCGTCGGCCTCGGCGCGCAGGGCCGCGGCGACGAGTTCGGCCCAGTCGGCGGGCTGGCAGCCGGCGCGCCCCAGCCCGGTGTCGGCCTTGAGCTGCACGCGCGCGGGCCGTCCCGCCTGCCGGGCGGCCTCGCGGACCTCCTCCAGCGCCCACGTGCCGCTCACCGACACGTCCAGGTCGGCCTCGACGGCCTCCCGCCATGGACCGCCGGGCGTCCACAGCCAGCACATGATCCTGACCTGCTCCGGCGCCAGCCCGGCCGCGCGCAGGGCGAGGGCCTCCTCGGGCGTGGCGGTGCCGAGCCAGGTGGCTCCCGCGGCGAGCGCCGCGCGGGCGCACGGGACGGCGCCGTGGCCGTAGGCGTCGGACTTGACCACGGCCATGAGGGCCGCGCCGGACGTCCGGGCGCGCAGGGCACGGACGTTGGACCGGAGGGCGGCCAGATCGATCTCGGCGCGGGCACGCAGCGGTGCCGTCCGCGGGTGTGCTGTCTCAGTCATCGCGCCCCCAGTGTCTCAGAGGGGCCGCGCGGCCCGGCGGCACCGGGGCCGCGTCCCACGGGCACGGGTCCCGGCACGGGGCGCCCTCCCGCCCCGGAACGGCACCCTCGGGGCGGCCCCGCGCACGGCGGTTGAGGGCCCGGAGCGCCCGCGCGGTACCGGGTGGCACCGCTCGGCCCGACCGGACGCGCGCGGACCGGCGGGGAAATGTGTGCCATCAGACAGGGGCGGGCGTCCGGGCAGGGCGGGCGTGCGCGGGCCCGAGGGAGCCGTCCGTCCCGACAGGGCCGAGCGTTTCGGACGGATCCGGACGTTACGGACAGCCAAAGCTCCGAGCAGGTCCAGCCGTTCGGTCGGTTCCGCGCGGCCCGGCGGAGAACGTGTCGCCCGGCCGGCGAAGCGGCCCGGCGCGGTGCGCGCCGCCCGTCCGGCCCGGAGGGCGCACGGCCGGCGTCACCTGCCCGACGGCCCTACGCGTCCCGCACGTCCCGCCACGCTTCTGGGATCATCTCCGCCACGTCGTGGGCGCCCGCCGGTGCCCCGTCCGCGGCGAAGCGGCCGGCGAGGCCGTGCAGGTAGGCCGCCACGCTGCCCGCGTCCCGCGCGGACAGGCCCGCCGCCAGCAGTGATCCGGCCAGGCCCGACAGCACGTCACCGCTGCCGGCCGTGGCGAGCCAGGGCGTCCCGGTCGGGTTGGCCCGGACGGGACCGCCGTCCGGCGCGGCGACCAGGGTGGTCGACCCCTTGAGCAGCACGGTGGCCCCGTAACGGGCGGCGAGTTCGCGGACGGACGACAGCCGGGCGCCCTCCACCTCCTCGCGGGTCACGCCGAGCAGCGCGGCGGCCTCGCCGGCGTGCGGGGTCATCAGGGTCGGCGCCGTGCGGGCCCGTACGGCGTCCCGGTCGGCCAGCCGCAGCCCGTCGGCGTCGATCAGCACGGGCACGTCCGTCGCCATCACCTCGGCGACGGTGGCGGCGTCGTCCCCGGCTCCGGGTCCGACCACCCACGCCTGCACGCGGCCCGCCTTGTGCGGCCCCCGGTCGGACACGAGCGTCTCGGGGAAGCGGGCGATCACGGTCTGCCCGGCGGGACCGACGTAGCGCACCGCACCCGCCCCGCCGCGCAGCGCGCCCGACACGGCGAGCACGGCGGCGCCCGGATAGCGGGCGGAACCGGCGGCGATGCCGACCACGCCCCGCCGGTACTTGTCGCTCTCGCCGGCGGGCAGCGGCAGCAGCCGGGCCACGTCCGCGTGCTGCAGCGCCTGGAGTTCGGGGGTGGCGGGCAGATCGAGGCCGATGTCGACGAGCCGGACCGTGCCGGCGTACTCCCGCGCCGGGTCGATCAGCAGCCCCGGCTTGTGGGCGCCGAAGGTGACGGTGAGGTCGGCGCGGACGGCGGCTCCGCGCACCTCACCCGTGTCGGCCTCCACCCCGCTCGGCAGGTCCACGGCGACGACCGCGGCCCGGGACGCGGCCGCCCGCTCGGCCAGCGGCGCGGCGTCGGGGCGCAGGCCGCCCGTGCCGCCGATGCCGACGATGCCGTCGACGACCAGGTCGGCCCGGTCGATCAGGTCGCCGGCGTCCGCGGGCCGCACGACCGCGCCGCCCGCGCGGCGCAGGGCGGCCAGACCGCCGGGGTGGGTGCGGTCCGGGGCGAGCGGCACCGCGGTGACACCGGCGCCGCGGCGGGCGAGGCGGGCGCCGGCGTACAGGGCGTCCCCGCCGTTGTCCCCGCTGCCCACGAGGAGCACGATCCGGCGCCCGTAGACGCGGCCGAGCAGGTCCGCGCAGGCGGCGGCCAGTCCGGCGGCGGCCCGCTGCATGAGGGCGCCGTCGGGGAGCCTCGCCATCAGCTCGCGTTCGGCCGTCCTTACCGTCTCTACGCTGTACGCGGTACGCATGCGGTCGAGTCTGCCCCGGATGCGCCCGGTACCGCACGTCCGGTCGGCCCCGGCGCGTCATCCGCGCCCGGCGACGGGCGGCGACACGCGTGCCGGACGGCGAGCCACCCGGTGTTGACAGGTTGTCAGGCAGCGGCGGCCGACGGGCCCCTGCCCGTCCCGGGTCCTGCACCGAACCATCACGCACGAGGTTCCCGCCTGTCACGGGCCCCGTACCGACCGCCGGGCGCACGGGCCCCGTACCGAGGCGCCGGGCGCACGGGCCCCGCCGGTCACGGATTCCGCGCCCACCCGCCGGACGCCATGGGTGCCGCCGCTCAGCCCTCCGCGATCACCACCGCCGAGGCCACCCCCGCGTCGTGGCTCAGGGAGATGTGCCAGGAGCGGACCCCCAGTTCGGCCGCGCGGGCCGCCACCGTGCCCCGCACCCGCAGGCGGGGCTGCCCGGAGTCCTCGACGTAGACCTCCGCGTCCGTCCAGTGCAGACCGGCCGGGGCGCCGAGTGCCTTGGCGACGGCCTCCTTGGCGGCGAAGCGCGCGGCGAGCGAGGCGACACCCCGGCGCTCTCCGGAGGGCAGCAGCAGCTCGCTCTCCCGGAACAGGCGCTGCACGAGATGGGGCGTACGCTCCAGCGACGCGGCGAACCGGTCGATCTCGGCCACGTCGATGCCTACCCCGATGATGCTCATGCCGGGCAGCCTACGCGCGACCGGCTCGGCACGGGGGCGAGGCGGATGCCGGGCGCCGGGGTGGAGGCGCGGGTTCCCGTTGCGCACCGGCGCCCGACGAGACGCGGGTGCCCACCGGCCCCCCGGTCACGCCCGATTTCACACTTTCCGCACCCTACGTGCACCGGTGCGCGGCCGCCGCCCCGGATCGGCGCACCCCCGCACACACGTGTGGGGCCCCGGCCGAAGCCGGGGCCCCACAGGCGCGTGGACGTGCGCCGTTACCAGCGGTACCAGCGGCCGCGCCGGCCACCCGCGTCCGCCGAACGGAGGACGAACCCGAGCAGCCAGGCCACGAGCACGATGACGGCAATCCACCACAGCGCCTTCACCGCGAATCCCGCGCCGAAGAGGACCAGGGCGAGCAGAAGAACGAGAAGCAAGGGAACCATGTCTATCAACCTCCGCTGCTCCGGATGCCCGCTCATCGGCCGGGCAAGCATTCGATCTCCATGGTTTTTTCCCCGACTCGCAGGGAAAGTTGGGGAGTTCGCGAAGAGTCACCCGATCGGCCGATACGCGAAATGGCGGCGTTTGACGGGACCGTCGGCGGAAACCCGAACATCACGAGACGCCAACGACCTGAGGATGTGAACCCCATGGCTGACAACCAGAAGGCGCAGGCCAAGACCGAGCAGGCCAAGGGCAAGCTCAAGGAGACCGCGGGCCGGGCGGTCGGCAACGAGCGCATGGAGGCCGAGGGCCGCATGGAGCAGTCGCGCGGCGACGCCCGCGAGGCCAAGGAGAAGACGAAGGACGTCTTCCGGCACTGAGCCGGTCGTCTGCCGCAGTCAGGTGTGGAGCGCCCCCAGCGACTGGGGGCGCTCCACACTGCTTTCGCGCGCGCCGGCCGTCGCGCGCCACCGGGTACGCGCACTGCGGGCCGTTCCCGTTCGCCGGATACGCACCACGGCGTGCGGCTCACCGCCGGCGTTCCCCCACGGGGGATTCACCGCATGCGGTCCACTGCGAGGCCTTCACCGGCATATTCGAATCACGCGCACCCGCAAGCACCGCGGTAATCCGCTCGGCGAAGCGCGGCAATGACGCGGGAAAACACCCGCAGAGCGTCCCCATAGGCCTTTCGGTGCCCCCGAGGCACACCGCGCCGACGCGGCATTCATGATCGATCGGAATTCCGGCAGCCCCGGAATACCGAACGTTTCACCCGGCCGGCTGACCTTCACCCGGGTGACTCCGGCCCCGCCTCCCGCCGGAACGGACCGTTCCGTCAGGCGGCCGGGAGCACGATCCCGCGGGCGCTTCGGACCTCAGGACCTGGCGCCGAAGTTCTGCGTCCACCACGGCCCGCCGGAACCCCGGTGGATGCCGACGCCGATGTTCTTGAAGGCGCAGTTGAGGATGTTGGCGCGGTGCCCCGGGCTGTTCATCCAGGAGTCCATCACCGACTCCGGGGTCTGCTGGCCCATGGCGATGTTCTCCCCGTACGTCGACCACCGGTAGCCCGCGGCGGTGATGCGTCGGCCGGGGTCGGCGCCGTCGGGGTTGGTGTGGTCGAAGAAGTCGCGCGCGGCCATGTCGTCGGAGTGGCCCTGCGCGGCGGCGTCCAGCTGCGCGTCCTCCGTGAGCGGACCGCAACCGGCGGCCGCCCGTTCCTGGTTCACCAGCGCGACGACCTGCGCCACCGTGCCCGAGGGGGCCGGCCGCGCGGACGGCGTGCCGGGCGCGGGCCGCTTCGGCGGAGCCGGTTTCGGCGTCGGCGCCGGCGTCGGCGGCGTGCTCCTGCCCGGCCGGGGGCTCCTGGACGGGCTCGCGCTCTTGGACGCGGACGGCGACGGCGACGCCGACGCGGAGGGAGAGGCGGACGCGGAGGCCGGGGCCGGCGGGCTCCCGGGGAGGGTGCCGGAGGCGGAGAGGTCCACGACGGGCTCGCCGACGGGCCGCGCCGTCGTGTCGGCATCGCCCCCACCGCCGGGACCGGTCCCGAAGTACCACAGGCCACCGCCCGCCACACCGGCCGCCACGACCGCCGCGACGGCCGCCCGCCTGCGTATGCGCCGACGCCGGCGGACGGCTCCCCGAGAGGCGGCCCGCCCGTCCCCGGAGCTGCGCCCCGCCGCCCGGCCGCCCCCGCCGCGACGTCCCGCGCCCCCGGCGGCGAGCCGGGACGCCGCCCCGGCCGGGGCCGTCCGGTCGACGGCGGAGCGCACGCCCGCCACGAGCGCGGGGGTCACCGGGACCAGCGCCAGACCGGCCAGCAGCCCCTCGGCGGGCATCAGTCCGCCCCACCACCCCGAGCAGCGCACGCACTCACGGGCGTGCCGGGCTATTCGCTTGCGCCACAGCGCCGAGGGCCGGCCGTCCCAGGCCGCCAGCACCCCGCGCAGCTCCTCGCACGGCGGCCGCGCGTCGACGGCCCGTACGACCACCCGGGCCGCGTCGAGCTGTGCCTTCATCCGCTGCACACGGACCGCCGTGTGCTGGGCGGACAGCCCCAGCGCCTGGGCCACCTCGACCCGGGTCAGCTCGCCGGCGCACTCCAGCCACCACAGCGACAGCAGCGCCCGGTCGTCCGGCTCCAGCCAGCGCGTCGCCCGCGCGGTCTCCCGACGCTGGCCGGCCAACTGCAGCCGCACCATGGTCAGGTCCACGAAGTCAGCGCCCGGATCGGCCACGTCCCCGGCCTCCTCCACGGCGCCCGGAGCGGTCTGCCGGTCCTGCCAGTGGGCGCGCACGCGGTTCATGGCGATGGCCACCAGCCAGGAGCGGAAGCTGCCGGGATCGCGCAGGCCGCCCAGGCCGTCGAGAGCCCGCAGCATGGTGTCCTGCACCACGTCGTCCACGTCGACCGAACCGTTCAGGGCCCGGCCCACAACGTTGTAGACCAGCGCGAGGTGTGCGCTGACCAGGGTGTCCTGAGCCTCCGGATCGCCCTCGCGGGCGGCGGCCACCAGTGCCGCGAGGTCCTCCGTGTGCTGTGTCCCCATGAACGACTTCCCTGTCCTCGACGCCGGTCGATGATGTCCGATGTCTGGGAGACCGGTGAGGGCGGTGCGCATAACAGTTCTTCGAAGGCGTGTTCCTTTACCCCGGCCGGTCCGGCCGCGCCTGACTCGTTCCGCCCGCCGACGGCCTCCGAGGTGCTCAGCCGGTCGGGACCCGAGCCGCGGCCAGCTCGCACCACACGACCTTGCCCCGGTTTCCGTTCCTGGACAGCGGTTGCCAGCCCCACAGATCCGCGCAGGCCCGCACCAGCGCCAGGCCGCGTCCCTCCTCCTGCTCCACCACCCGCTCCAGCGGCACCGGCGGCTCCGGCGGCCCCGGGTCCGCGTCCCACGCCCCGATCCGCAGCACCCCGGCCCGCCAGTGCACGCGCAGGGCCGCCGGTCCCTTGGTGTGGCGTACGGCGTTGGACACGAGCTCCGCAGCCAGCAGCTCGGCGACATCGACCAGCCCGATCAGACCGTGCAGGGTCAGGATCAGACGGAGGGTGCGGCGGCTGACGGTGACCGCGCGCGGGTCGTTCGGGATGTACAGGC
>NZ_JBEYXZ010000039.1:0-63550 GCF_040645305.1 Streptomyces sp. NPDC046831 | reverse complement strand
GTCGGGGCCGCGGCGAACCGTCCTGGCCGGCGGGGGACCGCGGTACGGAGCCGGTTGCCTGGTCGGAGTCGATGGTGCGGGTCCGCGCGGGACGAAGGCAGGAGCGCGGACCGGCCCCGCCACCCCCGCGATGCTTGCTAGAGCGGGAAGGCATGTCGGGCCGCCTCTGTCTTGAGAGGTCAGGCCTCAGGAGCGACTACGGATCACTACATGCCCGCCCGCTTACGGCGCCATTAGGAGCGCAGGCCCGGCCGGGGGCCGGGCCTGCGCGCGGGGAGCGGAGCGAGCCGCCTTGAACCAGTAGGGAGAGTTTGAATCACGTTCGGGCTGCTGGGCGTGTCCGGTCCCGGTAGATGCTTGACACTTCGGTCCCAGCTGATGGTTGACAGTGGCCGTGATCGGTTTTTCTGTGCGCGTCGTTGCGGCGTGTGTGGGGAGGCCGGGATTGGCGCTGGTGGAGTTGTCGGTTGTCGAGCAGAGATACCGGGCTGTGCTTGCGGTGTTGGCGGGTGCGACGGTGACGGAGGTCGCCGCCCAGCTGGGCGTCTCGCGGCAGACGGTCAGCGGGTGGAAGTCGAGGTATGAGGCCGCGGGCCTGGCGGGGTTGGCGGATCGTTCGCGCAGGCCGGCGTCGTGTCCGCATCAGGCCTCTGCCGAGGTGGAAGCGGCCGTGTGTGAGCTGCGGCGCAAGCACCCGAAGTGGGGTCCGCGGCGGATCGCCCATGTGCTTGAGCGGTCCGGGACGGTGAGCCCGGTGCCGTCACGGATGACCGTTTACCGGATCCTGGTCCGTCACGGGTTGGTGGAGCCGGGGGTGCGGCGCCGGTAGCGGTCGGATTACAAGCGCTGGCAGCGGGACCGTCCGATGCAGCTGTGGCAGATGGACATCGTCGGCGGCGTGATGCTGGTCGACCCGGTGACGGGTGAGTTGACCGAGGCCAAGGTGGTGACCGGGGTGGATGCCCATTCCCGGTACTGCGTGATCGCGTCGGTGGTCGAGCGGGCGACGGGGCGGGCGGTCTGCTCGGCGTTCGTCCGGGCCTTGCAGAGGTTCGGGGTGCCGGAGGAGGTGCTGACCGACAATGGCAAGCAGTTCACCGACCGGTTCGGGCAGGGCGGTGAGGTGTTGTTCGACCGGATCTGCCGGGAGAACGGGATCGCGCACCGGCTCACCCAGCCGGCCTCGCCGACCACGACGGGCAAGGTCGAGCGGACGGCGCCGCGCCGCTGCGTCGAGGTCCTGCTGACCCGCTACGCCAAGTGCATCGACGGACGGCAGGAGATCGCCAACCGCAAGATCGAGGAACTGCTGCGCGAGTACGAGTGATCGGACGGTGCGCTGTCAGTGCCGTCCTTTACGCTGCGCCTTCGATTGAACAGTTCAGGTGGGGAGGGACAGAGGTGGGCGGCAACGCATGGCGCGACACTCGTCCGTATCAGCGTGATCTGGAGGCCGCATTCCGGCAGGCCCAGGAAGAGGAGCTGGCACGGGACAACCACGGTTTCGAGGGCCGGTCCCTCGAGGAGCTGTGGCGCGACCCGGACTGGCAGGAATACATACTCACCGGCGGCACGGGCACCGTGCTGGACTTTCCCTGCATGATCGAGGGCACGGACACCGACAACGGCCCGTTCATGCGCTTGCTGACCGATGACGAGGTCCGTGCGTGGGCTCCTCACGGCCGGCCCACCTACGCGGAGTGGGACGCCGCCCTCCACTCCGAGCGGTTGGGCTTCCCGGGCCGCGCCGAGGGGAACTGCACGGTGCTCTACCGCGACGGCCGGCCCGTGCAGATCGCCTACTGGGGGGTCACTGCCGACTAGCGGGACGGCGTCGTGATCAGGCTCAGTGGAGGAGACACCTTGGTGGTCCCCGGACTCGTCCGGGGACCACCAACGTTTTTGTGTGGTGACCTGGGCAAACACCTCAAGATTCTGTCCACGAACAGTCCACGGACCCTGGCCGCCCGATCTGGGCTGGCACATGCCTACACATACGCGAAAACCCCGGCCGGCAGCGTTTCCGCTGGTGACGGGGTCTTTGGGCACCTACAACATCACCAACACCGCCGAACTGACCCGCGTGGCCATCGACCTGGGTCTGTGACCCAGGGGCCGCGACCGGGTCCCGTCGACCCGCGGACGAGCCGGATGCCGCAGTCGCAGGTGATCGCGAGAGGTTTCCTGCGGAACTTGCGCAAAGGCTATTGACTTACGGCGCCTGGCGTGGATCGTAGTTAGTAGGCCATAACACCGAAAGAGTTGCTGCAGAGTCGACGAAGACGTCTAGTCGACGTAGTGACTTGGACAGGATGTGGTTTAGGCCCCCAGCAAGCCGGCGCGATACCGAAGCGACAGTGACGACTGGAGTTTCAGGACACGCGCAGTACTACTGGGGACTGTTTTTTGCCCTCAGGGCGCGGCCACTGCACTGTGCTCTACCGCGACGGTCAGCCGACCGAGATCGGCTACTGGCGGTCACCGCCGATCAACCGACCCTCAGGCCCCTGGACTTGTCCGGGGGCCTTGCCGTTTGCCGGGGCTGACCTGGGCAGACGTCTCAAAATCCTGTCCACGAATAGTCCACAGACCCCGACATACGGCCGCTTCGGGCGGCATACGCCTGCACAGACACGAAGACCCCGCCTGCAGCGTTTTCGCTGGTGGCGGGGTCTTTTGGCACCTTCTTCGAGGTGCCCCCGGCAGGATTCGAACCTGCGCACACGGCTCCGGAGGCCGTTGCTCTATCCCCTGAGCTACGGGGGCGTGTCCTGCGCGTTCCGTTGCGCGGTGACGGGTAGAACACTACCAGCTTCGTCGGGGTGGTCATGAACGTTTTCCCTGGCGTGGCCGTCGGGGCGGTGTTCGGCCGCCCGGGCGAGCGCTCCCCCGCACGGGGTGGAAGTGGGGAAAACCCGGACGCGATGGCCGGTCCCGACCTACTCTCGAGTTGTGCCAGGGGCGTCGGGCCGGGTGCTTGTTGTGGACGACAACAAGGTCATCCGCCAGTTGATCAGGGTCAACCTCGAGCTTGAGGGTCTTGAGGTCGTGACCGCGGCCGATGGTGCCGAGTGTCTGGATGTCGTCCATGAGGTGCGGCCCGACGTCGTGACCCTTGACGTCGTCATGCCGCGGCTCGACGGGCTCCGGACCGCCGCGCGGCTCCGCGCGGACCCGCGGACGCATCATCTGCCTCTCGCGATCGTCAGCGCCTGTACGCAGTACGAGGTCGACGCCGGCCTCGACGTCGGTGTTGACGCCTTCCTTGCCAAGCCCTTCGAGCCCGCGGAGCTCGTCCGGCTGGTGCGGCAGTTGTTGGAGGGGCAGGCGGCGCGCGGGCGGGGTGAGGGGGAGGGGCGCGGGGACGGTTCCGGTGGTCAGGATGTCGGGGGGCCTCGTGATTCCCTCGGCGCCGGAGAGGCCGAGCCGGCCGGAAGCGCCGGTGGCTGATTCTGCGAAGTTCGCAGTTCGATCTGTCTCCGGTGCGTGACCGCCCCTACCCGGTGATCCGGCGGTAGTTGATCTTTCAGGGTGTCGACCTTCCGGCTGGTTCCTGTGCCGGCCGCCTCTCTGGTCTCGGCGGGTTCCCTTCGTCACACCCGTCGCCCGGTGGTGTGGCTCGGATTGTGGGTGGCCGGTGTGCGTCCCGCCGTCCCAGTCCAGGTCGAGTTACCTGAGCAGGGGTGTTCCCGTGGACCAACGGGGACACGATCCAGCCTCGTGCGTCCCATCTCGCTGTCCACATCCCGGACCCTGGCCGAACTGGCTCGCCTACCCACCCCCCTCCTCCCCTACGCTTGCAGCGTGACCCCCGTCGAGCTGTCCCGCACCGTGCTGCGCGCGGTGCGTCGTGCTGTCGACGAGGGGCAGCTGAGCGTGGCCGTGCCGGAGCGGGCCGTCGTGACCACCCCCGGGCCCGGCGGTTGCGGTGACTACGCCACCAACATCGCCCTCCAGCTCGCCCGCCCCGCCGGGCAGCCGCCCCTGCGCGTCGCCGAGATCCTCCGGCCGCACCTCGCCGGCGCCGATGGCGTCGGCGAGGTCGCTGTCACCGGGCCCGGGTTCCTCAACATCAGCCTGCGCCCGGCCGCCTCCGCCCACCTCGTCGAGGAGATCCTGCGGCAGGGCACGCGGTACGGCTTCGTGGTGGGCAGCACCGATCGTTACGGCGACAGCGGCGACAGCGGCGCCCGCGTTGCCCGGCCCTCGCCGTCCGTCGTCCGGCTGCACTGCCCCCTTGAAGTGCGTGCCGTCGTCGTCATGGACGTCGTCGCACGGATGCTTCGGGCGCAGGGCGTCGTCGTCCGCGCCAGTTGTGACGCGCCGCTGCCGCCCGAGTGGGAGGCCGTCCTCGGCGTGCACGTCGACGCCGACGGAGGAGATGGGGGAGACGGGGAAGACGGGGAAGGCGGGCGAGTCGAGACCCAGGCCGTCTTCCGGGACTCCGGCGACACCGACAACGCCAACGACGCCGACAGCACCGGCCGCGCCGCCCTCCTCCGCCCCGTCCCCGCCCCCGCCGACCCCCTTGCCCTCGGTCGCGATGCGGCGCGCTGGGCGCTGCTGTACTCCGCCCTCCACGACCGGCCCCGGATCGGTGACGAGCACCTGGTCCAGCGGGAGAGCAACCCCCTCTTCCGCGTGCGGTACGCCCACGCCCGCACCCGGGCTCTCGGGCGCAACGCCGCCGACCTCGGCTTTCACGCTCGGCCCGGGGCCGTGAGCGGTGCGGAGGCGCTGCTCGGCTGTCTCGCCGACCATCCCCGCGTCCTGGCCCGGGCCGCGGCCCACCGTGCCCCCGACCGGCTCGCCCGGCATCTCGTCGCCGTGGCCGACGCCGTGCTGCCGCTTCTGGCCGGTGTGCTGCCGCGCGGGGAGGAGAAACCCTCGGCCGCCCACCGTGCCCGGCTCGCCCTCGCCGAAGCTGCCGGGACGGTGCTGGCCGGCGGCCTGTCCCTGCTCGGCATCGACGCACCCGACCATCTCTGAGAGAGCGCACGAGACGATCATGAGCCGTTCCGCCCACCCCGCCGGGCCCCGTCACGCCGATGTCCTGCCCGAGGGGCACTACTCCGCCCCGCCCGCCGACCTCAACGCCCTCGACCCGAAGGTCTGGGCCGAGACCGTCACCCGCGACGCCGACGGCGCCGTCACCGTCGGCGGTGTGCCGGTCGGCCGGATCGCCGAGGAGTTCGGCACCCCCGCCTACGTCCTGGACGAAGCCGACTTCCGCTCCCGGGCGCGTGCCTGGCGCAGCGCGTTCGGCGACGGGGCCGACGTCTTCTACGCCGGGAAGGCGTTCCTGTCCCGTGCCGTCGTCCGGTGGCTGCACGAGGAGGGGCTGAACCTCGACGTCTGCTCGGGCGGAGAGCTCGCCACCGCGCTGTCCGGCGGGATGTCCGCCGAGCGCATCGCCTTCCACGGCAACAACAAGTCCACGGCGGAGATCCGCCGCGCGGTCGAGGCGGGCGTCGGGCGGATCGTGCTCGACTCCTTCCAGGAGATCGTCCGCGTCGCCCACATCGCCCAGTCCCTCGGGAAGCGGCAGCGGGTGCAGATCCGCGTCACCGTGGGTGTCGAGGCTCACACGCACGAGTTCATCGCCACCGCGCACGAGGACCAGAAGTTCGGCATCCCGCTCGCCGGGGGACAGGCCACCGAGGCGGTGCGCCGCGCCCTCCAGCTCGACGGGATCGAACTGGTCGGCATCCACAGCCACATCGGGTCGCAGATCTTCGACATGTCCGGCTTCGAGGTCGCCGCGCACCGGGTCGTGGGGCTGCTCAGGGACATCCGCGACGAGCACGGCGTCGAACTGCCCGAGATCGACCTGGGCGGCGGGCTCGGCATCGCGTACACGAGCGGCGACGACCCCCGCGAGCCGCACGAGATCGCCAAGGCGCTCACCGACATCGTCACGCGCGAGTGCGAGGCGGCCCGGCTGCGCACGCCCCGCATCTCCGTCGAGCCGGGGCGCGCCATCGTCGGCCCGACCGCCTTCACGCTCTACGAGGTCGGCACGGTCAAGCCGCTGGAGGGGCTGCGCACCTACGTCTCCGTCGACGGGGGCATGTCCGACAACATCCGGACGGCCCTGTACGACGCCGAGTACAGCGTCGCGCTGGTCTCCCGCAGTTCGGAGGCCGAGCCGATGCTCGTCCGCGTCGTCGGCAAGCACTGCGAGAGCGGTGACATCGTGGTGAAGGACGCGTTCCTGCCCGCCGACCTGGCGCCGGGTGACCTGATCGCCGTGCCGGCGACCGGGGCGTACTGCCGTTCCATGGCGAGCAACTACAACCACGTGCTGCGTCCGCCGGTCGTCGCCGTCCGCGAGGGCGCGGCCCGGGTCATCGTCCGGCGGGAGACGGAGGAGGACCTGCTGCGTCTCGACGTGGGATGAGGTCCGTCCCGGCGGGGGGCCTCTCGGCGCGGGGTGGCCGGCTCTCGGCGCGACCCGGCGTCGAGGCCTCTCGGCGTGGGGACACCTCGATGCGGGCAGCCCCTCGACGGTGCGGGGCAGCCCCTCGACGTTGCCGGGGCAGCCCCTCGACGGTGCGGGGCAGTGCCTCGACGTGGGGGAGAGAGACGCCCCGGCGTGGGGAGGCCCTCGACGGGGAGCGTGAGGGCGGCGCCCGTGACGTGGGGGAGACGCCCGCACTGCGGTGGCCGGAAGATCTTCCGGTCCGCCGCCGTGTGAAAACGAAATAAACGTCTCACGATCCGGACGAAGGGACAGAAAGTGTCGTCCGGTGAGTGAGACTGGTGCAGCCGTAGACGGTATGAGGAAACGAGGTCGGATGATGCGTACGCGTCCGCTGAAGGTGGCGCTGCTGGGCTGTGGGGTTGTCGGCTCAGAGGTGGCGCGCATCATGACGACGCACGCCGACGACCTCGCCGCCCGGATCGGCGCCCCCGTGGAACTGGCGGGGGTGGCCGTGCGACGGCCCTCCAAGGTGCGCGAGGGCATCGACCCGGCCCTGGTGACCACCGACGCGACCGCGCTGGTCAAACGCGGCGACATCGACGTGGTCGTCGAGGTCATCGGCGGCATCGAGCCCGCCCGGACCTTGATCTCCACCGCCTTCGAGCACGGCGCCTCCGTCGTCTCCGCCAACAAGGCCCTCCTCGCCCAGGACGGCGCCGCCCTGCACGCGGCGGCGGAGGAGCACGGCAGGGACCTCTACTACGAGGCCGCCGTCGCCGGCGCCATCCCGCTGATCCGGCCGCTGCGCGAGTCCCTCGCCGGTGACAAGGTCAACCGCGTGCTCGGCATCGTGAACGGCACGACCAACTTCATCCTCGACAAGATGGACTCCTCCGGTGCCGGCTACCAGGAGGCGCTCGACGAGGCCACCGCCCTGGGGTACGCCGAGGCCGACCCGACCGCCGACGTCGAGGGCTTCGACGCCGCCGCCAAGGCGGCCATCCTCGCCGGCATCGCCTTCCACACGCGGGTACGGCTCGACGACGTCTACCGCGAGGGCATGACCGAGGTCACCGCCGCCGACTTCGTCTCCGCCAGGGAGATGGGCTGCACGATCAAGCTGCTCGCCATCTGCGAGCGGGCCGAGGACGGCGGGTCCGTCACCGCGCGCGTGCACCCGGCGATGATCCCGCTCAGCCACCCGCTGGCTTCCGTACGCGGCGCCTACAACGCGGTGTTCGTCGAGTCGGACGCCGCCGGGCAGCTCATGTTCTACGGCCCCGGCGCCGGCGGCTCGCCCACCGCCTCCGCCGTGCTCGGCGACCTCGTCGCGGTCTGCCGCAACCGGCTGAGCGGCACCACCGGCCCCGGCGAGTCCGCGTACGCGGCGCTGCCCGTCTCGCCCATGGGCGACGTCGTCACGCGCTACCACATCAGCCTCGACGTGGCCGACAAACCCGGCGTCCTCGCCCAGGTCGCCACCGTGTTCGCCGAGCACGGCGTGTCCATCGACACGGTCCGCCAGCAGGGCAAGGAGGGGGGAGACTCCCCCTCCGGCGAGTTCGGCGGTACGGGAGAGGCCTCCCTCGTCGTCGTCACCCACCGTGCGTCCGACGCCGCCCTGAACGGGACCGTCGAGGCGCTGCGCAGCCTCGACACCGTACGGGGCGTCGCCAGCATCATGCGGGTTGAAGGAGAGTAACCAGCAATGACCCACCAATGGCGCGGAATCATCGAGGAGTACCGGGACCGGCTGCCGGTGTCCGACAGCACGCCGGTCGTGACGCTCCGTGAGGGCGGTACGCCGCTCGTGCCCGCGCAGGTGCTCTCCGAGCGCACGGGCTGCGAGGTGCACCTCAAGGTCGAGGGCGCGAACCCGACCGGGTCCTTCAAGGACCGTGGCATGACGATGGCCATCACCCGGGCGAAGGAGGAGGGCGCGAAGGCCGTCATCTGCGCCTCCACGGGCAACACGTCGGCCTCCGCGGCCGCCTACGCCGTGCGCGCCGGCATGGTGTGCGCCGTCCTCGTCCCGCAGGGCAAGATCGCGCTCGGCAAGATGGGCCAGGCCCTCGTGCACGGCGCGAAGATCCTCCAGGTCGAGGGCAACTTCGACGACTGCCTCACCCTCGCCCGGTCGCTCAGCGACAACTACCCGGTGGCGCTGGTGAATTCGGTCAACCCGGTGCGCATCGAGGGCCAGAAGACGGCGTCCTTCGAGATCGTCGACATGCTCGGCGACGCGCCCGACATCCACGTCCTGCCCGTCGGCAACGCGGGCAACATCACGGCCTATTGGAAGGGCTACCGGGAGTACGCCGCCGACGGCGTCGCGCGGCGCACCCCGCGGATGTGGGGCTTCCAGGCGTCCGGCAGCGCCCCGATCGTGCGCGGCGAGGTCGTCAAGGACCCGTCGACCATCGCCACCGCCATCCGGATCGGCAACCCGGCCTCGTGGCGTTTCGCGCTGGCGGCGCGGGACGAGTCCGGCGGTCTCATCGACGAGGTGACGGACCGTGAGATCCTGCGCGCGTACCGGCTGTTGGCCGCGCAGGAGGGCGTTTTCGTCGAGCCGGCGTCCGCCGCGTCCGTCGCCGGTCTGCTGAAGGCCGCCGAGCAGGGCAAGGTCGACCCCGGCCAGCGGATCGTGTGCACCGTCACCGGCAACGGCCTGAAGGACCCCGACTGGGCCGTCGCGGGTGCGCCGCAGCCGGTGACCGTGCCCGTCGACGCGGCGACGGCCGCCGAGCGGCTGGGCCTGGCCTGAGGCGGACGGCCGGCCGCCCGGGAACGGGCCGGCCGGCCACCGCAACAGGCCGTAGCTCACGGCCACCCCGTCCGGCCACCCCGTCCGGCCACCGCGACCGGCCGCACCTCGCGGCCACCGCATCCGGCCACCGGGACCGGCCGTGGCACGCGGTCACCGCACCCGGCCGCCGCGACCGGCCGTGGCACGCGGCCGCCGCAACGGCCGTACCTCACGGTCACCGCGTCCGGTCACCACGTCCGTGCGGCATACCCGCCCCGCGCCCGTCCGGTGCGCGGGGCGGTGCGGCGGGCGCGGCGCCCGTGCGGACGGACCCGCGACGGCCCCGGTGTACGAGGCGCGCGGATCGGGAACGTCCCAGGTGGGTGCACACGGGGCTTGCGACACGCATCGTGCGCCTCCCGTGCGCCCTATGTCGCCACAGAACCTACCTTCGATAGGCTGTACCGAACCCACCGCCGCATATGCCGCGGAGTCGCGCCGTCTCCGCGGCGCGGACGCGGCGGGCCGCCCGGCCGGAAGCGGCCCGAGGGTTCTCGTACGTCGTCGAATGTCCTCGGCAGTCGACAGTCACGCAGCTCAAGGAGAGTCAACGAGCGATGGCCGGTCCAGCGTTCCGCGCCGCCGCCGTCCGGGTGCGCGTCCCCGCCACCAGCGCCAACCTCGGCCCGGGCTTCGACGCCCTGGGCCTCGCGCTGGGGCTCTACGACGACGTCGTCGTCCGGGTGGCCGACTCCGGGTTGCACATCGACATCGCGGGCGAGGGCGGCGAGACCCTGCCGCGCGACGAGAGGCATCTGCTCGTACGCTCCCTGCGCACCGCCTTCGACGTCCTCGGCGGTCAGCCGCGCGGCCTGGAGATCGTCTGCGCCAACCGCATCCCGCACGGCCGCGGCCTCGGCTCCTCCTCCGCCGCCATCTGCGCCGGCATCGTCGCCGCCCGCGCCGTGACCATAGGCGGCGAGGCGAAGCTCGACGACGCCGGTCTGCTGGAGCTCGCCACCGAGATCGAGGGCCACCCCGACAACGTCGCGGCCTGTCTGCGCGGCGGCTTCACACTGTCCTGGATGGAGGCCGGCGGTGCGCGGGCGATCAGGATGGATCCCGCCGATTCCATCGTTCCGGTGGTTTTCGTGCCCGGGAAGCCGGTCCTGACCGAGACCGCGCGGGGTCTGCTGCCGCGCACCGTGCCGCACGTCGACGCCGCCGTCAACGCGGGCCGCGCCGCCCTGCTCGTCGAGGCCCTGACCAGGCGCCCCGAGCTGCTGCTGCCGGCCACCGAGGACCGGCTGCACCAGGAGTACCGCGCCCCGGCCATGCCGGAGAGCGCCGCGCTGGTGGAGCGGCTGCGGGCCGACGGCATCCCGGCGGTGATCTCCGGCGCGGGCCCGACGGTCATGGCACTGGCGGACGCGGGCACCGCCGACAAGGTGGAACAACTGGCGGGCCAGGACTGGGCCGCCAACCGGCTGAGCCTCGATCTGCGGGGAGCGAGCGTGCTACCGCTCGCCGCCTGACACGCGGTTGCCGGATTTCGGAAGGGGGAATGTTTGTTGGATCCGGTAGTGTTAACCTCAAGTCTGCACCCGACCCCACCGTGGCGAGGTGCTTCGTGTCCCCGTCCGGGACAGACATTCTTCCGGGAGCTCCCCGAGCCGCACTGTGTGGTGTACGCCGTACCTGGGCAGTACGTCGTACGCGGACACTGAACGGCCCGCCGGTGGGGGTACCCCCTCTGGGGGAGCTCCGGAATCGGTGCGACCACGCCACGTGACACCAGGTGTCACGGCTCCAGGAAGCGCCATCACCAGATATCTCTTCCGCCGCTCCGGCGGATTACCGCCCCGGCACGGTCCACACAGCAAGGACCGAAGCCGGACAGCACAACCGGTCGCCGAGCCAGAAGGCCGACGTCCGCTCCAGGGAAGGACCCTTCGTGAGCGACACCACCGATCTGATGGGCGCACGTGTCGAGGAGACCGCTGCCGCGCCCGCCACGGACGCCTCCGCGCCTGCCACCGGTGCCGGCTCCCGGCGGCGCCGCGGTACCGGCCTCGAGGGCATGGTGCTGGCCGAGCTGCAGCAGGTCGCATCCGGCCTCGGCATCAGGGGCACCGCGCGCATGCGCAAGAGCCAGCTGATCGAGGTCATCAAGGAGGCGCAGGCGAACGGCTCCGCTCCGGCCAAGGCCGCGGCGTCCGCCGAGACCGCCACCGAGACCAAGCCGAAGCGCCGCGCCACCTCGCGCGCCCGCACGGGTGACGAGGCCGAGAAGGCCGCGAAGAGCGCCGCCCCGGCCGACGCCCCCGCCGAGAGCGCCGCGGCGCAGCAGATCGAGATCCCCGGCCAGCCGGCCGGCGGCCCCTCCCGTGCGAGCGAGGCCGAGCGCGGGGGAGACGACGCCACCGCCGAGCGCCGCCGGCGCCGTGCCACCGCCGAGGCGGGCAGCCCCGAGGCGGTCGCCGCCGAGGCGAAGAGCGAGCCGAGGTCCGAGACGCCGGCCCAGCAGGGCGACGGCCGGTCCGACTCCGGCGAGGGCGAGGGCCGCCGCCGCGACCGCCGTGAGCGCGGCCGCGACCGCGAGCGGGACCGCGACCGCGACCGCCGCGGCAAGGACGACCAGCAGGGCGGCCAGCGCCAGCAGCAGAGCCAGCAGCAGGGCGGCGGCCGCCAGGACCGCCAGCGGGTCGAGGAGGACGCGGACGACTTCGAGGGCGGCCGCCGGGGCCGTCGCGGCCGCTACCGCGACCGCCGTGGCCGCCGCGGGCGTGACGACGTGCAGGAGCCGCAGATCACCGACGACGACGTCCTGATCCCGGTCGCCGGCATCCTCGACATCCTCGACAACTACGCCTTCATCCGCACCTCCGGCTACCTGCCGGGTCCGAACGACGTGTACGTCTCCCTCGCCCAGGTCCGCAAGAACGGCCTGCGCAAGGGCGACCACCTCACCGGTGCGGTCCGCCAGCCGAAGGAGGGCGAGCGCCGCGAGAAGTTCAACGCGCTGGTCCGCCTCGACTCCGTCAACGGCATGGCGCCCGAACACGGCCGCGGACGGCCGGAGTTCAACAAGCTGACGCCGCTGTACCCGCAGGACCGGCTGCGCCTGGAGACCGACCCGGGCGTGCTGACGACCCGGATCATCGACCTGGTGTCGCCGATCGGCAAGGGCCAGCGCGGTCTGATCGTGGCCCCGCCGAAGACCGGCAAGACCATGATCATGCAGGCGGTCGCCAACGCGATCACGCACAACAACCCCGAGTGCCACCTGATGGTCGTCCTCGTCGACGAGCGTCCGGAGGAGGTCACCGACATGCAGCGGTCGGTCAAGGGCGAGGTCATCTCCTCGACCTTCGACCGTCCGGCCGAGGACCACACCACGGTCGCCGAGCTCGCCATCGAGCGCGCCAAGCGGCTGGTGGAGCTGGGCCACGACGTGGTCGTCCTGCTCGACTCGATCACCCGTCTGGGCCGCGCGTACAACCTCGCCGCCCCGGCCTCCGGCCGCATCCTGTCCGGTGGTGTCGACTCGACCGCCCTGTACCCGCCGAAGCGCTTCTTCGGTGCGGCCCGCAACATCGAGGACGGCGGCTCGCTGACCATCCTCGCCACCGCCCTGGTGGACACCGGGTCCCGCATGGACGAGGTGATCTTCGAGGAGTTCAAGGGCACCGGCAACATGGAGCTCAAGCTCGACCGGAAGCTCGCCGACAAGCGCATCTTCCCCGCGGTGGACGTCGACGCGTCCGGCACCCGCAAGGAGGAGATCCTGCTCGGCGCCGAGGAGCTGGCCATCGTCTGGAAGCTGCGCCGGGTGCTGCACGCCCTCGACTCGCAGCAGGCGATCGAGCTGCTCCTCGACAAGATGAAGCAGACGAAGTCGAACGCCGAGTTCCTGATGCAGATCCAGAAGACGACCCCGGCGCCCGGCAACGGCGACTGAGGTTCGCGCTTCACCCGAAAGGGCCGCTCCCGTCACGGGGGCGGCCCTTTCGCCGTGTGCGGAAGCTCGCCGCGACAGCGCGGCCGAGCCGGCGTGGGGGCCGGCCGGGTTCGCGGGTCGACAGGGGAGGACGCCCCGCGTGCGGCTCCGCACGGTCCGGCGAGGGACGGTCCGGTCGGCCCGCGGCCGGCTCCAGGAACGAGGACCGGATGCGCGGGCCGACCCGGCGCGACTCTCGGCGCGAGGGCCGGCCCCGGCCGGGATCACAGGTCAGAGGGGGCGGAGCCGGGCGTCGTCCCGGCTCGCGCCGGTCCGGGCGGAGGGTGGGCGGACGGCGCCGTCGCCCGTTCGAGTTCACCCGTCCGACCGTACGGGGCGACGATGGAGGGACGAGGGCATCGCCCCGGCTCATGGGCGCCCCCGGTCACGGAGCCCGTTCGCGCGCCAGAGGGAGCAGGGGAGCGCGGAGCACGAGGGACGCACGGAGTGCCGGAGGTGAGTCGCACGGACCCGGGCCTGAGAGCGGGATCAGGGGGTAGCCGTCTTCGACGAGAGTTAGTTGAGGAGCGCATGACTGCCGAGAGCACGCCGGACCCCGGCATACCGGGGGGAAGAGCCGGGACGACGTACCGCCGCACACGACAGGCCCGGCGGCGCAGGGCATCGGTGGCGGCCGCGTGGACCGCCGTGGGGATCGTCGTGCTCGGCGGCACCGGCGCCGGCTACCTGTACTCCCGGCTCAACGGGAACCTCAGGTCGATCGACATCGACCAGATCCTCGGCGGCGACCGGCCCGCGAAGGCGGCCAACGGCTCCGAGAACATCCTCGTCCTCGGCTCCGACACCCGTTCCGGCAGCAACAAGCAGCTCGGCGGCGGCACCGACGACGGCAGCGCGCGCTCCGACACGGCGATGGTCGTGCACCTCCACGAGGGCCACCGGGAGGCGAGCGTGGTGTCCATCCCGCGCGACACCCTCGTCGACCGGCCCGGGTGCACGGACCCCGGGGGCACGGCGCACGACGCCGCACGCGGGGTGATGTTCAACTCGGCCTACACCACCGGCGGCGCCGCCTGCGCCGTGAAGACCGTCGAGTCCATGACCGGCCTCCGCATGGACCACTACCTGGAGGTCGACTTCAGCGGCTTCCAGAGACTGATCGACGAGCTCGGCGGCGTCCGCGTCACCACCACCAGGGCCATCGACGACCCCGACAGCCACCTGAAGCTCCAGGCCGGCACGCACACGCTCGACGGCGCCCAGGCCCTCGGCCTGGTGCGCACCCGGCACGGCGTCGGTGACGGCTCCGACCTCGGCCGCATCCAGCTCCAGCAGGCGTTCGTCAGGGCACTGGCCGACCGGATCGACCAGATCGGCGTCCTCACCCACCCCAAGAAGCTGTACGACCTCGCCGACACCGCCACCAAGGCCGTGACGACCGACTCCGGGCTCGGCTCGGTGAACTCCCTGATGTCCTTCGCGGAGGGACTCAAGGGCATCGACTCGTCGAACCTGACGATGGTCACGCTGCCGGTGCGCTACGACCCCGGGAACGCCAACCGGGTCCTCATCGAGGAGGCCAAGGCGCAGCAGGTGTGGACCGCCCTGCGCGCGGACCGGCCTGTCCCGGCGAGCGCGACCCGGGACACCGCCACGGGCGAGGCGGACGGCGTGGTGACCTCCAGGCGGGCGCCCGCGACGCAGCCGTAGCGGCGGGCCGGGCCCGGGAGGGGAGGGCCGGGAACGGGACAGGGAAGGCTGACGGCGCCCCGCAGGGCGAGCGCGCCGGACCGGGGGAGCGGGCCAGGTGCGGACGGCGCACCGAGGCGGGAAGCGGCCGGCGGAGCGGGCCAGGTGCGGACGCCGTGTCACGGCCGGGAGCGGCCGGCGGAGCCGCCGGGAATACCTGGGCGTGTCCCCCGGTTTTGGGGGATGCGGCCAGTCCTGGCAGACTGGTACGTCGGCTCCGGTTCACGCGTCCGCATCCCGCGGCTGCGACCCGGCGCCCTCCCGATCCTAGGAGACACCTTGAAGCGCGACATCCACCCCGAGTACGTCGAGACGCAGGTCAGCTGCACCTGCGGCGCGTCGTTCAGCACGCGCAGCACCATCGAGTCCGGCACCATCCGGGCCGAGGTCTGCTCCGAGTGCCACCCGTTCTACACGGGCAAGCAGAAGATCCTCGACACCGGTGGCCGCGTGGCCCGCTTCGAGGCCCGCTTCGGCAAGGCTGCCGCCGGCTCCAAGAAGTAGCGAGCCCCTCTTCGCCGGTCCACGGCCGCGCCCCTCGCCGGGGTGGGCCGGGACCGGCGTTTTTGGTCGCCCGCCTTCCCTTCCCCCCGCAGTATCAGGAGCCGAAAGATGTTCGAGGCCGTCGAGGAACTCGTCGCCGAGCACGCCGACCTGGAGAAGCAGCTCGCCGACCCGTCGGTCCACTCCGACCAGGCCAACGCGCGCAGGCTGAACAAGCGCTACGCCGAGCTCACCCCGATCGTCGCCACGTACCGCTCCTGGAAGCAGACCGGCGACGACATGGAGACCGCGCGCGAACTGGCGGCCGACGACCCGGACTTCGCCGCCGAGCTCAAGGAGCTGGACAAGCAGCGCGAGGAGCTGACCGAGAAGCTGCGCCTGCTGCTCGTCCCGCGCGACCCCAGCGACGACAAGGACGTGATCCTCGAGATCAAGGCGGGCGCGGGCGGCGACGAGTCCGCCCTGTTCGCCGGCGACCTGCTGCGCATGTACCTGCGCTACGCCGAGCGCGTCGGCTGGAAGACCGAGATCATCGACGCCACCGAGTCCGAGCTGGGCGGCTACAAGGACGTCCAGGTCGCCGTGAAGACGCGCGGGCAGATCGAGCCCGGCCAGGGCGTGTGGGCCCGCCTGAAGTACGAGGGCGGCGTGCACCGCGTGCAGCGCGTGCCGGCCACCGAGTCGCAGGGCCGCATCCACACCTCCGCCGCCGGTGTCCTCGTGACCCCGGAGGCCGAGGAGGTCGACGTGGAGATCAACCCGAACGACCTGCGGATCG
Source organism: Streptomyces sp. NPDC046831 (assembly GCF_040645305.1). Taxonomy (NCBI): domain Bacteria; kingdom Bacillati; phylum Actinomycetota; class Actinomycetes; order Kitasatosporales; family Streptomycetaceae; genus Streptomyces; species Streptomyces sp. NPDC046831. Next base: position 47,385 of record NZ_JBEYXZ010000039.1, on the reverse strand, counting down.
ACGTGTACCGCTCGTCCGGCCCCGGCGGCCAGTCCGTCAACACCACCGACTCCGCGGTGCGCATCACGCACCTGCCCACCGGAGTCGTCGCCTCGTGCCAGAACGAGAAGAGCCAGCTGCAGAACAAGGAGCAGGCGATGCGTATCCTGCGCTCGAGGCTGCTGGCCATGGCGCAGGAGGAGGCGGAGAAGGAGGCGGCCGACGCCCGCCGCAGCCAGGTCCGCACCGTCGACCGCTCCGAGAAGATCCGCACGTACAACTTCCCGGAGAACCGCATCTCGGACCACCGCGTCGGCTTCAAGGCGTACAACCTGGACCAGGTCCTGGACGGAGACCTCGACGCCGTGATCCAGGCCTGTGTCGACGCGGACTCGGCCGCCAAGCTCGCGGCCGCCTGAGAAGAAGCAACAGGACGACAGCTCAGCCCCGGAGGACGCAGCGTGCAGCAAGGATTTGGGAGGCGCCCGGCAGGCCCCCGCAGCGTGCTGCTCGCGGAGGTGGCACAGGCCACCCAGCGGCTGGCCGACGCCGGCGTGCCCTCGCCGCGCAACGACGCGGAGGAGCTCGCCGCGTTCGTGCACGGTGTCAAGCGGGGCCAGCTGCACACCGTGAAGGACGCCGACTTCGACGCCCGCTACTGGGAGGTCGTCGCCCGCCGCGAGCAGCGCGAGCCGCTCCAGCACATCACCGGACGCGCCTACTTCCGCTACCTGGAGCTCCAGGTCGGCCCCGGCGTGTTCGTGCCCCGGCCGGAGACCGAGTCGGTCGTCGGCTGGGCGATAGACGCCGTGCGCGCCATGGACGTCGTCGAGCCGTGCATCGTCGACCTGTGCACCGGATCGGGCGCCATCGCGCTGGCCCTCGCCCAGGAGGTGCCGCGCAGCAGGGTGCACGCCGTGGAGCTGAGCGAGGACGCGCTCCAGTGGACCCGCAAGAACGTGGAGGGCTCCCGGGTCGACCTGCGCCAGGGCGACGCCCTGACCGCGTTCCCGGACCTCGACGGCCAGGTCGACCTGGTCATCTCCAACCCGCCCTACATCCCGCTCACGGAGTGGGAGTACGTCGCCCCCGAGGCGCGGGACTACGACCCGGAGATGGCCCTGTTCTCCGGCGAGGACGGCCTCCACCTCATCCGCGGCATCGAACGCACCGCGCACCGGCTGCTGCGCCCCGGCGGTGTGGTGGTGATCGAGCACGCGGACACCCAGGGCGGCCAGGTGCCGTGGATCTTCGCCGACGAGCGGGGCTGGGCCGACGCCGCCGACCATCCCGACCTCAACAACCGGCCACGGTTCGCCACCGCGCGCAAGGCGCTGCCGTGACCCCCACCCCCACTTCATGCCAGCAGTACGTGTACGAGGAGGCCCGCTGACCATGGCACGGCGATACGACACCAACGACGCGACCGACCGCGTGACGGGTCTGCGCGAGGCCGCCTCAGCCGTCCGCCGGAGCGAGCTCGTGGTGCTGCCGACCGACACGGTGTACGGCATCGGCGCCGACGCGTTCTCCGCGGAGGCCGTCGCCGACCTCCTCGACGCCAAGGGCCGGGGCCGCAACATGCCCACGCCCGTCCTCATCGGCTCCCCGAACACGCTGCACGGTCTCGTGACGGACTTCTCCGAGACCGCCTGGGAGCTCGTCGACGCCTTCTGGCCGGGCGCGCTGACGCTGGTCGCCCGGCACCAGCCGTCGCTGCAGTGGGACCTGGGGGACACCCGGGGCACGGTCGCCGTGCGCATGCCGCTGCACCCGGTCGCCATCGAGCTGCTCACCGAGGTCGGCCCGATGGCCGTGTCCTCCGCGAACCTCACCGGCCACCCCGCGCCGGAGGACTGCGACGCCGCCCAGGAGATGCTCGGCGACTCCGTCTCCGTCTACCTCGACGGCGGCCCGACCCCGGGCAACGTTCCGTCCTCCATCGTCGACGTCACCGGCAAGATGCCGGTGCTGCTGCGCCAGGGCGCGCTGTCGCCGGAGGAGCTGCGGAAGGTCGTACCCGACCTCGAGGTGGCCAATTGACGGCCCCTGACCCGGGGCGTGGCATAGGCGACGGGGACGGGACGCAGCTCCCCGGCCGGCCGGGCCAGGCCCCCGACACCTTCCGCATCCTCCACGTCAGCACCGGCAACGTGTGCCGCTCGCCCATCACCGAGCGCCTGACCCGCCACTTCCTGGCGGACCGGCTCGGCGGCCGGGCGGGCGGCGGGCTGATCGTGGAGAGCGCGGGCACCTGGGGGCACGAGGGCGCGCCGATGGAGGCGCACGCGGAGACCGTGCTGGGCGAGTTCGGAGCGGACGCCTCCGGCTTCACCGGCCGTGAGCTGCTGGACGAGCACGTCATCCGTGCCGGCCTGGTGCTCACGGCGACCCGCGACCACCGCGCCCAGGTCATCTCCATGGGCCACTCGGCGGGTCTGCGCACCTTCACGCTGAAGGAGTTCACCCGGCTGGTGAACGCGATAGACCCGGCGACCCTGCCGCCGCTGGAGGACGGCCTGGTCGAACGCGCCCGCGCCCTGGTGCGCGCCGCCGCTGCTCTACGCGGGTGGCTCCTCGCGCCGACGGCCGAGGCGGACGAGGTGTACGACCCGTACGGGGCGCCGCTGACGTTCTTCCGGTCGATCGGCGACGAGATACACCAGGCCCTGGACCCGGTCGTCACGGCCCTCACGGGCGTCCCGGCCCGCACCTGAGGCCCCCACCCGGCGCGACCGCCCGGCCTCGACCGCCCCCTTTGGGGGCCGTCCCGGCGCCACACCAGGCGGGCGCCACCGAGCGGCACCGACGGCCGTGCACCCAGCCCCCCGGCCCCTCCGGACGGTCCCCGGGGTCGTGCAGGGCGTCCCAGGTGCGCTGCCGGGTGGACGGGGACGTTCCTGCACCCGATGCGACCGCCCGGCCTCGGCCCGCCCCCTCCGGGGGCCGTCCCGGCGCCACACCAGGCGCGCGCCACCGAGCGGCACCGACGGCCGTGCACCCAGCCCCCCGGCCCCCCGGCCCCTCCGGACGGTCCCCGGGGCCCCGTACGGCGTCCCAGGCGCGCTCCCAGGAGGACGCGGGGCGCCCCGCACCCGCGCGGGCGTCGTGCTCGCGCGGGCCGTCGGGGGCGGGCCTACATTGGACGTACGTCGTCGTCGACCGCCCGGAGTCCGCCATGCCGGTCACCCACGCTCCCGAGGCCGATGTCCTGCGACGGCAGGACCCCGAACTGGCCGACATCCTGGCCGGGGAGCTCGACCGGCAGTCCACGACGCTGCAGCTGATCGCGGCGGAGAACTTCACCTCGCCGGCCGTGCTGGCCGCGCTCGGCTCGCCGCTCGCCAACAAGTACGCCGAGGGCTACCCGGGCGCCCGGCACCACGGCGGGTGCGAGATGGCCGACGCCGCCGAGCGCGTCGCGGCCGAACGGGCCCGGCGGCTCTTCGGCGCCGAGCACGCCAACGTCCAGCCGCACTCGGGCTCCTCCGCCGTCCTGGCCGCCTACGCGGCGCTGCTGCGCCCGGGCGACACCGTGCTCGCCCTGGGCCTGCCGTACGGCGGTCACCTCACGCACGGCTCACCTGCGAACTTCTCCGGCCGCTGGTTCGACTTCGTCGGGTACGGCGTCGACGCGGAGACCGGGCTGATGGACTACGAGCAGGTGCGCACGCTGGCCCGGACCCACCGACCCAAGGCGATCGTCTGCGGCTCCATCGCGTATCCGCGCCACCTCGACCACGCCTTCTTCCGCGAGGTGGCCGACGAGGTCGGCGCCTACCTCATCGCCGACGCCGCCCACCCCATCGGGCTGGTCGCCGGAGGCGCGGCGCCCAGCCCGGTGCCGTACGCGGACGTGGTGTGCGCCACGACGCACAAGGTGCTGCGCGGACCGCGCGGCGGGATGATCCTGTGCGGGAACGAGCTCGCCGACCGCATCGACCGCGCCGTCTTCCCCTTCACGCAGGCCGGCGCGCAGATGCACACCATCGCCGCGAAGGCCGTCGCCTTCGGCGAGGCGGCGACGCCGGCGTTCGCCGCGTACGCCCGTCAGGTCGTCGTGAACGCGCGGGTCCTCGCCGCGCGGCTGGCCGCCGAGGGCCTCGCCGTCACCACCGGCGGCACCGACACCCACCTGATCACCGCCGACTCGTCACCGCTCGGCGTCGACGGCCGCGCCGCCCGCGGACTGCTCGCCGCCGCCGGGATGGTGCTCGACTGCTGCGCCCTGCCGCACGCCGACGCCCGGGGGCTGCGCCTGGGCACCGCCGCGGTGACCACGCAGGGGATGGAGCAGGAGGAGATGGAGTGGATCGCGGTGCTGTTCGGGAAGGTGCTGCGCGGCGAGATCGACGCCGTCCGGGCGCGTGCGGATGTGCGGGAGCTCACGGGGAGATTCCCGCCGTACCGGGCCGAGGCGGGGTAGGCACCTCCGTCGTGCACAGCTGTGCGTGCAACCATGGTCGGTACCCGTAAGTCCCCATACATATGCCCGCGTCGCTAGGGTGTGGGGCTGTGATGGCCAGCGAGACCTGTGGGGAAGCCCGTGCGTGAATACCTGCTGACGCTCTGCATCACGGCGGCGGTGACGTACCTGCTGACCGGGCCGGTACGGAAGTTCGCCATCGTGGCCGGGGCAATGCCGGAGATCCGGGCCCGTGACGTGCACCGGGAACCCACTCCGCGGCTCGGCGGGATCGCGATGTTCTTCGGCCTGTGCGCCGGGCTGCTGGTCGCGGACCACCTCACCAACCTCAACGAGGTCTTCGCCAAGTCCAACGAGCCGCGGGCGCTGCTGTCCGGGGCGGCGCTGATCTGGCTGATCGGCGTGCTGGACGACAAGTTCGAGATCGACGCGCTGATCAAGCTGGGCGGTCAGATGATCGCCGCCGGTGTGATGGTCATGCAGGGTCTGACGATCCTGTGGCTGCCGGTGCCCGGTGTCGGCACGGTCGCGCTGACCCAGTGGCAGGGCACGCTGCTGACGGTGGCGCTCGTCGTCATCACCATCAACGCGGTGAACTTCGTCGACGGCCTGGACGGCCTGGCCGCCGGCATGGTGTGCATCGCGTCGGCCGCGTTCTTCATGTACGCCTACCGGATCTGGTACTCGTACGGCATCGAGGCCGCCGCCCCGGCCACCCTCTTCGCCTCCGTCCTGATGGGCATGTGCCTGGGCTTCCTGCCGCACAACATGCACCCGGCGCGGATCTTCATGGGCGACTCCGGCTCGATGCTCATCGGCCTGGTGCTGGCGGCGGGTGCCATCTCGGTGACCGGGCAGGTCGACCCCGACCTGATGAACCTGTTCACCGGATCCGAGCGCAGCTCCGTGCACCAGATGGTGCCGATCTACATCCCGCTGCTGATGCCGCTGACGATCATCGCGATCCCGGCCGCGGACCTGGTGCTGGCCATCGTGCGGCGCACCTGGCGCGGCCAGTCGCCGTTCGCCGCCGACCGGGGGCACCTGCACCACCGGCTGCTGGAGATCGGCCACTCGCACAGCCGCGCCGTGCTGATCATGTACTTCTGGTCGGCGCTGATCGGCTTCGGCGCGCTCGCCTACTCGGTCAACTCGGCGTCCATGTGGATCGTGCTGGGTGTGGTGTTCCTCTGCGCGATCGGCCTGGTGCTGCTCCTGCTGCCGCGTTTCACGCCGCGTGCCCCGCGCTGGGCCGAGCGCTTCGTGCCGCCGCGCTACCGGCGCCGGGGGGAGACGACGGCCGCCCCGGCGCCGGGCGCCGCGGCGCCCGGGTCGGGTACGGCGGCGGCTTCCGCCACCGCGGAGCGCGCGCCGGCCTCGCAGGCCGTCGAGCCGGGTGGGTCTCCTGTGGCAGCGGAGCGCCGTGGGCGTCAGGAGCCGGTGGCCGCCGGAGTGGCCGGAGCCAACGGGGCGACCGCCCTCGGCGCACGGTCCCGGCTCCTCGACGGGGGCAAAGCGGAAACGTCACGCTGACGTCCAAGGTAAGAATCTGACTAAAGCGTTGCCAACGCGTGGGGGAGTAAAGTCCCCAATACCAGACAAGTCGGCCGGGTTTTTGCACAGACGCGCAGTCTCATTCTCATGTGTGACAGCAAGCACACCCTTCAGGTAAAGACCTCATCAAATAGTTTGTGATACGGTTCACGAGAAGCCCGGATGGAGCTGGAGGGCCCCCAAGCGGCGGCCCTCGGCGCTGAGGTTCTCTCTCGAAGCCGGGACTACGCTCGTCCATGACGACACCCCTGTCCCCTGTGAAAGCGGAGTTGCCGCCATGCCCTCCAGTGACGCCCGGATCGTCCTCCAGGCCGCTGTGCCCACGGCTGCCGTCGGCGCGATCGCCGCCGTCGTCAGCGCCGTGGTCGCCGGCGGCGAGGGGGCGCTCGGGGCCGTCGTCGGGGCGCTGGTGGTCATCGTCTTCATGGGGATCGGTCTCTTCGTGCTGCAGCGCACCGCCGCATCGCTCCCGCACCTGTTCCAGGCGATGGGTCTGATGCTGTACACGGCGCAGCTCCTGCTGCTGTTCGTCTTCGTCGCGCTCTTCAAGGACACGACGCTGTTCGACCCCCGGGCCTTCGCGCTCACGCTCGTCGCCGGCACCCTCACCTGGATCGCCGCGCAGACGCGCGCCCACATGAAGTCCAAGATCCTCTACGTCGAGCCCGATTCGGCCGGCGACAGCCCCCAGAAGACGGGCTCGTCGTCGTGAGGGGTAGGGCCGGGATAAAGACGCTTGAGAGATCCTGCTATCGTCCGGTGCCAACTGCGGCATCGCGGGCGCGGGCATCCGAGCTGACGCCTGCTCAATCGCGAGGCTTGATGCCCCCCAGCCGCCCCCACACCCGTAACACCAGTCCCGTGCCGAACCGCGGCCTCACGCCGCGCCGACACAACGAGGTTGCCGTACCTATGCGCCACGCTGAAGGAGCCCGCGGTGAGTGCTGACCCGACGCAGGTGCTCGCCTTCGAGACCGACTGCCACATCTTCGACGGCTGTGGCTTCCCGGCTCCCGGCCTGCACTCGTTCCTGTTCGAGCCCCTCTGGGGCGACGCGGACAGCAGCCTGTACTTCAACAAGACCATGCTGCTGGCCCTGCTCGGCTCCGTCATCGTCGTCGGCTTCTTCTGGGTCGCCTTCCGCAAGCCGAAGGTCGTGCCCGGCAAGCTGCAGATGGTCGCCGAGGCGGGCTACGACTTCATCCGACGCGGCGTCGTGTACGAGACGATCGGGAAGAAGGAGGGCGAGAAGTACGTTCCGCTGGTCGTCTCGCTGTTCTTCTTCATCTGGATGATGAACCTCTGGTCGATCATCCCGATCGCCCAGTTCCCGGTGACGGCGATCATCGCGTACCCCGCGGTGATGGCGGCCATCGTCTACGTCCTCTGGGTCTCGCTGACCTTCAAGCGCCACGGCTTCGTCGGCTTCTTCAAGAACGTCACCGGCTACGACAAGTCGCTCGGCCCGGTGCTGCCGCTGGCCATGCTGATCGAGTTCTTCTCGAACCTGCTGGTCCGCCCCTTCACGCACGCGGTGCGACTGTTCGCCAACATGTTCGCGGGCCACACCCTGCTGCTGCTGTTCACGATCGCCACCTGGTACCTGCTGAACGGCATCGGCATCGCCTACGCCGGCGTCAGCTTCATCATGACGATCGTCATGACGGCCTTCGAGCTCTTCATCCAGGCCCTGCAGGCGTACGTCTTCGTCCTCCTGACGTGCACCTACATCCAGGGCGCGCTCGCCGAGCACCACTGAGCGCCCCGCACCTGACCCCCTGATCGTCCGGTGGCCAACCCCCACCGGTCCGGAAAAGAAGAAGGAAGAACTGGCATGTCCCAGACCCTTGCCGCTGTCTCCGGCTCGCTCGGCTCCATCGGTTACGGCCTTGCCGCCATCGGCCCCGGCGTCGGCGTCGGCATCATCTTCGGCAACGGCACGCAGGCCCTCGCCCGCCAGCCCGAGGCGGCCGGCCTGATCCGCGCCAACCAGATTCTCGGCTTCGCCTTCTGTGAGGCGCTGGCCCTGATCGGCCTGGTCATGCCGTTCGTCTACGGCAAGTGATCAGCTGATCCACTACCAGCCGACTAGGCGAAAGGCACTTCCATGAGCCAGCTGCTCACGATCGCAGCCGAGACGGAGAACCCTCTCCTCCCGCCGATCCCCGAGCTTGTCATCGGCCTGATCGCCTTCGTCATCGTCTTCGGCTTCCTCGCCAAGAAGCTCCTCCCGAACATCAACAAGGTTCTGGAGCAGCGCCGCGAGGCCATCGAGGGCGGTATCGAGAAGGCCGAGGCCGCTCAGATCGAGGCCCAGAGCGTCCTTGAGCAGTACAAGGCCCAGCTCGCCGAGGCCCGGCACGAAGCCGCGCGTCTGCGCCAGGAGGCGCAGGAGCAGGGTGCCGCCCTCATCGCCGAGATGCGGGCCGAGGGCCAGCGGCAGCGCGAGGAGATCGTCGCCGCCGGTCACGCCCAGATCGAGGCCGACCGCAAGGTCGCCGCGGCGGCGCTGCGTCAGGACGTCGGCAGGCTCGCCACGGAGCTGGCCGGCAAGCTCGTCGGCGAGTCCCTTGAGGATTACGCCCGGCAGAGCCGCGTGATCGACCGCTTCCTCGGCGAGCTCGAGGAGAAGGCCGAGGCCACGCGATGAACGGAGCGAGCCGCGAGGCACTGGCAGCCGCACGTGAGCGTCTCGACGCGCTGACGGACTCCACGTCCGTGGACGCCGCTCAGCTCGCCGACGAGCTGGCGGCCGTCACCGCGCTGCTCGACCGCGAGGTGTCGCTGCGCCGGGTCCTCACCGACCCGGCGCAGGCCGGCGACGCCAAGGCCGAGCTGGTCCAGCGCCTGCTCGGCGCCCAGATCAGCGGTCCCGCCGTCGACCTGGTGTCCGGCATGGTGCGCTCGCGCTGGTCGCAGCCCCGCGACCTGGTGGACGCGCTGGAGGAGCTGGCGAACATCGCCGACCTCATCGCCGCCGAGCGGGCGGATGCGCTCGACGATGTCGAGGACGAGCTGTTCCGCTTCGGGCGGATCGTCAGCTCGAACGCCGACCTGCGCGCCGCGCTGACCGACCGGGCCGCCAGCACCTCGGCCAAGGTCGAGCTGGTGCACCGGCTGCTGGGCGGCCGGGCCAACGTGACCACCGAGCGTCTGGTGACGCGCCTGGTGATCGCGCCGCGGGGACGTAGCCTGGAAGCAGGACTGGAGTCCCTGTCCAAGCTGGCCGCGGAGCGCCGGGACCGGGTGGTCGCCGTCGTCACCTCGGCGGTGCCGCTGAGCGACGTGCAGAAGCAGCGCCTGGGCGCCGCCCTCGCGAAGCTCTACGGCCGCCGGATGCACCTCAACCTCGACGTGGACCCCGAGGTCCTCGGCGGGATCCGGGTGCAGGTCGGGGACGAGGTCATCAACGGCTCCCTCGCGGACCGGCTCGACGAGGCCGCCCGCCGCATGGCGAGCTAGCAGCAACTCAACACGCAGTACGTACACGACGGCCCTGGTTGGGCCGTGCAGAGGATTCACCTCTTGTTGGGGGGAGTCCCCGACTCGTGGAAAACCCCCAAGTGAAACTTCGGGCCCAACAAGGAGAGCAGGGAACCCAGATGGCGGAGCTCACGATCCGGCCGGAGGAGATCCGGGACGCGCTGGAGAACTTTGTCCAGTCGTACCAGCCGGACGCGGCCTCGCGCGAGGAGGTCGGTACGGTCACCGTCGCCGGCGACGGTATCGCCAAGATCGAGGGTCTGCCCTCGGCCATGGCGAACGAGCTGCTGAAGTTCGAGGACGGCTCCCTCGGTCTCGCACTGAACCTGGAAGAGCGCGAGATCGGTGCGGTCGTCCTGGGCGAGTACAGCGGCATCGAGGAGGGCCAGCCGGTCACCCGCACCGGCGAGGTCCTGTCCGTCGCGGTCGGCGAGGGCTACCTCGGCCGCGTGGTCGACCCCCTCGGCAACCCGATCGACGGCCTCGGCGAGATCGAGACGTCCGGCCGCCGCGCCCTCGAGCTGCAGGCCCCCACGGTCATGCAGCGCAAGTCGGTGCACGAGCCGATGGAGACCGGCTACAAGGCCGTCGACGCCATGACCCCGATCGGCCGCGGTCAGCGTCAGCTGATCATCGGCGACCGCCAGACCGGCAAGACCGCCCTGGCCGTCGACACGATCATCAACCAGCGCGACAACTGGCGCACGGGCGACCCGAAGAAGCAGGTCCGCTGCATCTACGTCGCCATCGGCCAGAAGGGCTCCACCATCGCGTCGGTCCGCCGCGCGCTGGAGGAGAACGGCGCGCTGGAGTACACGACCATCGTCGCCGCCCCGGCGTCCGACCCGGCCGGCTTCAAGTACCTGGCGCCGTACACCGGTTCGGCCATCGGCCAGCAGTGGATGTACGAGGGCAAGCACGTCCTCATCATCTTCGACGACCTCTCGAAGCAGGCCGACGCCTACCGCGCCGTGTCCCTGCTGCTGCGCCGTCCGCCGGGCCGCGAGGCCTACCCGGGCGACGTCTTCTACCTGCACTCCCGTCTGCTGGAGCGCTGCGCGAAGCTCTCCGACGACATGGGCGCGGGTTCGATGACCGGTCTGCCGATCGTCGAGACCAAGGCCAACGACGTCTCGGCGTTCATCCCGACCAACGTCATCTCCATCACCGACGGCCAGTGCTTCCTGGAGTCGGACCTGTTCAACGCCGGTCAGCGCCCCGCGCTGAACGTCGGCATCTCCGTCTCCCGGGTCGGTGGCTCCGCCCAGCACAAGGCGATGCGCCAGGTGTCGGGCCGGCTGCGCGTGGACCTCGCCCAGTTCCGCGAGCTGGAGGCGTTCGCCGCCTTCGGTTCCGACCTGGACGCGGCGTCGAAGGCGCAGCTGGAGCGCGGGCAGCGCATGGTGGAGCTGCTGAAGCAGGAGCAGTACCAGCCGATGCCCACCGAGGACCAGGTCGTCTCCATCTGGGCCGGCACCACCGGCAAGATGGACGACGTGCCGGTCGCCGACGTCCGCCGCTTCGAGCGCGAGCTCCTGGAGTTCCTGCACCGCAAGCACCAGGGCCTCATGACCTCCATCAGGGAGGGCGCCAAGATGTCCGACGACACCCTGCAGGCCATCGCTGACGCGATCGCGGAGTTCAAGAAGCAGTTCGAGACCTCCGACGGCAAGCTGCTCGGCGAGGACGTCCCGGCCGCTGCCGCCAAGTGACGTAAGGAAGGGACCTGACTCATGGGAGCCCAGCTCCGGGTCTACAAGCGTCGCATCCGATCCGTCACCGCGACCAAGAAGATCACCAAGGCGATGGAGATGATCGCCGCCTCGCGCGTCGTCAAGGCGCAGCGCAAGGTGGCGGCCTCCACGCCGTACGCGCAGGAACTGACCCGCGCGGTCACGGCGGTCGGCACCGGGTCCACCACCAAGCACCCGCTGACCACCCAGGCCGAGACGGTCACCCGGTCCGCGGTGCTGCTGCTGACCAGCGACCGTGGTCTGGCCGGCGCGTTCAACTCCAACGCCATCAAGCAGGCGGAGCAGCTGACCGAGCGGCTGGAGCGCGAGGGCAGGCAGGTCGACGTGTACATCGTCGGCCGGCGCGGTCTGGCCCACTACAACTTCCGTGAGCGCAAGGTCGCGGAGTCGTGGACGGGCTTCACCGACGAGCCCTCGTACGCGGACGCCAAGAAGGTCGCCGCACCGCTCATCGAGGCCATCGAGAAGGAGACGGCGGACGGCGGCGTGGACGAACTCCACATCGTCTACACCGAGTTCGTCTCGATGATGACGCAGCAGGCGCTCGACGAGCGCATGCTCCCGCTCAGCCTCGAAGAGGTCGCGCAGGTGGCGAAGCCGCAGGGTGAGATCCTCCCGCTCTACGACTTCGAGCCCTCGGCGGAGGACGTCCTCGACGCCCTGCTGCCGCGCTATGTGGAAAGCCGCATCTACAACGCGCTGCTTCAGTCGGCCGCTTCGAAGCACGCCGCCACCCGGCGTGCGATGAAGTCGGCCACCGACAACGCCGGAGAGCTCATCGAGACGCTGTCCCGGCTTGCCAACGCGGCCCGCCAGGCCGAAATCACCCAGGAAATCAGCGAGATCGTCGGTGGCGCGAGCGCCCTCGCCGACGCGACCGCGGGGAGTGACCGCTAATGACCACCACTGTTGAGACCGCGACGGCTACGGGCCGCGTCGCCCGGGTCATCGGCCCGGTCGTCGACGTGGAGTTCCCCGTCGACGCGATCCCGGAGATCTACAACGCCCTGCACGTCGAGGTCGCCGACCCGGCGAACGCGGGCGAGAAGAAGACGCTGACCCTGGAGGTCGCCCAGCACCTGGGTGACGGCGTGGTCCGCGCCATCTCCATGCAGCCCACCGACGGTCTGGTCCGCCAGTCCCCGGTGACCGACACCGGCGCGCCGATCTCGGTGCCGGTCGGCGACTTCACCAAGGGCAAGGTGTTCAACACCCTCGGTGAGGTGCTGAACGTCGACGAGCAGTACGAGGGTGAGCGCTGGCCCATCCACCGCAAGGCCCCGAATTTCGACGAGCTCGAGTCGAAGACCGAGATGTTCGAGACCGGCATCAAGGTCATCGACCTGCTGACCCCGTACGTCAAGGGCGGCAAGATCGGTCTGTTCGGCGGCGCCGGCGTCGGCAAGACGGTGCTCATCCAGGAGATGATCTACCGCGTCGCCAACAACCACGACGGTGTCTCCGTGTTCGCCGGTGTCGGTGAGCGCACCCGTGAGGGCAACGACCTCATCGAGGAGATGTCCGACTCGGGCGTCATCGACAAGACCGCGCTGGTCTTCGGCCAGATGGACGAGCCCCCGGGCACCCGTCTGCGCGTCGCGCTGGCCGGCCTGACCATGGCCGAGTACTTCCGCGACGTCCAGAAGCAGGACGTGCTGTTCTTCATCGACAACATCTTCCGCTTCACGCAGGCCGGTTCCGAGGTCTCCACCCTGCTCGGCCGCATGCCGTCCGCGGTGGGTTACCAGCCGAACCTGGCCGACGAGATGGGCCTCCTCCAGGAGCGCATCACTTCGACCCGCGGTCACTCGATCACCTCGATGCAGGCGATCTACGTCCCCGCCGACGACCTGACCGACCCGGCCCCGGCGACCACCTTCGCCCACCTCGACGCGACGACGGTTCTGTCCCGTCCGATCTCGGAGAAGGGCATCTACCCGGCCGTGGACCCGCTGGACTCCACGTCCCGGATCCTGGACCCGCGCTACATCTCGCAGGACCACTACAACACCGCCATGCGCGTGAAGAACATCCTGCAGAAGTACAAGGACCTCCAGGACATCATCGCGATCCTCGGTATCGACGAGCTCGGCGAGGAGGACAAGCTCGTCGTCCACCGTGCCCGTCGCGTGGAGCGCTTCCTGTCCCAGAACACCCACGTCGCCAAGCAGTTCACCGGCGTGGACGGTTCGGACGTGCCGCTGGACGAGACGATCGCCGCGTTCAACGCGATCTGCGACGGTGAGTACGACCACTTCCCGGAGCAGGCGTTCTTCATGTGCGGTGGTCTCGAGGACCTGAAGAAGAACGCGAAGGAGCTGGGCGTCTCCTGAGCCCGCGAGCTCGTGTGAGGGGGCGGGTGCGTCCCGCCCCCTCTCCCACGCCCACTAGAATTGACCCCAACACCCGGCAGACCCGCCGGGTGGTGACCCGAGGAGCCACCCTTGGCTGCTGAGCTGCACGTCGAGCTGGTCGCCGCGGACCGCCAGGTCTGGTCCGGCGAGGCCACCCTGGTCGTCGCGCGCACCACGTCCGGCGACATCGGCGTCATGCCCGGTCACCAGCCGCTGCTCGGTGTGCTGGAGTCGGGCCCGGTGACCATCCGTACGAGTGATGGTGGAACGGTCGTCGCCGCGGTGCACGGCGGTTTCATCTCGTTCGCGGACAACAAGCTGTCGCTGCTGGCCGAGATCGCCGAGCTGGCGGACGAGATCGACGTCCAGCGCGCGGAGCGGGAGCTGGAGCGCGCGAAGGCGGAGGGCGACGCCTCGGCCGAGCGCCGCGCGGACGTCCGACTGCGCGCGGCCACGGCGGCGCGCTGACCTCAGGCGCCTCCCAGGCCCCCTGGGGCACGGGGGGATCGCCGTCTGACGACGTGACTCAGCCGCGGTCGGCACCGGAGCAATCCGGTGCCGGCCGCGGCTGAGGCCGATAGAGGTGATTTTTACGTTCCATTACCTAGGAGACGAGGAGGTCGGTGCCGATGGTCCTCGCTCTGACTGTGTGCGGACTCGTGGTCGTGCTCGTGGTGGTGGGACTGTTCGTCTTCGGCCTGCGGCGCAGGCTGATCCAGCGCTCCGGCGGCACCTTCGACTGCAGTCTGCGGTGGGACGTGCCCGAGAAACCCGACACCGGCGGCAAGGGCTGGAGCTACGGCGTGGCCCGCTACAACGGCGACCGCGTGGAGTGGTTCCGGGTCTTCTCCTACGCGCCGCGTCCGCGCCGCGTCCTGGAGCGCGCGTCGATCGAGGTGGCCGGCCGCCGTCTTCCCGAGGGTGAGGAGGAGATGGCGCTGCTCTCCGACTCCGTGGTCCTCGCCTGTCTGCACCGGGGCACCCGCCTCGAACTCGCCATGAGCGAGGACGCGCTGACCGGCTTCCTCGCCTGGCTGGAGGCGGCCCCGCCCGGGCAGCGGGTGAACGTCGCCTAGGACGGAACGCCACAGCACGAAGAAGCCGGCCCCTCCCGGACACGTCCGGGAGGGGCCGGCTTCTTCGTGCTGTGGCCGTCCGTGCTTACGACAGGCCGCTGCTGATGGCGCTCACCAGTTCGCCGTTGGCGGTGTCACCGCTGAACTCCCAGAAGAACGCGCCGCCCAGGCCCTGGTTCCTGGCCCAGCTCATCTTGCCGGCGATCGTGGCGGGAGTGTCGTAGGACCACCAGTTGCCGCCGCAGTGCGCGTACGCCGTGCCCGCGACGGTGCCGGTGGCCGGGCAGGACGTCTTGAGCACCTTGTAGTCCTCGATGCCCTGCTCGTAGGTGCCGGCCGCCGGTCCCGTGGCCGTGCCGCCCGGCGTGGCCTGGGTGACGCCGGTCCAGCCGCGGCCGTAGAAGCCGATGCCGATGAGCAGCTTGCTCGCGGGCACACCGACGGCCCTGAACTTGGCCATCGCGTCGGCCGTGGTGTAGCCGGCCTTGGGGATGCCGCTGTAGGAGGTGAGCGGCGAGTGCGGGGCGGTGGGGCCCTTCGCGTCCCAGGCGCCGAAGAAGTCGTACGTCATCACGTTGTACCAGTCGACGTACTGGGCGGCGCCCGCGTAGTCCGCGGCCTCGATCTTGCCGCCGGCGGAGCCGTCGGCCGTGGTCGCGGCGGTGACCAGGTTGGCGGAGCCGAACTTGGCGCGCAGCGCGGCCATCAGGTTGCGGAAGGCGGCGGACCCGCTGGTGTCGCAGGTCAGGCCGCAGGCGTTCGGGTACTCCCAGTCGATGTCGATGCCGTCGAAGACGTCGGCCCAGCGCGGGTCCTCGACGAGGTCGTAGCAGGACTGCGCGAAGGCCGCCGGGTTCCTGGCCGCGTCGGCGAAGCCGCCGGACCAGGTCCAGCCGCCGAACGACCACAGCACCTTGATGTTCGGGTACTTCGCCTTCAGCTGGCGCAGCTGGTTGAAGTTGCCGCGCAGCGGCTGGTCCCAGGTGTCGGCGACGCCGCTGACGGACTGGTCGGCGGTGAACGCCTTGTCGTAGTCGGCGTAGGAGTCGCCGATCGCGCACTTGCCGCCGGTGACGTTGCCGAAGGCGTAGTTGATGTGCGTGATCTTCGAGGCGGAGCCGGACGTCACCAGGTTCTTGACGTTGTAGTTGCGGCCGTAGACGCCCCACTCGGTGAAGTAGCCGAGCTTGACCTTGCCGCCGGGGTTCGGCGGCGGGGTGGTGGTGCCGCCGGTGGTGTGGACGGCGACCGCACCGCTGGCCGGGCCGGTCTGGTCGGCGGTGTCGCGGGCCCGGACGGTGTAGGAGTAGTCGGTGCCGGCGCTCAGGCCGGTGTCGGTGTACGAGGTCGAGGCCACGGTCGCGACCGCCCTGCCGTCGCGCAGGACGTCGTAGTTCCTGACGCCCTTGTCGTCGGTGGCGGCCGGCCAGCTCAGCTTCACCGAGGTGTCGGTGATGCCCGAGGCGGTCGGGGTGCCGGGGGCGGAGGGCGGGTTGTCGCCGGGGACGGAGGGGCCGCCGTCGCAGCTGGCGCCGTTGAGCGCGCAGTTGCCGGGGGAGCCGCTGCCGGAGCCGTTGAAGCCGAAGGAGACGGAGGCGCCGGGGGCGAGGGTGCCGTTGTAGGACTTGTTCCTGGCGGTCCAGTGGGTGCCGGCGGAGGTGACGTCGGCGTCCCAGGCGGAGGTGACGGACGTGCCCGAGGGGAAGTCCCACTCGATCGTCCAGGAGCTGATCGCCGAGGTGCCGGTGTTCTTCACCGTCCACTTGCCCTCGAAGCCGCTGCCCCAGTCCTGGGTCTTGGCGAAGGTCGCGGTGGCCGACGTGGCGTTCGCCGCCGCGTGGGCGGGGCTCGGGAGGCCGGCCAGACCGGCCAGCGGGAGCAGCAGGGTCGCGAGTCCTGCCGTCGCTCTGTGTTTGAAGCGCACGCTGCGCCTCCTCTGTGAGGTGTGCCGTCGGGGCGCTGCGGGCCCCCACGGCGGTGTGGGGTTGTCGCGGGCATGACTGAGCCATCACGCCCACGGTGCCGCGAGAATAGAAAGGTCTGGACCATAGGTCAATAGGTCTGGACCACTCTGAACACTCGTCCTTGGGATGCCCTAGATCCCCAACTCCTGCGCCAGCACGGCGGCTTGCACCCGGCTGCGCAGCTCCAGCTTTCCCAGCAGACGGCTGACGTGGGTCTTCACCGTCCCCTCGGCCATCTCCAGCCGCGCCGCGATCTGGGCGTTGGACAGCCCCTCGCCGATGCACGCCAGCACCTGGCGCTCGCGGCGCGTCAACGCCTCCACGACCGCCGGGTCGACGGACGGCTCCCGCACCGGCCGGGCGGCGAACTCGGCGATCAGCCGCCGCGTGACCGCCGGGGCGACGACCCCCTCCCCGCGCGCCACCGTCCGCACCGCCTCCAGCAGGTCCTTCGCCTCCGCGTTCTTCAGCAGGAACCCGGCCGCCCCGGCCCGCAGTGCCCCGAAGACGTACTCGTCGTGGCCGAAGGTGGTCAGCACGAGCACGTCCGCGAGCCGGTCCGCGACCACCTCCCGGGTCGCCGACACGCCGTCGAGCCGGGGCATCTGCACGTCCATCAGCACCAGGTCCGGCCTGAGCTCCCGGGCCAGCGCCACCGCCTGGTGCCCGTCCGCGGCCTCCCCGACCACCTCGATGTCGGGCGCGCTGCCCAGGATGAGCACCAGTCCGGAGCGGACGGCCGACTGGTCCTCGGCGACCAGGACACGGATCACGCGGGGTCTCCTTCGGTCAGGGGGAGGGCGGCGCGTACGGTCCACAGCGCGCCGTCGGGTCCGGCGTCGAAGCTGCCGCCCAGCAGCGCGGCCCGCTCCCGCATGCCGACGAGACCGGCGCCGGAGCCGGGGGCGCGGGGCCCGTCGGCGTCGGCGTACGGGCTGGTCACCCGGACCCGGAGGGTGCCGTCGGCCTGCTTCAGCACCACGTGGACGCGACCGTGCGCGGCGTGCTTGAGCGCGTTGGTCAGCGACTCCTGCACGATCCGGTAGGCGGCCAGCCCGACCGGGACGGGCACCTGGCCGGGGTCGGCGTCGAGCCGGACGTCGAGGCCGTTCGCCCGGGCGCCGTCGACCAGGCCGGCGAGACCGTCCAGGGTCGGGGTCGCGGCCGGCGCGTCGTCCCCCTCACGGAGGATGTGGATCAGCCGCCGCATCTCGGCGAGACCGTCCACGCTGTTCTCCCGGATGACGGACAGGGCCCGCTTGGAGGTGTCCGGGTCGTCGAGGGACAGTGCGGCCGTGGAGTGGATGGCGATCGCCGACAGGTGGCCCGCGACCAGGTCGTGCAGCTCCCGCGCCATCCGCGCCCGCTCGGCGGTGACCGCCTGGACCCGGTCCGTCTCGGCGAGCAGGGCGGTCTGCTCGGCACGCAGCCGGGCGGCCTCGGCGGCCTCGCGGTGGTTGCGGACCACCCAGCCGGTCTCGGCGGGGGCGAGCGCGACCACCCCGACGCCCACGCCGATCAGCAGTCCCTGCGGGTCGCGCCACAGCGCGGCCGGCACCACGCCGCCGATCACCGTGAGCAGACCGGTGATCCACGGGATGCGGCGGGCGGCGGCGGGACTGCCGTACAGGACGGCCGCGTACATCAGGTCCGTGTACAGCACGATCGTGACGATGCTGCCCAGGGTCACCGTGTCCACGACCAGCGCCGCCGTGCCGACCAGCAGACCGGCCCGGGGCCGGGTACGGCGAAGCGGCTCGCAGGCGGCGGTCACGGCCAGCGGCACCAGGGCCGCCCAGCGCTGGGGCCACAGCACCAGGTCGTCCGAGGGGACGCGCGGAAAGACGCCCAGCGTCCACAGCAGCAGCCCGCCGAGCAGCCCGCCCACGGCGATGAACACGTCGTCGCGGTGCGGACGGAGGAGTCGTACGGGCATGACCCCATCAAACACGGGCGGGACGCCGTCCGCGTGCCCCCACGGAAGGGTCGGGGGCTGCATCTTTCGCTTACCTCGGGTTCGTCACCGGCGACGACGATCCGCGCGGGCATCCGGGCGAGCCTGGTGGGGTGAGCGAAGGGAGCGAGCCGTGATCGTCGGACTGGTCGTCGCCTGTGAGGTGGCCTTCTGGGTCCTGCTGGCCGCGGGGCTGGTGTTCCGGTACGTCTTCCGGATGCCCCGCGTGGGACTCGCGCTGCTGCTGTGCGAACCGCTCCTGGAGGTCGTGCTGTTCGCCGTCACGGCGATCGACCTGAAGAACGGCGCCGAGCCCGACTGGCGGCACGGCCTGGCCGCCGTGTACATCGGCTTCACCGTCGGCCTCGGCCACTCCACGATCAAGTGGGCGGACGCCAGGGTCGCCCACCGCTTCGCGGGGGGCCCGCCTCCCGCCCGGCCGCCCGAGTACGGCGCGGCCCGCGCTGTCCACGAATGGAGGGTCGCGGGACGCTGGATCCTCGCGGCGCTGGTCGCCGTCGTCCTGTTGCAGGCCGCGGTCTGGTACATCGGCGGCGACGGCGGGACCGGCTCGCTGCGGGAGTGGCAGCAGCGCATGCTGTGGCTGATCGGCATCAATGTGGCCATCGCCGGCAGCTACACGCTGTTCCCCAAGCGCGGGCGCTAGGTCCTGTCCGACCGTTCGCGTCGTCGCCCGAGGGGCGGCCGCGCGGCGTCGGGTGCGTGCTCTCGGCGTGCCGGCCCCAGGCCCTCGTACGGGACGTACTCGGGTCCGGGGCCGGTGCGGCGCGTGGGGGTACCCCCTGCTCGGGCGAAGCCGGGAGCCTGGGGGAGCGTGCAGGGCGTCGCGCGGCGGACGCGCAGGGTCAGACAGGGCCTAACGCTCCCCGCCCGGCACCCACAGCACGTCCCCCGTCTCCTTGTTCGCCGTGCGGGCCAGGATGAACAGCAGGTCCGAGAGGCGGTTGAGGTAGGTGGCCGTGAGCGGGTTCATCACCTCGCCGTGCACCTCCAGTGCGGCCCACGTCGAGCGCTCGGCCCTGCGCACGACCGTGCACGCCTGGTGGAGCAGGGCCGCGCCGGGCGTGCCGCCGGGCAGGATGAACGACCGCAGCTTCTCCAGCTTCTCGTTGAAGTGGTCGCAGTCCGCCTCCAGCCGGTCGATGTAGAACTGCTCGACCCGCAGGGGCGGGAACCCGGGGTTCTCCACCACCGGCGTCGACAGGTCCGCACCCACGTCGAACAGGTCGTTCTGCACACGGGTGAGGACCTTGACGATCTCCTGGTCAAGGTTCCCCAGCGCGATCGCCGTGCCGATCACCGCGTTCGCCTCGTTGGCGTCCGCGTACGCGGAGATCCTGAGGTCGGTCTTGGCGACCCGGCTCATGTCGCCGAGGGCGGTGGTGCCCTGGTCGCCGGTCCTGGTGTAGATGCGCGTCAGATTGACCATGAGGCCAGCGTAATTACGCCCCGGACGTTCGGAACACCCGTGTGCCCACCGTCACGGCCGGCGCGGCGAAGGCGACGGCCACCACCGCGCCGTACAGCTCCAGCGGCATGGCCGACCGGCTCGCCCGCTGGGTCCGGGGCCGCGGCACGGGTGAGTCGGCCGCCGCGGCCGTCCTGCGTGAACTGCGCGAGGAGGTCGAGGTGGTCTCGCCCCGGATCGGCCTGATGCCCGAATATGCCCGCTTCATGCGGGTCGTCGAGGAGGCGCCCGCGCTGCGCTCACGGCTGTGGGCCCTCGCGCAGGAGGTCCAGGCGAACCTGGAGGCGGTCCTGCGTGAGGAGACCGGTGCGACGGACGGCGACGAGAGGCCGTATCTGATGGCCGGTCAGATCGGCTGGGTGCACGGTACGGTCATGGCGGTCATCGGCCGCGAGATGGTCAAGGGGCGCAAACCGAACGAAGTGTCACGAGAGGTGCTGGATCTCCTCGACGACATAGAGGAGCTGTTGGGCGAGAAGGTACTCAACTACGCCGTCCGTGGCGTGGAATAACCGCTGCCGGTGTGATGTCCGTCAATTGAGACGTGACGCGCGTTACTTACCGGTCACACAGCGCCTCACGAGCGCTAGTGTCCGCCCGAGGGGCTCCGTCTGCCCGCGGCTTCGCGGCAGCGGGGGAGCCCGCGTCAACAGCGCGCACACTCGTGCAGTCGTTCAAAGGGGAGTCGGAGTGGCACGGAAGCTCGCCGTCATCGGGGCCGGACTCATGGGGTCCGGCATCGCCCAGGTCTCCGCGCAGGCGGGCTGGGACGTCGTCCTGCGGGACGTCACCGACGAGGCACTCAAGCGTGGCACCGACGGCATCAAGGCCTCGTACGACAAGTTCGTCAGCAAGGGCAGGCTGGAGGCGCACGACGCCGACGCCGCCCTCGCCCGCATCACCGCGACCACCGACCTGGACGCGGCCGCCGACGCGGACGTCGTCGTCGAAGCCGTCTTCGAGAAGCTGGAGGTCAAGCACGAGATCTTCCGCACGCTCGACAAGCTGGTGCGCGAGGACGCCGTGCTCGCCTCCAACACCTCCGCCATCCCGATCACCAAGATCGCGGCTGTGACGGAGCGCCCGGAGCGCGTGGTCGGCACGCACTTCTTCTCGCCGGTCCCGATGATGCAGCTGTGCGAACTCGTCCGCGGCTACAAGACCAGCGACGAAACCCTCGCCCGGGCACGGGAGTTCGCCGAGTCCGTCGGCAAGACCTGCATCGTCGTCAACCGGGACGTCGCCGGGTTCGTGACCACCCGCCTCATCTCCGCCCTCGTCGTCGAGGCGACCAGGCTGTACGAGTCGGGCGTCGCCACCGCCGAGGACATCGACCTCGCCTGCAAGCTGGGCTTCGGCCACGCCATGGGCCCGCTCGCCACCGCGGACCTGACCGGCGTCGACATCCTGCTGCACGCCACCAGCAACATCTACACCGAGACCCAGGACGAGAAGTTCGCCCCGCCGGAGGTGATGCGCCGGATGGTTGACGCCGGTGACATCGGCCGCAAGAGCGGGCAGGGCTTCTACAAGCACTGAGGTCCGCGCCCCGGAGTTATCACTCTTCGGGGTGAATTCGGTATCGGTTCGCTTACAGGCAGCAACCGCACTGCCACTCAGGCAGTCAGAGGTTGCACAGCCATCGCCATGGAGTCCGCCACCGCACTCACGGGGAGCGCATATGCACATCAGGGGCGACCACGCCGAGCTGGTCGTCGGGGGCCGCCTCGACGTGCACAGCGCGGCGGACGCCCGCACGGTCCTGCACTCGGCCGTCGACGACGGCATCGGCGACCTGGTGCTCGACCTGTCCGAACTCGACTCCTGGGACGCCACCGGACTCGGCGTGATCATGGGTGTCCACCGGCGGGCCGGCCGCCGTGGACGGCGGCTGGTGCTGCGCGGCGTACCGCCGCAGATGCGGCGCCTGCTGGTGGCCACCCGGCTGCACCGCATCCTGGCCATCGAAGGCGGCATCGGGCTGGAGTCCCTGCCCCGCGTGTGACGGCCCGTGAGGTCCCCCGCAGGTGTGAACCGGGCCAGGCGGGATACCCGGACGCAGGCCGCCGAAACGCACGTCAAGCGCAATCCTCACGAGACCGTGACGTCTCGGACGGCGCAGTACCCCGGGCTGTCGTAGATACTGTGCGAAGGTTTAGGGTTCGGCTGCCCGCTGCCACGTAACCCTCGAGCGGGCCCGGACCAGAAGCGACAGCGCGGTGTGCGGCAAGGCCGGGAGGGGCTTGACGAGCACACGACGCTTTTGGGGGGCTTGGAACCTATGGACCCGAACAGCCGGGGGCCCGAGGGCATGAGCCAGGACGACGACGGCCAGGGGCCGCGTCAGCGCCCGCCCAGGGACTCCCTCACACCCGACTTCGCCCAGCACGCGCCGGCACTGGCCCGTACCGTACAGCTCGTCACGGGTGACTTCCTGCTCACCGTCAACCCGGTCGACGGCAGCGAGATAGAGGTCTGCCCGCCCGCGGAACGGCCCGGCAGGCCCCGCAAGCGCACCGCGGACGAGCGTGCGGACGTCGAGCGCGCCGCCGCGGCCCCCGTACCGCCCGGCCCCGGGCAGAGCACGTGGCCGCTCCTGGAGCGCCAGAACGAACGCGAGCAGCTCGTACGGCTGCTCGCCCGCGGCCGCTCGGTGCGGCTCACCGGCCCCGCCGGGTCCGGCCGCACCAGCCTCCTCGCCCTCGTCGCCGACGACTGCGCGGACCTCGCCCCCGACGGCGTCGTGCGCCTGAGCGGGTTCCGCCGCACCGCCGCGGAGCTGCTCCACGACCTCTTCCACGCCGTCCACGACGCCCCCCTGCACCGGCCCGGACAGGACGAACTGCTCGAGTGCGTCCGCGAGATCGGCGCGGTCGTCGTCATCGACGACATCGAGGTCGGCGGCAGCGCGCTCGACGAACTGCTCGACGCGACCCCCGAGTGCGCCTTCCTGCTCGGCGCGACCCCCGACGTGCCGGCGCCCTCGGCGGACTCGGACGTCGAGGAGGTCGTCCTCGCCGGACTGGACCGGGCCGGCGGCGTCGAGGTCATCGAACGCGCCGCCGGACGCGTCCTCACCGAGGAGGAGTCGAACTGGGCGGGCGACCTCTGGTTCGAGTCCGAGGGCCTGCCGCTGCGCTTCGTCCAGGCGGGCGCCCTGCTGCGCCAGCACGACCAGCTGCGGGCCAGCGCGGACGCCGTCGACGAGTACGGCGTGTTCGAGGACGCCCCGCCGGCCGACCTGCCGCTGGACGGCGGCGGCGCCGCCGCCGGCGTGCCCCTGCCGCCCCTCGGCGAGGCCGCCGCGCCCGCGCCGCTGCTCGCGTCCCGGCTGAGTGCCTCCGCCCGCACCACGCTGCGGTTCGCCGTGGCCCTCGGCGGCGAGGTGCCGCACCAGGCGCACCTGCCCGCCCTGGTCGGCGACACCCACGCCGACGCCGCGCTCGGCGAACTGGCGGCCTGCGGCCTCGTCTCACCGGTGGGCTCCCGCTACCGGCTCGCCGCCGGGGTGCTGACCCAGCTGGAGGCCGCCGGATACGGCGACGACGCCGAGGAGCGCGCCCGCGCCGCCGCGCAGCACTACGCCTGGTGGGCCGGCCACCCCTCGGTCACGCCCGAGCGGGTGTGCGGTGAGGCGGACGCCCTGCTCGCGTCGCTGAGCGCCCTGGTGCAGGCGTCCCGGCCCGGCGGGCAGGACGGGGAGAGCCCCGCCGTGCGGGTCGCCCGCACGGCCGCCCCCGCGTTCGCCGCCGGGCTGCACTGGAGCGCCTGGGAGCGGGCGCTGCGCTCGGGCGCCGAGGCGGCCCGGCTCGCCGGGCAGGTGGCCGAGCAGGCCTACTTCCACCACGAGTTGGGCATCCTGGCGCTCTGCGGCGGCGCGCTCGACCGGGCACGCGCCGAGCTGGAGGCCTCTATCGGCCTGCGCGGCGCGCTCGCCGACAAGCGCGGCACCGTCGCCGGGCGGCGTGCCCTCGCCCTGGTCGCCGACCGGTCCGGCGCGGCGCCGGGATTCGCCGCGATGGCCGGCCTCGGCATGAGGCCGGGCGAGGAGGAGCCCGACCCGCGCGGCGAGGAGCCGGCGACGCCGGCCGGTGGTGCCCCCACGCCCTTCCCCACGCTCCAGCCGCCCGCCGCCGGCCCCTCCACGCCGGTCGCGTACCGGGTCCCGAACGTGCCCGGGCCGTCCGGCCCGAAGGCGGCGGCCGCGTCCGAGCAGCGCCTCGGGGTCAAGAAGCTGGCCCGGCGCAACCTCGTGGCGGCGGGCGCCGGCGCCCTCCTGGTGGCCGTCCTCGGCACGGTCGTGACGCTCGGCGCCAGCGGCCACAACGACGCCGACGACCCCTCGCACAAGGTCAACGTCAACCCCTCCGCCAGCCAGGACCTGGACGACGGCAGCCTGGGCGGCGACGTGCCGGGGCAGGGTGGCGGCAGCGGCGGCGGCGACACCGGCGTGGCGACCAGCCGGCCGACGGACCCGGGCCCGGACGGCACCTACGGCACGCCCGACGACCCGGCCCCGGCGGCGCACACGGCGCAGCCGTCGGACGAGCCCACCGGGACGCGGCGGCCGGGCGGCAGCGGCGGCGACGCCGGCTCGGCGAGCGAGTCGCCGTCCCGGCCGTCGTCGACCAGGCCGACGCCGCCGGCGCCCACGCATTCCTCGCCGTCGCCGTCGCCCTCCGAGAATGCGCCGTCGCCGTCGCCGACCCAGTCGCAGACGGCGCCGTCCGACCCGGGCACGCCGAGCACCTCCGACTCGGCCAGCGGCCCGTCGACCGCGAGCGCGACGGCGACGTCGAGCAGTTCCGCGGGCGCGCCGGAGACCGGCGGGAGCACGTCCGGGTCCGATCAGGTCATCTGACCGGGATCGCACCGAGGGCCGGGTCCGCGTGGCGGGACCCGGCCCTCGCCGGTCAGGTGCCGGGGCCTCATCCGGCATGCGGGGACAGGGCCCGTCCCGGAGGCAACCCGCTCAGAACAGCCGCAGCTTGTCGTCCTCGATGCCGCGCAGTGCGTCGTAGTCCAGCACCTGGCAGCCGATGCCGCGGTCGGTCGCGAGGACGCGGGCCTGCGGCTTGATCTCCTGGGCCGCGAAGATGCCGCGCACCGGCGCCAGATGCGGATCGCGGTTCAGCAGCTCCAGGTACCGGGTCAGCTGCTCCACGCCGTCGATCTCGCCGCGCCGCTTGATCTCCACCGCCACCGTCCGGCCCTCACCGTCACGGCAGAGGATGTCGACGGGGCCGATGGCCGTCATGTACTCGCGCCGGATGAGGGTGTAGCCCTCGCCCAGCGTCTCGATGCGGTCGGCGAGCAGCTCCTGCAGGTGCGCCTCCACGCCGTCCTTGATCAGGCCGGGGTCCACGCCGAGTTCGTGGCTGGAGTCGTGGAGGATCTCCTGCATCGTGATGATGAGCTTCTCGCCCGCCTTGTTGGTGACGGTCCACACGCCCTCTTCGTCGCCCGCGCCCTCCTTCAGGGTGCAGGGGGGCGACATCCAGTTGAGGGGCTTGTAGGCGCGGTCGTCCGCGTGGATCGAGACGCTGCCGTCCGCCTTGACCAGGATCAGGCGGGGCGCGGACGGGAGGTGGGCGGTGAGCCGGCCCGCGTAGTCGACGGAGCACCGGGCGATGACGAGACGCATGGTCCGCAACGCTACTCGACACCTCCCGGTGCGCGCGATTCGCCCTCGTCGCCGCCCCCGGCCGGGGTGCGGCGGCCGCCGCCCGGGTCCGGCCCCCCGGGGCGGCCCGCGGCCGCCCCATTTTTACCGTGATCACCCGTGTTCACTTGTGGCCGATTGTGTATCCAACTCGACTGGTCTGTAAGCGCGTTCGCCTGGTGGGTCCCGGTTTCCTTGCATACCGTAGGAACGGGAGGTCGCGATGTGCGTACGGAGAGTGTCCGGTGTCGCGCACTCCCTGACCTGTCCGGCAACCCCTGCTGTTCGGGGGTGCGAGAGGAGAACCCATGTCGCTCGACGTCTCACCGGCCCTACTCGAAAAGGCCGAGCGAGGCGAGGTCGACGAAGCCGCCTTCGTCGACTGCGTCCGGACCTCCCTGCCCTACGCATGGGAGATGATCAGCTCCCTGGTGGCCCAGCTGAAGGTGGACGGCGGAGACTTCGCCGACAACCAGACGCCTCCGCCGGACGAGCAGGCGCGCGGCCAGTTGCTGCGTGCGCTCGCCAGCGACGCCATCCGAGGGGCGCTCCAGCGGCACTTCGGGGTGCGGCTGGCCTTCCAGAACTGCCACCGCGTGGCGGTGTTCCCGCTGGACGCCTCGGTCGACGAGACGCTGGCCCGCTTCACGTCGGTGCGCAGCCAACTGCTCAACCAGTCCCCGGAGCTCAGGGACTGCTGACGCGGCGGACCGCCTGCTTGCCGCTCCGTCCGCGGGAGGTGCATGGAGTGGGGCGGCAAGCTCCCCGCGACACCGCTGTGCCACGGCTCACCCGAGGTGGGGCAGTACCTCGGCGCCGAGCCGCCGTACGTTCTCCTCCGTCGCCGCGAGGTCACCGGAGCCCTCCACCAGCAGCGTGAAGCGGGAGATGCCGGTGCGCTCGGAGGTCGCCGCGAGCCGGTCGGCGCACAGGCGCGGGGTGCCCACCGGGTGCAGACCGCACAGCAGTTCCGTGTAGCCCAGCGGGTCGCGGAGCCGGCGGGTGCGGCCGTCGACCGTGACGTGCGCGTCCAGGCCGTACCTCAGCCAGCCCGGCATCGCCTTCAGCAGCGTCTCCTCCGCGTCCGTGCGCCGGTCCGCGATCTGGCAGACGCCCGCCGAGACGTGACCGGCGTCCCGGATCTCCTCCGCGGGCCGCCCGGCCGCCCGTGCGCACCGCTGCCACAGGCCGACCATCTCGGCCTTCTCCTCGTCCCCGACGTGCATGCCGAGGAGCATCGGCAGCCCGTGCTCGGCGGCCAGCCGCACGCTCGCCGGGGAGGTGCAGGCGACGACGACCTCGGGCCCCGGGACGTCCGTGAGCGCCTCCGCGGGGCGGGGGACCACGGGCACCTCGCGGAAGGCGAAGCGTTCCCCCGAGGCGCCCACCGACGGCTCGCGCAGCCAGCGCACCAGCAGATCGAGTGATTCGGGGAACCCCTTCTCGTACGCCTCGAGGCCCGTCCCGAAGACCTCCAGGTCGACCCACGGCCCGCCGCGGCCCACGCCCAGTGAGAACCGGCCGCCGCTCGTGACGTGCAGCAGCGCGGCCTGCTCGCCGAGCGCGACCGGGTGCGCGGTGGGCAGCACGCTGACCGCCGTACCGACCCGGATGCGGCGGGTGCGGCCGAGCAGCAGCGCGGCCAGGGTGACGGCCGACGGGCACGTGCCGTACGGCACGAAGTGGTGCTCGGCCAGCCAGACCGAGTCGAGCCCCGCCTCCTCGGCCACCTCCGCCGAGCGGACCGCGCGGTGCAGCGCCTCACCCTGGCCCTGGCCGGGGAACTGGGCCGCCACCACGAAACTTCCAACGCGCATCGCACTTCCTGCTTCCATTGCTCCGACACGGAGCTCCCCCACCCCGCATAACCGGACGACACGTGCGGAGGACACGGCTTTGCGGAGAGATTTGCGGATTGTCGGTGAAATGGGCCGCGCCAGGGGCGATGTGGGCAGGCCGGCACCGTCCGCGTGCCTCCGCGTGCGCCCCGTAGGCTGGATGCGGCCCGTCGATTCGCCTGTCCCGGTGAGGTGTCCTGTGTCCCCGCGTCGCAACCGACCCAAGGTTTCCGGCTCGTCCGGCCCGAGCGCCGAGGAGGACCGGGCCGACCGCTACGGCGGCTGGCAGTCCACGGAGAGCTGGCAGGGCGAGGACTGGAGCGTGCGGCACGTGGCGGGCGCGAGCGCGATCGGCAAGACGTACCGCTGCCCGGGCTGCGACCAGATGATCGCCTCCGGGGTGCCGCACGTGGTGGCCTGGCCCGAGTACGCGGGCGTCGACGACCGCCGGCACTGGCACAAGGCGTGCTGGAACGCGAAGGACCACCGCACCACGCGGGTGCAGCGGTCCCGTAACGCGCCGAGGTTCTGAGCGGTCTACACGTCGCGCCGGTCCAGCAGGAGCCAGGCGCCGGCGAAGGCGACGGCCGTCACGCCCAGCATGATCCACAGCGGTTCCCAGCCGGACGGGCCCGAGCGGCTGAGGGAGTTGGCGTAGAACACGCTCAACTGGTTCGGGATGGAGTACTCCAGCAGGGCCGTGCGGACCTTCTCCAGCGACTCGGTGAACATGAACAGCGCGATGACCAGCGGGGCCAGCACCGCGCCGATCATGATGGTGATGGCGCCCGCCGAGTGCCGCACGATCGAGCCGATGAGCAGCGAGAGCAGGCCGAGCAGCGCCAGGTAGAGGCTGACGCCGGCCGTCGCCTTGAACCACTCACCGCCGGACGGCTCCCGGCCGCCGCTGCCCTCCAGCATGGCCACCTGCACCACGGCGACGAGGGCGGCCGACACCAGGGTGACCGTGAACGCGACGAGGAAGAACACGATCGCCTTCGCCACGAGCACCCGCCCGCGGGTCGGGCAGGCCGTCATCGTGGTCCGGATCATGCCGGTCCCGTACTCGGAGGCCGTGGTCAGCACGCCGAGCGTGATGACGCAGATGCTGCCGAGGAGCAGCCCGAAGAAGCCCAGGGACAGCGGGTTGTCCTCGCTCGACAGCGCGGAGTCGGAACTGGCGACCACCCCGCCGGTCAGCAGGCCGATGCCGACCACGAGCAGGACGAACACGCCGAGTGTCCACATCGTGGAGCGCACCGACTTGATCTTCGTCCACTCGGACGCGACGGCGTGCCCGAGGTGCGTGCGGACGACGGGGATCGGCGAGGTGTAGCCGGGGTACGGAGCACCGGCCGGGGCCTCCCAGGCGGGCGCGGCCTGCGGCGTCGGAGTCTGGGGCGAGCTCATCGGGCATCCTCGGGCTTGGTCGGGTCGGCGTCGGAGGAAGGGGCGGGGGCCGGAGCCGGGGCCGGGACCGGCGCGGAGGGCTGCGCGGGCGGCTGGGCCTGCCCGGCGGGCGCGGGCTGCGCGGCGGGGGAGTGCCCCTGCCCGGCGGCCGCGGTCCCCGCCGGTGCCGCCGGAGCCGGCGGGGCGTACGGGCCGGGCTGCCCGGCGCCGAAACCGCCGGCCGCGGCGCCGTACGGGGCGGCCCCGCCCGCGCCGTAGTAGCCCGGCGCCGCCGACTGGCCCGGCAGCCCCTGCGGCGGCGGCGCGAACGGCTGTGCGCCCTGCTGGGGCGGCGGCGGGGCGTACCAGCCCGGCTGCCCCTGCCCGGGCACCGGCACCGGCGGCTGCGCGCCCGGCGGCAGCGGCTGCATCAGCCCGGCCTTCTGGTCGGTCGTCGAGCGGTAGTCGACGGCCCCCTGCGTCATCCGCATGTAGGCCTCCTCCAGCGAGGCCTGGTGCGGCGACAGCTCCCACAGGCGGACGTCGGTGTCGTGCGCGATGTCGCTGATGCGCGGCAGCGGCAGTCCGGTCACGCGCAGCGCGCCGTCCTGCTCCGGCAGCACGTGCCCGCCCGCCTCGGTGAGCGCGGACGTCAGCTTCTCGCGCTGCTGCGGCTCGGCGTCGGGGGTGCGGACGCGGGCGAAGTCCGCGGAGTTCGCGGAGATGAAGTCCCTGACGCTCATGTCGGCCAGCAGCTGCCCGCGCCCGATCACGATCAGATGGTCGGCGGTGAGCGCCATCTCGCTCATCAGGTGACTGGAGACGAACACGGTCCGCCCCTCCGCCGCCAGGGACTTCATCAGATTCCGTACCCAGAGGATGCCCTCGGGGTCAAGACCGTTCACCGGCTCGTCGAACAGCAGCACCTGCGGGTCGCCGAGCAGCGCCGCGGCGATGCCGAGCCGCTGGCCCATGCCGAGGGAGAAGCCCTTGGAGCGCCTGCGGGCCACGTCCTGCAGGCCCACGACGCCGAGCACCTCGTCCACGCGCCGGGCGGGGATGCCCGACAGCTGCGCCAGGCTCAGCAGGTGGCTGCGGGCGGACCGGCCGCCGTGCACGGCCTTGGCATCCAGCAGGGCCCCCACCTGGCGCGGTGCGTTCGGCAGCCGGCGGTAGGGGTGGCCGCCGATCGTCACGGTGCCCGAGGTGGGGTTGTCCAGGCCGAGGATCATCCGCATGGTCGTCGACTTGCCGGAGCCGTTCGGCCCGAGGAAGCCGGTGACGGCGCCCGGCCGTACCTGGAAGGAGAGGTTGTACACGGCGGTCTTGTCGCCATAGCGCTTGGTCAGGCCGACTGCCTCGATCATGCTCCGCACCCATCGGAAGGTTCAGGTCAGCGGGGCACACGCCCCCGTAAGGGTTAGGAGGATATCCGGGCGCTGACGGTTCCGTTCAAGAGAAAGTAAAAGCCCGCCCGGCTCAGGCGTCGCGCCGCTCGATCACCGCGTAGCCGCCCGCGAGGGCCGCGACCACCCACAGCGCCATGATCCCGAGGCCGCCCCAGGGCCCGTACGGGGTGTCGTCGCCGGCTTGCGGGAGCACCTGCATGATCCGGCCGCCGGCCTGGTCGGGCAGGAAGCGGCCGGCCTCCTTCGTCGCCGTGACGTTGCCGAGGACGTTGGAGACGATGAAGAAGAACGGCATCAGGATGCCGAGGGACAGCAGCGGCGAGCGCAGCATCGCGGCGACCCCCATCGAGAACATCGCGATCAGCGTCATGTAGAGCCCGCCGCCGACGACCGCCCGCAGCACGCCCGGGTCGCCGAGCGAGGTGCGCAGGGGGCCGAGCACGGCCTGCCCGCAGAGGAACGCGGCGAAGCTGGTGGCCATGCCGACCACGAGGGCGAGGCCGGTGGCGACCGCGACCTTGCCGGTGTAGAAGACGCCGCGCCGCGGAACGGCGGCCAGCGAGCTGCGGATCGTGCCGGTGCTGTACTCGGTGGACACCACGAGCACCCCGAAGACGGTCATCGCCAGCTGCCCGAGCGCCATCCCCGCGAAGCTGACGAGCGTCGGGTCGAAGGAGAGCGCCCGCCGCGGGCCCGGACCGCCCGACTCGCCGGTGGACAGCGCCGAGATCAGCATGCCGAGGGCGACGGTGACGACCACGGCGGCCGACAGCGTCCACACGGTGGACGCGACCGACCGGACCTTCGTCCACTCCGACCGGATGACCCGACTGACCGTCATGTCGCTCAGCTCTCCTTCTGCTTCGGCCGGCCGGCGCTCCGGGCCCGGCCTGGTGCGTCGGCGTGCGCGTGGTACTCCACCGATTCGGCGGTCAGCCGCATGAAGGCCTCCTCCAGGGAGGACTGCCGGGTGCTCAGCTCGTGCAGGACGACGTGGTGCCGCGCGGCCAGCTCACCGACCTGCTCGGGCTTTCCGCCGTCGACCTCCAGCAGCCCGCCGCCGGCCTCCACGACCGTGATGCCGGCCTCGGCGAGCACGTCGAGCAGCCGCTCGCGCTGCGGGGTGCGGATGCGCACGCAGGTGCGCGCGTTGCGTGCGATGAAGTCGGTCATGGAGGTGTCGGCGAGCAGCCGGCCCTGGCCGATGACGACGAGGTGGTCGGCGGTCAGCGCCATCTCGCTCATCAGGTGCGAGGAGACGAACACCGTGCGGCCCTGGGCCGCCAGGGACTTCATCAGGCCCCGGATCCAGTGGATCCCCTCGGGGTCCAGGCCGTTGACCGGCTCGTCGAACATGAGGATCCGCGGGTCGCCGAGCAGCGCGGCGGCGATGCCGAGCCGCTGGCTCATGCCGAGCGAGAAGCCCTTGGCCTTCTTGCGCGCGACCGCGGTGAGGCCGACGGTGTCGAGGACCTCGTGCACCCGCCCGGTCGGGATGCCGTTGCTCCGGGCGAGGCACAGCAGATGGTGGAAGGCGGTCCGCCCGCCGTGCACGTCCTTGGCGTCGAGCAGGGCGCCGATGCGGGTGAGCGGATCCCTGAGCCCGCGGTAGGGCCTGCCGTCGACGCGCACGGCCCCGCAGGTGGGGCGGTCGAGGCCCAGGATCATCCGCATCGTCGTGGACTTGCCCGCGCCGTTCGGGCCGAGGAAGCCCGTGACGGTGCCCGGCCGGACGGTGACGGTGAGGTTGTTGACCGCCAGTTTCTCGCCGTACCGCTTGGTCAGCCCCTCCAGCTCGATCATGCGGCCACGCTAGAACGGCCCGAAGCCCCCCGCCACTCC
Source organism: Streptomyces sp. NPDC046831 (assembly GCF_040645305.1). Classification (NCBI taxonomy): domain Bacteria; kingdom Bacillati; phylum Actinomycetota; class Actinomycetes; order Kitasatosporales; family Streptomycetaceae; genus Streptomyces; species Streptomyces sp. NPDC046831. Next base: position 15,212 of record NZ_JBEYXZ010000039.1, on the reverse strand, counting down.
AGTGGCGAGGGGCTTCGTACATTCAGCCGCCGTCCGCTCGGCGGTGCCGGACGGACCGGGCCGTCACCGGGACTGCCGGCCTGTCACCGGGACTGCCGGGGCGTCACCGGGACTGCTGGGCCGGGACCCCGCGGGAGATCGACTCGTCCTCGGACGGCGTGCCCGCGGCGGCCACCGCGGCACCGGTGAGGGTCGCCAGCATCTCGCGCACGTTCGTCAGCTGGGCGTTGATCGAGTCGCGGCGGTTGGTGAGGGCGGCCAGCTCGCGCTCGGACTCCGAACGGATCCGGTCGGCCTTGGCGTTGGCGTCGGCCACGATGTCCTCGGCCTGGCGCTGCGCCGTCTCCACGGTCTGGCGGGCGCGGCGCTCGGCGTCGGTGCGCAGCTTCTCCGCCTCCAGGCGCAGCTGCTCGGCCCGGTGCTCGATCTCCGCTAGGCGCTTCTCCGCCTTGGCCTGACGGGACGCCAGGTCGCGCTCGGACTGCTCGCGGCGCTTGGCGAGGTTCGTCTCGAAGTCGGCCGCCGCCTGCGCGGCCTTGGCGCGGGTCTCCTCGAAGAGGGCGTCCGCCTCCTCGCGCTTGGACTGCGCGTCCTTCTGCGCCTCGGCCCGCAGCTGCGCGGCCTCACTCTGGGCCTTCTCGACGACCCGGACGCCCTCGTCCTCGGCCTTGGCCTTGCGCTCGGCGGCGTAGGACTCGGCGTCGTTGCGGACCTGCTGGGCCGCCGACTCGGCGAGGTCGCGGTGCTGCTCGGCCGCGCGACGGGCCTCCTCACGCAGCTCCTTGGCCTCTTCCTCGGCCAGCCGGAGGATCTTCTCGACGCGCGCGCCGAGACCCGCGTACGACGGCTCGGCGTCGGTGATCTGGGCCTGGGCGTTCTGCGTCTCGAGGTGGAGCTCCTCGATGCGCTTCTCCAGAGCGGTGATGCGGGCGAGAGCGCTGTCACGGTCGGAGACGAGCTTGGAGATACGTTCGTCCACCTGAGCGCGGTCGTACCCACGCCGCACAAGCTCGAAGCCGTAGGGGGAAGTGTCGCTCATGGGGTTCCTGTCGAATGAGACCGGTGAGGTGATAGGTCGAATCCTAGGGGCCAGGACGGTGTGTCATCGAGCGGATACGTGTTTGATCTGGAGAATGAGCCTTCTTTTGGGTGGCCGCGCCTCGCAAGGCTTGCCAAAGAGTTGGCCAAAGCCCCCAGAACACACCCGAATCCGTCTACCAGGCTAGCCCTCTGACGACTTGCCACCCGATCGGGGGGCACCCACCGTGGCTCCCGCCTTGACGCCGGAGTCCTTCCCGGACGGCGGCGCCTCGAAGGACTCCAGGGCCTCCAGGACGTCCTGGACGCGGGAGATCTCGGCGTTGATGTCCTCGCGCCGGCGCACCAGGACCTCCAGCTCCCGCTTGCCCTCCTCGACCGTGCGCCGGGCCTCGCGGATCGCCTCCGCCTTCAGCTCCTCGGCCTCCCTGACGAGCGTCGCCTTCTTCTGCTCGGCCTCCTTCAGCAGGCCCTCGGCCTTCTTGACCGCGGCGATGCGGACCTTGCCCGCCTCGGAGTTGGCCTCCGAGACGATCTCCTTCGCCTTCGCCTGCGCCTTGGCCAGCTGCTCCTCGGCCGCCTTGATGAGGGCGTCGCAGCGGTCGCCGGCCGACTTCATCGTCTCGGCGGCCTCACGGCGGGCCCGCTCGTGCAGCTCCTCGATCTCGGCCGTGAGACGCTCCCGCAGCTCCTCGGCGCGCTCGCGGATCGCGGTGGCGTCCCGGCGGGCCCCGACGAGCAGCTCGTCGGCGTCCGTACGGGCCTTCTCCACCAGCCCGTTGCCCTCGATCGCCGCCTCGGCGACCAGCCGCTCGGCCTCCTGGCGGGCCGCGCCCACCATGCTGTCCGCCTGCGACTCGGCGTCCGCCTTGGTCCTGACCGCGCTCGCGTGCGCCTCGGTGAGCAGCTTGTCGGCCTCCGCCGTGGTCTCGGTGATGAGCGTGTCGACCTGCTCGGCCGCCTCCGAACGCCGCTTGTTGGCCTCCTTGCGGGCCTCGTCCAGCGTCCGCTCGGCCTCCTCGCGCGCCGAGGCCACCAGGCGCTCGGCCTCCGCCTGCGCCTCGGTCCTGAGCCGCTCGGAGTCGGTGCGGATCCGCTCGGCGCGCTGCTGCGCCGAACCGACCGTCTCGGCGGCCTCGGCCCGCAGCCGCTCGGCGTCGCCGGTGGCGTCCGAGATCAGCTTCTCGGCCTTGGCGACGGACTCGGCACGGAGGCGGTCGGCCTCCGCGACCGTCTCCGTCTGCAGGCGCTCGGCCTCGGCCCGCGCCTCGGAGATGAGGGTGTCGGCCTGGGTGGCGGCGTCCGACCGGATACGGTTGGCGTCCTCGCGGGCCTCCGCGCGGGTCCGGGTGGCGTCCTGCTCGGCCTGCGCGATGGTGTCGGACGCCTCGGTGCGCACCCGCTGGGCGTGCTCGGCGACGTCCGCGCGGATCCGGTCGGCCTCCGCGATCGCCTCGGACACCGTGCGCTCCGCGAGCGACCTGGCGGCCTCGTTCTCCTCGTTCGCCTCGCGCCGCAGCCGGCTCGCGTCCTCGCCGGCCCGCTCCCGCTCGGCGTAGGCGTCCGCGCGGACCCGGTCGGCCTCCTCCTCGGCCTCGCGCCGGGTACGGTCCGCCGCGTGCTCCGCGGCGGAGCGCAGCCCGGCGATCTCCTCCTGCGCCTGCTCGTGCAGTCCGGCGACGGAGTCCCGCACCTGCTGCGCGTGCTGCTCGGCCGCCGACACCATCTCGGTCGCGTGCCGGTCGGCCTCCTCCACCAGACGGGTGGCCTCGGCCTGCGCCTCCTCCACGCGCCTGCGCGCGGAGGCCAGCAGCTCCTCGCTCTGCTCGCGGGCCCGCTCCCGCTCCCGGTCGGCCTCCTCGCGGGCCGCGCCGAGCAGTTCCTCGGCCTCGCGGCGGCGCCGGGCCGCCTCCTCCTGGGCGGCGGCCAGCGCCTCGGACGCCTCGGCGCCCAGCCGCTCGGCGGCGGCCTGCGCCTCCGCACGCACCCGGTCGGCGGTCTCCTGGGCCTCGACCTTCAGCCGCTCGGCCTCGGCCGCGGCCTCCGACCGCAGCCGGACGGCGATGGCCTCGCCCTCGGCGCGGGAGGCGGACGCGTCGGAGGCGGCCTCCGTCCGCAGCCGCTCGGCCTCCGCCTCGGTCTGCTGCTGGAGGGCGCGGATGCGCTCCGCGGCCTCCGTGCGCAGCCGCTCGGTCTCCTCGGCGGCCTCGCGGCGGATCCGCGCGGCCTCCTCGCGGGCGTCGGCGAGCGCCTGGTCGGCGGAGGCGAGCCGCTGCTCGGCCTCCGCGTGCAGCCGCGTCAGCTCCTCGGCGGCCTCGGCCTGCCGGGCCGCCACGGCGCGCTCGGTCTCCTCGCGCAGCTCGCCCGCGGCGCGCTCGGCGTCCGCGTGGACGGCCTCCGCCTGCTCGGCCGCCTCCGCGCGGTGCCGCTCGGCCTCCTTGCGGGTGCGCTCCAGGGTCTCCTCGGCCTGCCGGCGCAGCGTGCTGGCGCGTTCGATGGCCTCGGTGCGGACCTTCTCGCTGTCCGCCGTCGCGGTCTGGCGCAGCTCGTCGGCGTCCGCCTTGGCCTTGGCCAGCAGCTCCTCGGCGGACTTCGCCGCCTCCTCGATCTGGGCGACGGCCTCGCGCCGGGCCTCCGCGCGGATCTTCTCGCCCTCGGCGACCGCCTCGGCGCGCAGCTGCTCGGCCTCGCCGCGCAGCCGGCGAGCCTCCTCCTGGAGCTCGACCGTCTTGGCGCGGTACTCCTTGGTGTCGTCCTTGGCGGCGCCCTTGAGCTGCTCGGCGATGTCGTGCGCCTCGGCCCGCAGCCGGTCCGCCTCGGCCTCCGCCTCGCGGCGGATCCGCTCGGCCTCCTCGGCGGCGGCCCTGGTGGTCCTCTTGGCGTCCTCCGACGCCTTGTTCAGCACGTCCTCGGCGGTCCTGGCCGCCTTGGACAGCTGGGTGGCCGCCTCCTCGGCGGTGACCGTGCGGGCCTTCTCCGCGGCCTCCGCGACGATCTTCTCGGCCTCGGCGCGGGCGTCCGCGACCAGCTGCTCGGCCTCGGCCCTGGTGGACTCGGCCTCCTTGGTGGCCTCGCTGACCAGCCGGGCGACCTGCTCCTTCGCCGTCCGCGTACGCGTCTCGTTGGCCGCCTCCGCGCTCGCGAGCGCCTTGGCCGCGGCCTCCCTGGCCTCCGTGACCAGCTTCTCCGCCTCGGTGCGGGCCTCGCGCAGCGCCGTCCCGGCCTCCGCCATGCGCTGCTCGGCGGCACGGCTCAGCTCGGCGGCCTGGCGGCGCGCGGCGTCCGACTCGGTGACGGTGGAGCTGCGCAGCTGCTCGGCGTGGTCGGTGGCCTCCTGGGCCTGCGTGGAGGCCGCGTTGAGCAGCCGCTCGGCGTCGGTCCGGGCCCGGCGCAGGATCTGCTCGGCCTCCGCGCGGGCGGCATCGGCCTCGTTCTGCAGCCGCTGCCGGGCCTCGGCGGTCAGCCGCTCGGCCTCCGCGCGGGCGGCCGCCATCGCCTGCTCGGCCTCGGCGCGGGACTCGTCGAGAAGACGGCGGGCCTGCTGCTCCGTCCGGGCACGCAGCTGCTCCGCCCAGGCGACGTTCTCGTTGACGTGCGACTCGACGGTCTGCCGGCGCTCGGCGAGCTCCTGGTCCAGCTGCTGGCGGCGGGTGACCGCCTCCTGGTGCAGCTCGGCCTGCAGGCGGGCGGCCTGCTCGGCGTGCTCCTGGAGGATGCGCTGGGTCTGCGCCCGGGCCTGGCTGAGCTCGCGCTCGGCGTCGGCCCTGAGCTGGTCGGCCTGCATCTGCGCGTTGCGCAGCAACTGCTCGGCCTGGTAGCCGAGGTCGGCGCTGTCGTAGGCGGGCCGGGACATGAGGGTGCGCCGCGCCTCGTGCAGCTTGGCGCGCAGCACCTCGACCTGGTAGCCGAGGTCCTCGGCGTGCTGGATCGCCTTTTCCCGCTCGGTCTTCAGCCGCTCCATCTCGGCCTCGAACCGAGAGAGGTGGTCGACGTCAGCCGCCGGCTCTCGCTCCTGGCGTTCGTAGCCCCGCACTGCGCGGTCCCATCCGTCCCCTGGTCGCAACCTTCTCCGAACGAGCTCCGTCCGTCCGACGGACGGGGCCCCCGGGGAATGGTGTCAGATCAACGGCGGAGCACGGGCTGCCGCCCCGACGCTCGTCCCCCGAAACCCGGACCCCGGCTGGGCCCGGCCGCAGGCGACGGCGGGCCCCCGGCCGTCCCGTGGTTCATGATGCGGGACGGCCGCCCCCAACCCTACCGGCCCTTATGTACGTCGGTCAGTGGTCGGACGACTCAACGGGCGCCGAAGTGACCAGTTCTGTCAGTACCCCGTGGCAGTCCTTGGGGTGCAGGAAGGTGATCCGGGACCCCATGGAGCCGCGCCGCGGCTCGTCGTACAGGACGCGGACGCCCTTGTCGCGGATGCCTGCGGCGTCCGCGTCCACGTCCGCGGTGCCGAAGGCGATGTGGTGGACGCCCTCCCCGTTCTTCGCCAGCCACTTGGCGACGGTGGAGTCCTCGCGGGTGGGCTCCAGCAGCTGGAGGTAGGACGACCCGCCGTCGGAGGTGTCGTTGATCTTGAGCATGGCCTCCCGCACGCCCTGCTCCTCGTTGACCTCGGTGTGGAAGACTTCGAAGCCGTAGGTGGCACGGTAGAACTCGACGGTGGCGTCGAGGTCGTGGCAGGCGATCCCGATGTGGTCGATTCGCGTCAGCATGGATTCAGTGCAGCGCTCCCGCGGTGGTTACGCAACGTGCGCGCGATCACACCGACGGCCCGATGCGCGGCGGACCGGCCCTCAGTACATTCGCAGTAAACCCTCGTTCACTCCTCGGCTGTGCAAGCCGGAAGGGGATCGCGACTCATGTCTTCTGGAACGAACAGCTCAGTGATCGTCGCGGGCGCACGGACGCCCATGGGGCGGCTGCTGGGTTCGCTGAAGTCCTTCTCGGGAGCCGACCTCGGCGGCTTCGCGATCAAGGCCGCCCTCGACCGTGCGGGAATCGGGGGCGACCAGGTGCAGTACGTCATCATGGGCCAGGTGCTGCAGGCCGGGGCGGGGCAGATCCCGGCGCGCCAGGCCGCGGTCAAGGCGGGCATCCCGATGAGCGTCCCGGCGCTCACCATCAACAAGGTCTGCCTCTCCGGCCTCGACGCGATCGCCCTCGCCGACCAGTTGATCCGGGCGGGTGAGTTCGACATCGTGGTCGCGGGCGGCCAGGAGTCCATGACCAACGCCCCCCACCTGCTGCCGAAGTCCCGCGAGGGCTTCAAGTACGGCGCGGTCGCCATGCTCGACGCCATGGCCCACGACGGCCTGACCGACTCCTTCGAGGGCGTCGCCATGGGCGAGTCCACGGAGAAGCACAACACGCGCCTGGGCATCGGCCGCCAGGAGCAGGACGAGATCGCCGCGCTGTCCCACCAGCGGGCCGCGGCCGCGCAGAAGAACGGCGTCTTCGAGGCCGAGATCACCCCGGTGGAGATCCCGCAGCGCAAGGGCGACCCGGTCCTGTTCAGCAAGGACGAGGGCATCCGCGGCGACACCACCGCCGAGTCGCTGGGCAAGCTGCGCCCGGCCTTCGCCAAGGACGGCACCATCACGGCCGGCTCCTCCTCGCAGATCTCCGACGGCGCCGCCGCCGTCGTGGTGATGAGCAAGGCCAAGGCCCAGGAGCTGGGCCTGGACTGGATCGCCGAGATCGGCGCCCACGGCAACGTGGCGGGCCCGGACAACTCCCTGCAGTCGCAGCCGTCCAACGCGATCGCGCACGCCCTGAAGAAGGAGGGCCTGGAGGTTTCCGACCTCGACCTCATCGAGATCAACGAGGCGTTCGCCGCCGTCGCCGTGCAGTCAATGAAGGACCTCGGCGTGTCCACGGAAAAGGTGAACGTCAACGGCGGCGCCATCGCCCTGGGTCACCCGATCGGCATGTCCGGCGCCCGCCTCGTGCTGCACCTGGCGCTGGAGCTGAAGCGCCGGGGCGGCGGGGTCGGCGCGGCCGCGCTGTGCGGTGGCGGCGGCCAGGGCGACGCGCTGATCCTCCGGGTGCCCAGGGCCTGACCCCCGGGTACCTCCCGACCCACCACCTCCCGGTGAGCCGAGCCGGCTCGAGCGCCGCGCGGCGCACCGATCGACGCAGAAACGGAGCAGTGATGCAGGACGTCTCCTCTCTGGTGGCCCAGGCCAGGGAAGGCCGGCCGCGGGCCGTGGCCCGGCTGATCTCCCTGGTGGAGGGGGCGTCCCCGCAGCTGAGGGAGGTCATGGCAGCGCTCGCGCCGCTGACCGGCAACGCCTACGTCGTCGGCCTGACGGGCTCGCCCGGAGTCGGCAAGTCGACGTCCACGTCGGCGCTGGTGACCGCGTACCGCAAGCAGGGCAGGCGGGTCGGCGTCCTGGCCGTCGACCCGTCGTCGCCCTTCTCCGGCGGCGCCCTGCTCGGTGACCGGGTGCGGATGTCGGAGCACTCCTCCGACCCCGGCGTCTACATACGGTCCATGGCCACGCGCGGCCACCTCGGCGGCCTCGCGTGGGCCGCGCCGCAGGCGATCCGGGTGCTGGACGCGGCCGGCTGCGACGTGATCCTGGTCGAGACGGTCGGCGTCGGCCAGTCGGAGGTGGAGATCGCCTCCCAGGCGGACACCTCGGTGGTCCTGCTGGCGCCGGGCATGGGCGACGGCATCCAGGCGGCCAAGGCCGGCATCCTGGAGATCGGCGACGTGTACGTCGTCAACAAGGCGGACCGGGACGGCGCGGACGCGACCGCCCGCGAGCTGAACCACATGCTGGGTCTGGGCGAGGCACGCGGTCCCGGCGACTGGCGCCCGCCCATCGTCAAGACGGTCGCCGCGCGCGCGGAGGGCGTCGACGAGGTGGTCGAGGCGCTGGAGAAGCACCGCGCCTGGATGGAGGAGCGGGGCGTGCTGGCCGAGCGCCGCAGGGCCCGCGCGGCCCGCGAGGTGGAGACGATCGCGGTCACCGCCCTGCGCGAGCGCATCGGCGACCTGCACGGCGACCGCCGGCTGAGCGCCCTGGCCGAGCGCATCGTCGCCGGCGAGCTGGACCCGTACCGGGCCGCGGACGAACTGGTGGCGGGCCTGACGCAGGGCTGAGCGCCGCCCCGGACGGGCCCGCAGCCCGTCCTGCCCACGGCGGAGGCCGGAACCCCGGGCGAGGGGTTCCGGCCTCCGCCGTACGCGTGACCGGGCCTCGCGGCCGCTACGGACGGCCCCGCTGCCCGCGCAGGTGCTCCGCGATCGGCCGCAGGGCCTTGTCGAGCTCGATCAGGGCGTCGGGGGACAGCAGGTCGATGAAGTGCCGGCGCACGGACGCCACGTGGTGCGGCGCGACCTTCCGCATCGTCTCCAGCCCGTGCTCGGTGAGGACGGCGTACAGACCTCTGCGGTCGGACTCGCAGTTCTCACGGCGCACCAGGTTCGCGTTCTCCATGCGCGTGATCTGGTGCGAGAGGCGGCTCTTGGACTGGAGGGTGGCGGAGGCGAGGTCGCTCATCCGCATCCGTACGTCCTCGGACTCGGAGAGGTTCACCAGGATCTCGTAGTCGTTCATTGTCAGGCCGAACGGCTGCAGGTCCTTTTCGAGCTGGTAGGTCAACAGCCTGTTGACCTCCAGCTGGGTGCGCCAGGCGCACTGCTCCGCATCGGTCAGCCAGCGCGTGGCCGTGTCGGTCTCCATGAATGAAGTCTACCTAAAAAGTTGAAAGGCGAACTAGTGAGAGGTGGCATGACGGTGCGCACGCGTTCGAGCCGTCACACTCCGCAGACTACCGCTCACAGCCCGAAGCGACGCTGGAGGTCCCCCAGCTGTCCGGGAAGGCGCGGTGCCCCCGGCTGCTGTCCGTGCCCTCCGGGTACCCCGCCGCCGCCCGGTACGCCGGGCTCGTTCGGCACCCCTCCCGTGGCCTGCTCGGCCATCAGGGTCTCGGTCGACTGCAGCAGGACCGTACCGGCCCCCACGAACTCGAACTGGTGCTCCTCCCCGGAGGCCCCGCCGAGGCCCGTCATCGCACGTAGACCGCCCATGACCCCGGTCAGGTAGCCGTGGTCGTAGTGGTGGCACGGGGACGGGCAGTCGGCCCATCCCACAAGCGCTTGCGGGTCCACCCGGATCGGCGGCTCCATGAACACCACCGGACCGTTGGACGCCGCCACGAACCTTCCGGTTCCGATCAGGGTCAGGAACCCCGGCACGATCGACTGCTTGAGGGAAAGAGTTGGCTGAAAAGCGAGGAGGTTGCCGGAGCGAATGGTCAGGTTGCCGTCGTCCAGGTCATAGGAATTGACGTCGAAGGCCCGGTCGGCGAGCAGCATCTTGCCCGAGCCCTCCGCCACGACCCAGTCGCTCGCGTGCAGAGGCGAATGGAAGGACGTGCGCACCAGACGGTCCAGCCGCCCGTGCCCCACGCCGTTGAAGTCGATCGCCCCGTAGTAGGCGATCATCTTCCCCTTCTGCAGGAACCACTGGCTCCCCTTCAGCTCGACGCAGAAGGTGTAGGCGTTGACGTTGTCGTCGGCCGGCAGGGTCGTGGGGTCGTACACCACGGGCCCGGCGCCCCCGTATGCGCTCACAGCTTCTCCTCCGAGGCCTGGACGTAGACGGCACCGCTCCCGCTGAGCTCCAGCTGGAACGCCTCACCGGAGCCGCGGCCCACCATGTCGCGCCAGCCGAGCGCCGTCGACAGCTTGTTGCGGACGTCGCCGTGGTGGGCCACGTACGCCTGCGGGTCGACGTGCACCGGCCGCTGCGGGGTGACCGGGACCTCGAAGACGCCGCCGTGCGCCATCACGGCCACGGCCCCGTGGCCCTGGAGGGTGGTGGTGAACAGCCCCTGGCCCGTCACCTGGCCGCGGACCATGCCCATGACCCCGCCCTGCGAGCCCAGGAACATCGTGCCCTGCCGCAGCGTGCCCTCGAAGGCGAGCAGCCGGTCCGCCTCCACGTAGAGGGTGTCACCGGTGAGGTGGATGACGTGGACGTGGTGGCCGCCGTGCCCGAAGAGCACGGTGCCGCTGCCCTCCACGGTCATCAGCGGCGTGGCCTCGTTCGCGAGCCGGCGCCCGATCATCGACATCACCCCGCCCTGGCCGCCCTGGACGTTGGGGGTGAAGGAGACGTCGCCCCGGTAGGCGAGCATGGCGCCGCGCTGGCTGAACAGCCGCTGCCCGGGCGTCACCGTCGCCTCCACCATCTTGGAGTTGAGCTCCCGGAACGCCATGTCAGACATCCCCCGCGATCGTGTTGCGCTCACTGGGCTGGACGTACACGAGCCCGTCCCCCTCGAAGCGGATCTGGAAGGCCTCGCCGCCGCCCTCGCCGAGCAGCGTGCGGAACGTCACGCCGGACTGGAACGACTGCCGTACGTCGCCCTGGTGGGCGACGTACGCGCCCGGGTCGACGATCAGCGGGTACTGCGGGCTGACCCGCAGCACCACCGCCGGCCCGTCCGACAGGATCGCCGCCTGCCCGTGCCCCTCGACCGTCGTCGTGAACAGCCCGTGGCCCTGCGAGGCCCCGCGCAGCCCGGTGAACGTCGTGCCGGTGCGCAGCCCGGCGTCCGTCGCGAGCAGATTGCTCGACTCCACGTACAGCCGGTCGCCCTGGAGCGCCACGAGGTTGATCTCGGAGGCGCGGTCGGCGAACCAGCAGGTCCCCTGTCCGCGCACCTCCATCACGGTCATCTGCTCGCCGGTGAGCCGCCGGGTCACCATGCCCCGCAGGCCCTCGCCGCCGCCACTGAGTTTCTTGAAGGCCATCTGCCCGTCGTACGCGACCATCGAGCCGTTCTTCGCCTTGACGGCGTCCCCGGTCATGTCGACGGCGAGCACCTTGCTTCCCTGAAGCCGGAACGTCGTCACGCTGTGAAGGTAGCGGGCGAGAGGCCGGGCCGACAGCTACTCCAGGAGGAGATCGACCCCGAGCCGGCCCCTGCACGCCGGCGCCGCGACCCCCTGCCACCGGGGGTCCGCCGGAGGTTTGCCACAATGGACGGGGCGTTTGTGCTCACTTTCACAAGCGTCCGCGTCGTCAGCGTCTCTCCCCTTCCGAAGGTGACCCGTGGACCTCAAGACCGCCACCGCCCTCCGCCGCCTCCGCCTGGTCTCGGCCCCCGAGGCCGTGTCCTTCCTCCTGCTGCTGGTCTGCTCGGTCCTGAAGCGGACCACGGACTTCAACGCGGTGCCCGTGATGGGCGCGATCCACGGCGTCCTGTTCATCCTGTACGTGCTGTTCTGGGCGGACGCCTGGAACCGGGCCAGGTGGAGCCCGGGGATTGCCGCGCTGTACTTCGTGCTGTCGGTGTTGCCGGCCGGCGGCTTCTTCGCCGAGCGCAGGCTGAAGCGGGCCGCCGAGGACGCGGTCATCGCCTCCCGTGCCCGCCGCGAGGAGGTCGCGAAGGCATGATCGTCGCCTTCTCCGTGACGCCGCTGGGCGTCGGCGAGGACGTGGGGGAGTACGTCGCCGACGCCGTCCGGGTGGTGCGCGAGTCCGGCCTGCCGAACCGCACCGACGCCATGTTCACCTCGGTCGAGGGGGAGTGGGACGAGGTCATGGACGTGGTGAGACGGGCCGTCGCGGCCGTCGAGGCGCGCGCGCCGCGGGTCTCCCTCGTCCTCAAGGCCGACATCCGCCCCGGCGTGACCGACGGTCTCACCAGCAAGGTCGAGACGGTGGAGCGCCACCTCGCCGGCTAGACGCGCGGCCCGGCAGGCCGGTGCCTGCCCGGCGGTGCGCTCGTGCCGTCCGCGCCCGCGCGGTGAGAGGACCCCGGCCCCCACGGGCCGGGGTCCTCTCGTTCGCCGCTGGTCACGTGGGTGTGTCCCGTGGGGTCGGGCAGCCAGGGGCCAGTCGCCGCCCGCTGAGGCGCCTTGACGGCGGGCAGGGGAGCGCGGGAGAGTCCCACCGCGGGCGGCCTCCCGCGGCCCTCGCCGGACGCCTCCCGCGGCGGTGGCCGGCACTCCCCGGACGTCACCCGCCCGACGCCGGCGCGAAGCCCAGCGGGGTTGCGTCGCGGCCGAGGTCGCCGGGGTGCGGGCCACGGTGGCGGGCGCCGGAGCGCTGGGCACGGTGTGCTGCGTGCTGCTGGCCGTGCGGGCACGGCGCGTGGGACGCGAGGCGGACGGCGGGGGACCGAAGGGCGAGACGGGGCTGGCCCCGATATGACCGCCCGGTAGGGTCTGATGACGTGCCGAAGCCCCTCAGTCTCCCCTTCGACCCCATCGCCCGCGCCGACGAGCTCTGGAAGCAGCGCTGGGGCAGCGTGCCGTCGATGGCCGCGATCACCTCGATCATGCGCGCGCACCAGATCCTGCTGGCCGAGGTCGACGCGGTGGTCAAGCCGTACGGGCTGACGTTCGCTCGCTACGAGGCCCTGGTCCTGCTCACCTTCTCCAAGGCCGGCGAGCTGCCGATGTCCAAGATCGGTGAACGCCTCATGGTGCACCCGACCTCCGTCACGAACACCGTGGACCGGCTGGTCAGGTCCGGCCTGGTGGCCAAGCGGCCCAACCCCAACGACGGACGCGGCACGCTCGCCGTCATCACCGACAAGGGCCGCGAGGTCGTCGAGGCCGCCACCCGGGACCTGATGGCGATGGACTTCGGGCTCGGGGTCTACGACGCCGAGGAGTGCGGGGAGATCTTCGCGATGCTGCGCCCGCTGCGCGTCGCCGCGCACGACTTCGACGACCAGTAGGGCCCTGTCCCCGGCGGGGCCGCCGCCGGCCGCCGGTCCGCGGCGGCCCGGGCACCCGGGCGCGGCACCGGCCGGGGACAGGGGCTCCCCGGCGAAGCGGGGATGTTTCGGGCGGTTACGCTCGTATCCATGAAACGAAGCGTGCTGACCCGCTACCGGGTCATGGCCTACGTCACCGGCGTGCTGCTGGTCCTGCTGACCCTGGGCGTCATCGCCAAGTACCTGCTCGACATCGACGGCGCGGCGGACTTCACGCGTGTCGTCGGCATCGCGCACGGGTGGCTGTACGTGGTCTACCTGGTCTTCGCCTTCGACCTGGGCTCCAAGGCGAAGTGGCCGGTCGGCAAGCAGGTGTGGGTGCTGGTCGCCGGGACGATCCCGACGGCCGCCTTCTTCGTGGAGCGCAGGGTCAGCCACGAGCTGGAGTCCCGCCTCGCCGGCGACTCGCCCGCGGTCGCCGAGGCGTAGCGCCGCCGTCACCGGGAGCCGTCCGACCGCCGTACGCAGACGCGTACGGCGGTCAGCCGTCGACATTTACTAGGACGTCCAAGTAAATTCGTGGGTATGGACGCTGACGCCATCGAGGAGGGCCGCCGTCGCTGGCAGGCCCGGTACGACGCCGCACGCAAGCGCGACGCTGACTTCACCACGCTCTCCGGCGACCCCGTGGAGCCCGTGTACGGCCCCCGGCCGGGGGACACCTACGACGGGTTCGAGCGGATCGGCTGGCCCGGGGAGTACCCCTTCACCCGCGGGCTGTACCCGACCGGCTACCGGGGGCGCACCTGGACGATCCGGCAGTTCGCCGGGTTCGGCAACGCCGAGCAGACGAACGAGCGCTACAAGATGATCCTCGCGGCGGGCGGCGGCGGCCTCTCGGTCGCGTTCGACATGCCCACGCTCATGGGCCGCGACTCCGACGACCCGCGCTCGCTCGGCGAGGTCGGGCACTGCGGCGTCGCCATCGACTCGGCGGCCGACATGGAGGTGCTCTTCCGGGACATCCCGCTCGGCGACGTCACCACGTCGATGACCATCAGCGGCCCCGCCGTCCCCGTGTTCTGCATGTACCTCGTCGCCGCCGAGCGCCAGGGCGCCGACCCCGCCGTCCTGAACGGCACGCTGCAGACCGACATCTTCAAGGAGTACATCGCCCAGAAGGAGTGGCTGTTCCAGCCCGAGCCCCATCTGCGGCTGATCGGCGACCTGATGGAGCACTGCGCGGAGCGCATCCCCGCGTACAAGCCCCTGTCCGTCTCCGGATACCACATCCGCGAGGCCGGCTCGACGGCCGCGCAGGAGCTGGCGTACACGCTCGCGGACGGCTTCGGGTACGTCGAGCTGGGCCTCAGCCGCGGTCTGGACGTGGACGTCTTCGCCCCCGGCCTGTCCTTCTTCTTCGACGCGCACGTCGACTTCTTCGAGGAGATCGCCAAGTTCCGCGCCGCACGCCGCATCTGGGCGCGCTGGATGCGGGACGTGTACGGCGCGAAGACCGACAAGGCCCAGTGGCTGCGCTTCCACACGCAGACCGCCGGCGTCTCGCTGACCGCGCAGCAGCCGTACAACAACGTGGTGCGCACGGCCGTCGAGGCGCTGGCGGCGGTGCTCGGCGGCACCAACTCGCTGCACACCAACGCCCTCGACGAGACCCTCGCGCTGCCCTCCGAGCAGGCGGCCGAGATCGCCCTGCGCACGCAGCAGGTGCTGATGGAGGAGACCGGGGTGGCCAACGTGGCCGACCCGCTGGGCGGTTCGTGGTACGTCGAGCAGCTGACGGACCGGATCGAGGCGGACGCCGAGAAGATCTTCGACCAGATCAAGGAGCGCGGTCTGCGGGCGCACCCCGACGGGCGGCACCCCATCGGCCCGATCACCTCCGGCATCCTGCGCGGCATCGAGGACGGCTGGTTCACGGGCGAGATCGCCGAGTCCGCCTTCCGCTACCAGCAGGCGCTGGAGAAGGGCGACAAGAAGGTCGTCGGCGTCAACGTCCACACCGGCTCCGTCACCGGGGACCTGGAGATCCTGCGGGTCAGCCACGAGGTCGAGCGGGAGCAGGTCCGGGTGCTCGGCGCGCGCAAGGCCGCACGGGACGACGCCCGGGTGCGCTCCGCGCTGGACGCCATGCTCGCCGCCGCGCGCGACGGCTCCAACATGATCGGGCCGATGCTGGACGCGGTCCGGGCGGAGGCCACGCTGGGGGAGATCTGCGACGCGCTGCGCGACGAGTGGGGCGTGTACACCGAGCCCGCCGGCTTCTGACGGCCCCGGGCCGCGAGGACGTTACGCGGCCGCTTCGCGTCCCGGGGGGCATCGCGGTCAGCCGGCCCGCGCGCGGGGGCGACGCGGTCAGCCCGCCTGTGCGGAGGCGTCGCGGCCGGCCGGCCGAGAAGGCGCGCGGCAAGGGGGTCGCCCGCGCCCTGCTGCGCGCCGCCGTCGAGGAGTCCCGCCGCCAGGGC
>NZ_JBEYXZ010000038.1:42018-63559 GCF_040645305.1 Streptomyces sp. NPDC046831 | reverse complement strand
AGGCCCGGCCTCGGCGCGGGCGGTGGCCTGCGGTGAGGCCGGGCCTCGGCGCAGGCGGTGGCCGGCGGTGGCAGCCTGCGGTGGCTCCCGGGTGGGGCGGGGCCCCGCGGTGCCGGGGTCGGTGGGCTGCCGCATGGCGTCGGGTTGGTGGCCCGGAGCGGAGCCGGGCCGGTGGCCTGCGGGGCACCGGGGCGAGGCGGCCGGGCCAGGTGGGTCACCGGTGGCCGGCGTGCGGCGTTCCGGTGCGGCTCGCGGGGGCACCGGGGCCGGCGCCCGGGCCGGCCGGGCGCCTGCGGTGGCGCCGCTCACCGTTGTCCGCTTCGGTGGTGATGAGCCTTCCGGCCGGACCCGCCGCGGTTCGCCCCGTGCGGCAGCCGGGTCCGGGGACACACCGACGAGGGAGTCAGCCATGGAGATGACGCTGGAAGTGATCCCGCTGCCGGTCACCGATGTCGACCGGGCCAAGGAGTTCTACCGCGACAGAGTCGGCTTCCACGTGGACTTCGACGGCGAGGTGACGCCGGGCGTGCGGATCGTCCAGCTGACGCCGCCGGGCTCGGGCTGCTCGATCGCGCTCACCCAGGGGCTGGACATGCCCATGGAGAACCCCCGGCCGGGGACCTACCACGGGATGCAGCTCTGCGTGGCCGACGCGAAGGCCGCGTACGAGGAGCTGACCTCGCGCGGGCTCGACGTCACCGAGCCGCGGGCCCTGTCGCCGCAGGACGGCGGCACGTTCCTGTATTTCCGGGACCCCGACGGCAACAGCTGGGTGATCCAGGAGTACCGGCGCCGGGCGGCCGAGCCGCTGCACCGGCTGCTCGCCGACCTGGCCGCGGGACGCTAGTAGGCCGTTTGCTTCGGACCATCCGACTGGGCCACTGGGGCTGCCCGGCGGCCGGCCGCCCCTCCCGGCGCTTCGTGGTCGGCGCCGCTCCCGACCGTTCATCCGGACTTCACCCACCGGGCCGGACGGCGTGGGCCGAACCTTGGCGTGTGCATGCTCTCTCCGCACCGTGTTGCACACATGGGGCTTCGCCCTCTACCTCGCCAGTCGAGACAGCCACCAGGACAACTCCCTGCCTAACGGACTCCCCTTCGGAAGCCCCGAAGAATGCCTGGACTGTGCCTCCGGCCTCTACCCCGACTGCGTGCCAGCCTGACCCCTCCACGAACTTCCGCGGAGCAGTACCAGGTACCAGTGCGCGGCGAGTTGGCGTTCTACGAAGATCCAGCGCCGGGACGCCGAGGCAGCGGGCGGCGAGCCGCCGTGGACCGGTGCCCGCTCGTCCGTGTCCATCCGGTGACTGCTTGTCACCCCTTGGTGGTTGTGGTCACCCGTTCGCAGGTAAATCTTCGACCGATCGGGGCATACCGACAGCAAGGCACGGGTGATGCAGGCCACAGTGTCAGACCCATGAGGGACACTGTCAGCGTCGCAGAAGCTACTGGGGGGTAGGGGCTGATTCAGATGACCATCCAAGAGCAGAGGACTTCGGATCACGACGACGACGTCATCACCGAACTGTCCGAGGAGGAGTTCCGTGAGGCCGCCTACGCGGCGCTGGACCGGCTCGGTCTGACCTACAAGCAACTCCGCGACATGGCGGCCCGCCGCGACTTCAACTCGGCGCAGGCCCAATCACTCTGGGTATCCATCGGCGGCGCACTTGATCTCTGACAAGCTTCGTGACCAGACGAACAGATTCGCCAAGGAGATCCAGAGTCTCCTGAATTGCACTATCGCGGATTACATCCAGATAAAGGCGGTCGCGCTCTCCAGGGGCGACGACCGTCTTTTCGCACTCGGACATCTGATCGACAAGACCACGATGACGGCGCAGCGGTTCCCGTTGAAGCCTAGGGCGCCGAAGATCGAGATGTGGATGGACATCAGCTTCCAGTTGCGCCTGGACGCCGAGCGCGAGCATTTGATGGTGCACAAGTCGTTCTTCGGGGTGTTCGGGTCGCAAGGTGCCAAGCACGGCCTCTTCCACTACGACTATGAACGCGACAAGGCGGACGGCTACCCGGATGCCCATCTACAGGTGTACGGCGCGTCGGAGCTGTTCAGCACGCTGAATGACCCTAGGACGGATGCCGGCCGGTCGTTCTCGCAACTGCACTTTCCTGTGGGCGGAAAACGCTTCCGGCCCTGCCTTGAGGACATCATCGAGTTCCTGGTAGTCGAGCGTCTGGTGGAGGCGCGGGACGGCTACGAGAAGATCCTGGAGACCGGACGGGAGGGCTTCCGTCGGAACCAACTGTGGGCCGCGATGCGCCGCGATCCTGACGCTGTCGCGAAGTTCACAGACCGTTACGGCATCTCGCATTAGCAGCGACGCTCAGAACGTGCCCCGGGCCGGCACAGGGCCCGGGGCTTTCGTTCGGTGCAATAGTCGACGGCGAGCCAGCAAGGGCAAGGGTACTGAGGACGGCCACGGACGGGGCGCTGCCCATGCTCCCGTCATGTAGGCAGGTACCCCGCCCCGACCTGCCCCTACAGCACCGGCAGCAGGTTCTTCAGCTCGAACGCCGTGACCTCCGAGCGGTACTCCTCCCACTCCGACTTCTTGTTGCGCAGGAAGAAGTCGAAGACGTGTTCGCCGAGGGTTTCGGCGACCAGGTCGCTGCGCTCCATCAGGGCCAGGGCCTCGCCGAGGTTCTGCGGGAGGGGCTCGATGCCCAGCGCGCGGCGCTCGGCGTCGGAGAGGGCCCAGACGTCGTCCTCGGCGCCCGGCGGCAGCTCGTAGCCCTCCTCGATGCCCTTCAGGCCGGCGGCCAAGAGGACCGCGTAGGACAGGTAGGGGTTCGCGCCGGTGTCCAGCGAGCGCACCTCGACCCGCGCCGAGCCCGTCTTGCCCGGCTTGTACATCGGCACCCGGACCAGGGCGGAGCGGTTGTTGTGCCCCCAGCAGATGTACGAGGGGGCCTCGCCACCCGCGCCGGCGGTGCGCTCGGAGCCGCCCCAGATGCGCTTGTAGGAGTTCACCCACTGGTTGGTGACCGCGGAGATCTCCGCCGCGTGCCGCAGCAGGCCCGCGATGAAGGAGCGGCCGACCTTGGAGAGCTGGTACTCGGCCCCCGACTCGTAGAAGGCGTTGCGGTCGCCCTCGAAGAGGGACAGGTGCGTGTGCATGCCACTGCCGGGGTACTCCGAGAACGGCTTCGGCATGAAGGTCGCCTGCACGCCCTGCTCCAGCGCGACCTGCTTCATGACCAGGCGGAACGTCATGATGTTGTCCGCCGTGGACAGGGCGTCGGCGTAGCGCAGGTCGATCTCCTGCTGGCCCGGCGCGCCCTCGTGGTGGGAGAACTCCACCGAGATGCCCATCGACTCCAGCATGGTGATGGCCTGGCGGCGGAAGTCCATGCCGACGTTCTGGGGGGTGTGGTCGAAGTAGCCGGAGTTGTCGGCGGGGGTCGGCCGGCTGCCGTCGACGGGCTTGTCCTTGAGCAGGAAGAACTCGATCTCCGGGTGGGTGTAGAAGGTGAAGCCCAGGTCGGAGGTCTTGGCGAGGGCGCGCTTGAGGACGTAGCGCGGGTCGGCGAAGGACGGGGAGCCGTCCGGCATGAGGATGTCGCAGAACATGCGGGCGGTGCCGGGGGCCTCGGCGCGCCAGGGCAGGATTTGGAAGGTGGAGGGGTCCGGCTTGGCGATCATGTCGGACTCGTAGACCCGCGCGAAGCCCTCGATGGCGGAGCCGTCGAAGCCGATGCCCTCGTCGAAGGCCTGCTCCAGCTCGGCCGGCGCCACGGCCACGGACTTGAGGAAGCCCAGCACGTCCGTGAACCACAGCCGTACGAACCGGATGTCGCGCTCCTCCAACGTCCGGAGCACGAACTCCTGCTGCTTGTCCATAGTCCGCTTCCTCATCTGTGCTGGTCAGGCTGCCTGCCTCCGGTGCGCGGGAGGCGGTCGGGACCTGAGCATCCCACCACAACACCATTTCATGCGCGTTGCGTATGCGGTTCGCCCGGCCGTCCACGGCCCGAACGCCCGGCGCCCGGCGGGTGAACCGCTGTGCCGCCCATCTTGCCTGCTCGGACGGCCCTCCGTAACGGCGGCCGTGAGCGTCGTCACGCCCAGATAATTTGCATCTCAAATGCAAGTTTCAATAGCGTGCTCACAGTCGATCCGAGGAGATCCCGATGCTGTCCGAGCAGTCCGCAGCCACCGTCCGCGCCACCCTCCCCGCTGTCGGGGCGGCCATCGGCGAGATCGCCGACCGCTTCTACGAGGGTCTGTTCGCCGCCCACCCCGCACTGCTGCGCGACCTGTTCAACCGCGGCAACCAGGCGTCCGGCGCGCAGCGCCAGGCGCTCGCCGGTTCCATCGCCGCCTTCGCCACCCACCTGGTGGACCACCCCGACCAGCGGCCCGACGCGATGCTGAGCCGGATCGCCCACAAGCACGCCTCCCTCGGCATCGCGCCCGAGCAGTACGACGTCGTCCACGAGCACCTCTTCGCCGCCATCGCCGAGGTGCTCGGCGAGGCCGTCACCCCGGACGTCGCGGCCGCCTGGGACGAGGTCTACTGGCTGATGGCGAACGCGCTCATCGCCGTCGAGAAGCGGCTGTACGAGGAGAGCGGCCGCCGCGGGTGGCGGCAGTGGCAGGTCGTCGAGCGCGTCGCCGAGACCCCCGACGTCGTCTCCTTCCGGGTCCGCCCGGCCGACGGCGGCCCGGTGACCGGCTTCCGCGCCGGGCAGTACGTCTCCGTCCGCGTGGAGCTCGCCGACGGCGCCCACCAGATCCGGCAGTACAGCCTGTCCGGGGCGCCCGGCCGGTCGGAGCGGCGGTTCACCGTCAAGCGCGTGCACGGCGGCGCGGCCCCCGACGGCGAGGTCTCCAACCACCTCCACGCGCACGTGCGCGACGGTGACGTCCTGGAACTGTCGGAGCCGTACGGCGACCTGGTCCTCGAGGACGTCGCCGGCTCGCCCCTGCTGCTCGCCTCCGCCGGCATCGGCGTCACCCCGATGGTCGCGATGCTGGCCCAGCTCGCGGACAGCGGGCACCAGGGCCCGGTCACCGTCGTGCACGGCGACCGCTCCCCCGCCGACCACGCCCTGCTGGCCGACCACGAGGCGTACGCGGCGAAGCTGCCGGCGGCGGCCGTCCACTTCTGGTACGAGACGGATGCCGCCCCCGGCACGCGTACCGGTCTGGTGGACCTCGCCGACGTGGAGGTGGCGCAGGGCACGCGCGCGTACCTGTGCGGTCCGCTGCCCTTCATGCGGGCGGTGCGAGCCCAGCTGATCGAGAAGGGTGTCGCCCCGGCGGACATCCACTACGAGGTGTTCGGGCCGGACCTCTGGCTGGCGCAGGGCTGAGCCGGCTCCCCGTCCGTGCGGCGAAAGCCCCGGAGCTCCCCGGCTCCGGGGCTTTCCCGCGCGTGCACGTCTCGGGCCCGCAGAAGGCCGCCAGGAGCAGGGAGGGGCTGAGGCCGCCAGGAGCAGGGGGCGGACGGGCTGAGGCCGGGGGCTACGGCGCGCGGGAGATGCCCAGCAGCACCGGTCCCGTCGGGTCGGCCACCATGTCCGCCACGGTGAGCGGGTCCAGCGACGCGTAGAACGCCTCCTGCGCCCGGCGCAGGGCTCCCCGCAGCCGGCACGCCGCCCTCAGCGGACAGGGAACGGGGCCGCCCTCGCAGTCGACGACGTCGCCGTCCCCCTCGAACGCGCGGACCACCGCGCCGACCGACGCCCCGCGGCCGGCCTCCGTGAGCGCGAGTCCACCGCCCCGGCCGCGCCGGGCGGCGAGCAGGCCCATGCGGGTGAGTTCGGCGACGACCTTCGCGGCGTGCGTGTACGGCACGTCCATGTCCGTCGCGACCTCTCGGGTCGTGGGGTTCGACTCGCCCGCGACGGCGAGCCGCATCAGGACGCGCAACGCCAGATCGGTGGAGCGCCGCAACCGCATCCGGCCAGCCTAAATAATCGGCATAACGCCTGCAAATATAGGGGCGGACGCACGTGCAGGTGAATGTGCGGATGCGCGTCCGCCTTCGGCCGCGGGCGCCGTCGCGGGCGCCGAGGGGCTTCATGCCCCGCCGCCCCTCGTGGGTCGCGTCTTCGGCCGTGTGCATCCGCCTGCTCGCGGGTCGCCTCCGGCCGCACGCACCCGGCTGCTCCCGGGTCGCCTGGAGGGCTGCGCCGCCCGTTGCACCGTCGGCCGGGTCAGCGGATGAGTGACGCCGGTACGACTGGACGTAGCTGTTCGTGGCGAACCCACGCCGGTGACGTCGTCGTAGCCCCTCACCGCGGACAGCGAGCTGTCCTTTGCCGAGGCTGCGGACCGAGGTCGCGAGGCCGTCGGCGGCGTCGTACCCGTTCACGTGGTCGACGCGGGCCACCGCGAGCCCGGACCCCGTGGGGTACCCATCCGCAGTCTGGGCCCAGCCGACATCACGCCCCTGAACCCCCGCAGGCAGGGGCGCCCAGCCGACGCCGCCCGGAGCGCCCCCGACATGCGGCCCGGATCCGCGGCCTCGGTACCGCCCAACGCGGCCTAACGCGCCTCCGCGTCCCGCCGCTTGAGCAGGTCGGCCATGAGCCGCATCTCCGACCGCTGCCCCTCGACCGTGCCCCGCGCGAGCCTCTTCTCCGCGCCGATCGCACCCCACGCCCCCTCCTCGTTCCCGGGCGCGGGACACACCCCCGCACCCGATATCGTGTCGCTCTGACGATTACACTGGGCGCGTGCCTCCGTTGAACTTCAGGTCGATCTATCAGCACGGCTTCGCACGGGTCGCCGCGTGTACGGGGCACACCGTCATCGCGGACCCGCACGCCAACGCCGAAGCGGTCCTGCGTCACGCACGCCGGTGCGCCGAGGAGGGCGTCGCGGTCGCCGTCTTCCCGGAGATGGTGCTGAGCGGCTACTCCATCGAGGACCTGCTGCTCCAGGACGCGCTGCTCGACCAGGTCGAGGAGGCGCTGGAGGAGGTGGTGGCGGGGTCGGCGGATCTGCTGCCGGTGCTGGTCGTCGGCGCCCCGCTGCGCCACCGCAACCGGGTCTACAACTGCGCGGTGATCGTGCACCGCGGCCGCGTCCTCGGTGTCGTGCCGAAGTCGTACCCGCCCAACTACCGGGAGTTCTACGAGCGCCGGCAGATCGGCGACGGCTCCGACGAGCGCGGCGGGTCGATCCGGCTCGGCGGCGAGACCGTGCCGTTCGGCGTCGACCTGCTGTTCGAGGCCGAGGACGTCCCCGGCCTGGTGCTGCACGCGGAGATCTGCGAGGACATGTGGGTGCCGGTGCCGCCCAGCGCGGAGGCGGCCCTCGCCGGCGCTACCGTCCTCGTCAACCTCTCGGGCAGCCCGATCACGGTCGGCCGGGCCGAGGACCGCAAGCTGCTGTGCCGTTCGGCGTCCTCCCGCTGCCTCGCCGCGTACGTCTACGCGGCGGCCGGCCTCGGCGAGTCGACCACCGACCTGTCCTGGGACGGCCAGGCCATGGTCTACGAGAACGGCGTGCTGCTGGCCGAGACGGAGCGGTTCCCGCTCGGCGACAGCCAGGCCGTGGCCGACGTGGACCTCGACCTGCTGCGGCAGGAGCGGCAGCGGATGGGCACGTTCGACGACAACCGCCGTACGCACAGCGCCCGGACGGCGGACTTCCGGACGGTCGCCTTCACCCTCGAACCGCCGCTCACCGACCTGGGGCTGCGCCGCCGCCTGGAGCGCTTCCCGTTCGTGCCGGCCGACGCGGACCGTCTCGCCCAGGACTGCTACGAGGCGTACAACATCCAGGTCGCGGGCCTCCAGCAGCGACTGGCGGCCATCGGCGGTCCCAAGGTGGTCATCGGCGTGTCCGGCGGCCTGGACTCCACGCACGCGCTGATCGTCGCCGCCCGGGCGATGGACCGCGCGGGCCGCCCGCGCAGCGACATCCTGGCCTGGACCCTGCCCGGCTTCGCCACCAGCGACCACACCAAGGACAACGCCCACAAGCTGATGGAGTCGCTCGGGGTCACCGCCGCCGAACTGGACATCACGCCCACCGCGCGGCTGATGCTGCAGGAGATGGGCCACCCGTTCGCCTCCGGCGAGCCGGTGTACGACGTCACCTTCGAGAACGTGCAGGCGGGCCTGCGCACGGACTACCTCTTCCGGCTGGCCAACCAGCGCGGCGGCATCGTGCTCGGCACCGGCGACCTCTCCGAACTGGCCCTCGGCTGGTCCACGTACGGCGTCGGCGACCAGATGAGCCACTACAACGTCAACGGCGGCGTACCCAAGACGCTGATCCAGCACCTGATCCGATGGGTCATCAGCAGCGGCCAGTTCGGCGAGGAGACCAGCAGGACGCTCGCCGCGATCCTCGACACCGAGATCAGCCCGGAACTGGTCCCCGGCGAGGAGATGCAGTCGACCGAGTCGAAGATCGGCCCGTACGCGCTGCACGACTTCACACTCTTCCACGTGCTGCGCTACGGCTTCCGGCCGTCGAAGATCGCCTTCCTGGCCTGGCACGCCTGGCACGACCCGAACGCAGGGGACTGGCCGCCGAACTTCCCGGAGGCCAAGCGGGTGGCGTACGACCTGGAGGAGATCCGGCGCTGGCTGGAGGTCTTCTGCCGCCGCTTCTTCGCCTTCGCCCAGTTCAAGCGATCGGCCATGCCGAACGGGCCGAAGGTCTCGGCGGGCGGCTCCCTGTCCCCGCGCGGCGACTGGCGCGCCCCGTCCGACGGCAACGCACGGGCCTGGCTGCGGGACCTGGCCCGCTTCGACGCCCCTACGACCTGAGCGCGTCCACGAAGGGAGCCCAGGCGGCGTCGCTGAGGAGCAGGGCGGGGCCGTCGGGCACCTTGGAGTCACGGACGGGGACGAAGCCGGGGATGTTGGCGGCTATTTCGAGGCAGTTGCCGCCGCTTTCGTTGCTGTAGCTCGACTTGCGCCAGAGGGCAGCGCCGGGGAAGTCGCTGGCCACTTCGACGCACTCCCCGCCATCGCCATTGCTGTAGCTGCTCTTGAGCCACAACGCGTCACTCAAGTCGATCCGGTCGCTTGCCATTTCGGTAATCCTCTGCGGCTGCCTTGATCATGGCGAGGGACGCGCCCGGTGACAGCGCGACGGCCCTGAGCCGATCGTATGCCTTGCGGTACTGCTTCACGAGAGCCGGATCCTCGATGGTGTCTCCGCTGTAGGACGCCTCGGTGTAGATCAGCGGCGGGGCATCCGGGAAGGTCATGACCATGATGGAGGCGGCCATGAGGGGATACGCGCCGCTCCTCCGCGAAACGACTTGCGGAACGATCCGGCGCCGGTCCGTCAGTTCCGCGATGCGGTCGAGCTGCTCAGCCATGCTCTCAAGCGGCACGATGGCGTCCGTGAGCAGCGACTCGTGGAGGATGGCCCAGTACTCCGGGACTGCGCGATCGCCCTCGAAGAGACGGGCACGATCGAGCCGCGCCCGCACCTTCTCCTCGACCCACTCGTCCGAGGCGGACGGGTGAGCGGAGTGGACCAGCGCACGTGCGTAGGGCGCTGTCTGCAACAGCCCGGGCAGGATGCTCGGAGACCACAACTCGATCGACTCGGCGTGCTTCTCCGCCTCCAAAGCCCTCTCGAAGTAAGCGGCGTGCGGCCCCCGCCGTGCCCGCCGCACGTCCTCGCAGTGCCGCTCGAAGTAGCCGTCCGTACCCAGGACCCGGTCCACGTGCCGGGCCAGATCCATCGGCATGCGCCGCTTGCCGTGCTCGATGTCGCTGAGGTGCGACTTGCCGTAGAAGCTGCCCTCGACCAAGCGCTCCAGCGAGAGTCCCGCAGCCTCCCGCTTCCACCTCAACTCCTTGCCGTAGAAGTCGGGGACGCTGATCGAACCGTCGATGTTCCTTGCGCCGGACCACGTATTCACCGCCGTAACTCACCGTGCCGTTTCCGCTGCCCGCGTCGCGGACGCGAACCCTCTTCCACGGTAGCGAGCCGGACGACACTCTGTGAGGCGTTCGTAACTCACCGCACAGAAGCCCGGATCCCCCCATGCCCGACCACTCCCCCACCGCCTACGACGTCGCCCTCTGCGTGGAGGATCTGCGCACCGCCCTCGCCCTGCACGACATCACGCTGCCCTCACTGCGCGTGGACCTGCCGAGCCTCGCCGGTACGTACACGCCGCCCGCCGGCCTCGTCGCGCTCGGGAACTGCAACACGGCCACGGCCCAGGCGCTCGCCGCGGCCCTGCGCAGGACGGCGGCGGAGCGATGATCTTCGAGCTCGACCTGCTCGCCACCCCGAAGGCCGTACCGGAGCTGCGCCACCGCCTGCGCGCCCTCGACCACGAAGTGCGCCTGTGTGCGACGGAGTTGCTGACGAACGTCATCGACCACCTCGGCGAGGGCACCCCGGTCACGGTCCGGGTCACCGGCACACCCGACGGCCACACCCGGGTCGAGGTCACCGACCCGGACGCACGCACTGTCCCCGTCCTGCTGCCGGCCGGCGGCACCGCCGAGTCCGGCCGCGGCCTGGCCCTGATCGACGCCCTCGCCCGGTGCTGGGGCGTGGACCAGGGGCCGGACCACAAGACGGTCTGGTGCGAACTGCCCTGGGCGCCGGACTAGCTGTCGCTTCCGCTTCCTCGGGCCGGGACGGCGGGCCGTGTGTGCGGCCCCTGCCGGTCACGAGGCGCGCCGCCGCTCAGCGGCGCAGCGCCCCCGCCTGCTCAGGCACGTGCGCGGCGACCACGCGGCCCTCGTGGACGGCCTGGTGGCGGCGGTCGACCGCGTACGCCGTCGCCGCGACCGCGAGGCCGAGGACGGCCAGGGCCGCGCCCGTGAGCGCGGGGGACGTCGTCCCGAGGCCCGCGGCCAGGGCGAGGCCGCCGATCCAGGCGCCGCCGGCGTTGGCCAGGTTGAAGGCGGCCTGGTTGGCCGAGGAGGCGAGGGAGGGTGCCGCCGCGGCCTTCTCCATGACCATCAGCTGGAGCGGGGAGCCGGTGACGAAGGCGGCGGTGCCGAGGAGTGTGACCGCCAGGGCCGCCGTGACCTCGGTGTGCATCAGGAGCGGGAACAGCGCCAGGACGACGGCGAGGGACGTCAGGCCGCCGAAGAGGGTGCCGCGCAGCGAGTGGTCGGCCAGGCGGCCGCCCAGCAGGTTGCCCGCCGTCGCGCCGACGCCGAACAGGGCCAGCAGCAGCGTCACGCCGGCGCCGGCGTAGCCGGCGGCGTCGGTGAGCATCGGGATGATGTAGCTGTAGGCCGAGAAGAGGGCGCCGAAGCCGGCCACGGTCGTGCCCAGGGCCAGCCAGACGGGCAGGGAGCGCAGGGCGGCCAGTTCGCCCCGCAGGCCGGTGGCGGGGGCGTGCGTGTGGTCGTGCGGGATCAGCAGCGCCAGCGAGGCCACCGCGGCCACGCCGATCACGCTCACGGCGAGGAAGGTCGCCCGCCAGCCCAGGTGCTGGCCCATGAGGGTGGCGACCGGGACGCCCACGACGTTGGCGACGGTCAGGCCGAGGAACATCAGGGAGACGGAGCGGGCCTTGCGTTCGGGCGCCACCATGGTGGTGGCGACCACCGCGCCGACGCCGAAGAAGGCGCCGTGCGGCAGGCCGCTGAGGAAGCGGGCGCCGAGCAGGGACTCGTAGCCCGGGGCGAACGCGGACAGCGCGTTGCCGACGACGAAGAGGGCCATGAGGCCGATCAGCACCGTGCGGCGGGACATGCGTGCGGTGACCGCGGCCAGCAGCGGCGCGCCGATGACGACGCCCAGCGCGTAGGCGGACACCAGGTGGCCGGCGGTGGGGATCGATATGCGCAGGTCGTCCGCGACGTCGGGCAGCAGGCCCATCATCACGAACTCGGTCGTGCCGATGCCGAAGGCACCTACGGCGAGGGCTAGCAGGGCCAGAGGCATGAGGGGTGGTGGCCTTTCGCGAGCGGAGGTCCGTACTTCCTATGTTTCAGTACGGAACAAATTCTCTCAGGCCGAGTATTCCGTCGGGTTACGAGACGGTTGCCGGACCCACCCTCACGCGCGCCGCCACCGGCAGGTGGTCGCTGCCCGTGCGCGGCAGGGACCAGGAGCTCTCGGGCTCCATGCCCTTGACCATGATCTGGTCGATCCGCGCCAGCGGGAAGGAGGCCGGCCAGCTGAAGCCGAAGCCGTCGCCCGCGGCTCCCTGGGTGGAACGCATCTGCGACGTCACGGCGTTGAGCGCGCGGTCGTTCATGGTGCCGTTCAGGTCGCCGAGCAGGACCACCCGCGGCAGCGCCTCGTCGGCGATGGCCTCACCCAGCGCGTCGGCGCTCTTGTCGCGCTGACGGGCGGTGAACCCGGCCTTGACCTTGACGCGCACCGAGGGCATGTGGGCGACGTACACGGCGACAGGGCCCTCGGGGGTGGCCGCCGTGGCGCGCATCGCGCGCTCCCAGCCCAGCCTGATGTCGACGGCCCGCACGTCGCTCAGCGGGTACTTGCTCCACAGGCCGACCGTGCCCACCACGGCGTGGTACGGGTACGCCGGCTCCAGCGCCCGCTCGTAGACCGGGACGGCGGACGCCTTCAGCTCCTCCAGGGCCAGCACCTCGGCGCCGGAGGCGGCCACGTCACGGGCGGTGCCGGACGGGTCCGGGTTGTCGGCGTTGACGTTGTGCGTGGCCACGGTCAGCTCGCCGCCGGTGCCCGCCTTGTCGGTGAACAGCCCGCCGAACAGGTTCAGCCAGACGATCGCGGGCAGGGCGGCCGCCAGCAGCGCCGTCGCCGACCGGCGCGCCAGGGCGAGGACCAGGAGGACGGGGACGAGCAGTCCCAGCCACGGCAGGAAGGTCTCCGTCAGGCTGCCGAGGTTGCCGACGAGGTTGGGGATGTGCGAGTGCAGCAGCATCACCAGCGCGAGGACGACCGCCAGGGCCGCGAGGACCAGACCGCGGCGCCAGACGCGCGGGTCGCCGCGCCAGCCGGTCAGGAAGCGGTCCCACAGGCGCCGAAGCCGGAAGTGCCGGTGCCCGGGACCCGAGCCGCCGTTGTCCGTCTCCGCCATGTACGCCTGCTGCGCCATACTGTCGCCTCACTGCCTGCCGTGCACACCGTTCTCCCCCGTGACCTACGACCCTAGGGGATGATCGGCTCCGTTCCGCCGTCCCGTGACGGCCGTACGGACACGAGGACGAACAAGCCGGCGAGGGCAGTTCCGGCCGGCCGCCCCGTAGGGCCGTCTGTGACGAAACCCGCATGGTCCCGCTATGAACTGACGGGCCGTAGCCCTTCGAGCACGGTGTCGACGATCTGTTCCGGCAGGCCCTCGGGCAGGTCGGCGTCGGGGCGCATCACGGAGCGGACCAGCATGGGGCCGAAGACGAGGTCGTTCAGCAGGTCGACATCGATGTCGGTGCGCAGTGCCCCGTCCCGCTGCCACCGGCGCAGGACCTCGGTCTGCAGTCTGCGCCGGGGCTCGATGACGGTGGTGTGGTACGCGCACCAGATCTTGGGACTGCTCTTCATCTGCGCGTAGACGTTGTGCAGGATGGCCGAGGAGCGGCTCATCAGACCGCGCCTGCGCAGCTGTTCGAGCAGGGCGACGAGGTCGTCGCGCACCGACGTGCCCGGCAGGACGGGTTCCGGCGGTTCGGCGGCGCGCACCACGTCGACGAAGAGTTCCTCCTTGCCGCTCCAGCGGCGGTAGATCGTGGCCTTGCCGACACCCGCGGTGCGGGCGATGCGCTCGATGGAGAGTTCGGCGAGGGGGACGCCCTCCTCCAGCAGCTTCATCACGCCCTCGACGATGGCGCGCTCCACCGCCTCACTGCGGGGGCGTCCCCTGGCGGGGGCCCGGGCAGCGGTCCGGCTGTCGGCGACGCTCACGTGTGGGTCCGTCCTTTCGTCGTCCAGGGAGATTCTGCCTGTCCGGCCCTGCGGTGACACCACCCCCCGTGACGTGCCGGCTCCGTCGTCCGGATCAGGCCGGTCGTGCGGTGGCTTTCGGCCGTGGCACGAGCGGACGATCCGGACGGAGGGGCCGCCTAGTCGGCCGTGGTGACCAGTTCCCGCCCCTCCCTGCCCTGCTGGGGCACCGCACCCCTGCCCGGCAGGAACACGGCCACGACGATCGCGCCGAGCACGGCGACCGCGGATCCGCACAGCGCGGTGACGTGCATCGCGTGCAGGAAGGCGTCGTCGGCCGGGCCGACGAGGGCCTGGCCGCGCGGGCCGAGCTTCGCGGCGACGCCCAGGGTGGCCTCGATGGACTCGCCCGCCGCGTCCCGCACGCCGGGCGGCAGCAGGCGCAGCTTGTCCTCGATGCCGTTGCGGTACGACGCCGACAGCACCGAGCCGAGGACGGCGATGCCGAGGGCGCCGCCGACCTGGCGGAAGGTGTTGCTGAGCGCGGAGGCCGAGCCGGCCTTCTCGCGGGGCAGGGCCTGCATGATGACCACGCTGGTCGGCGTCATGATGTGCGCCATGCCGGTGCCCATGAGGAAGAAGACGACCTCCAGCTGCCAGATCGGCGTGTCCGCCTCGAAGCCGGCGAAGGCCGCGAGCATGAGCGCGAGGAGCACCAGGCCGGCCGTGGTGGTGGCCTTGTTGCCGAAGCGGTCCACGAGCAGCCGGGCGCGCGGCGCGAAGATCATCTGGGCGGCGGCCAGCGGCAGCATCAGCACGCCGGACTCCAGCGGCGAGTAGCCCCGCACGCTCTGGGTGTAGAAGACGCCGAAGAAGGTCACGCCCATGAGCGCGAAGAACACCAGCGCGATGGCGCTCATCGCGGCGGAGAACACCTTGTTCCTGAAGTAGGTGACGTCCAGGGACGGGTGGTCGCTGCGCTTTTCGAACACCACGAAGGCGGCGAGGACGACCAGGCCGGCGGCGATGGTGCCGAGCACGGCGGTGTCCGTGAAGTCGGCCAGCTCACCGCCCTTGATGATGCCGTAGACGAGCAGGACCAGGCCGACGACGGACAGGACGACGCCGACCGGGTCGACACGGCCCGGCTTCGGGTCCCGCGAGTCCGGCACCAGCCACAGCATGAGCGCCAGGGCGAGGATCACGATCGGCACGTTGATCAGGAAGACCGAGCCCCACCAGAAGTGGTCCAGCAGCGCGCCGCCGGTGATCGGGCCTATCGCGATGCCGAGGCCGACGCCGCCGGCCCAGATGCCGATGGCCTTGGGCTGCTCCTCGCGCTCGAAGACGTTCATGAGGACGGCGAGGGTGGCCGGCATGACGAAGGCGGCACCGAGGGCCATCACGGCCCGGAAGGTGATCAGCTGCGCCGGCGAGCCGGACTCGGCGGCCAGCGCGGAGCCGAGGCCGAAGACCACCAGGCCGCCGAGCAGCACCTTCTTGCGGCCCACCCGGTCGCCGATGATGCCGGCGGTGAACAGCAGGCCGGCGAAGACGAGCGTGTAGGAGTTGATCGCCCACTCCAGCTCGCTCTGCGTGGCGCCCAGTCCGGTCGGGGCCGGCGTCGAGATCGTCTTGATGGCGACGTTCAGGATCGAGTTGTCGAGCACGACGATCAGCAGGCTGAGCATCAGGACGCCGAGGATCGCCCAGCGGCGGCGGTGCACCGCCTCGGGAATCCGCGAGGCAGGGACAGCGGGAGTAGTCATGTGTTCGAGCGTAGGCAACTTCCGATACGGGACGGTCTCGTATTGAATGCTTTTACCGAGCTCTTACGCTGCGCCCGGCGGTGCGCGGGCGGGCGCGGAGGCCGTGTACCACGGGCAGGTCGCGTCACACACGGGGGTCCTCTGGTCCTCCCTGGCACGAGATGCCACCATGGAGGGGATCCGGGGACGCCGTCAGGGCGCCTCGAGATGACTGAAGGAGCGTTGCAATGACGCAGCTTTCGGCTGCCCGGAACACGCCCTCCGACGGCAGCAAGGCGCTGTACGGGGGCAAGGGCACGCGCCGCATCACCGTCCGCGACATCGCCGCCGCCAAGGAGCGCGGCGAGAAGTGGCCCATGCTCACCGCGTACGACGCGATGACCGCCTCCGTCTTCGACGAGGCCGGCATCCCGGTGATCCTGGTCGGCGACTCCGCCGGCAACTGCCACCTCGGCTACGAGACCACCGTTCCCGTCACCCTCGACGAGATGACCGTGCTGTCCGCCGCGGTCGTCCGGGGCACCGGCCGCGCCCTGATCGTCGCCGACCTGCCCTTCGGCTCCTACCAGGAGGGACCGGTGCAGGCGCTGCGCTCGGCGACCCGGCTGGTGAAGGAGGCGGGCGTCGGAGCCGTCAAGCTGGAGGGCGGCGAGCGCTCGCACGAGCAGATCCGGCTGCTCGTGGAGTCCGGCATCCCGGTCATGGCGCACATCGGCCTGACCCCGCAGTCGGTCAACGCCATGGGCTACCGCGTGCAGGGCCGCGGCGAGGAGGCGGCCGCGCAGCTGCTCCGCGACGCCAAGGCCGTGCAGGACGCGGGCGCCTTCGCCGTCGTGCTGGAGCTGGTCCCCGCCGAGCTGGCCGCCGAGGTGACCCGCGTGCTGCACATCCCCACCGTGGGCATCGGGGCGGGGCCGCAGACCGACGCGCAGGTGCTGGTGTGGACCGACATGCTCGGGCTCACCGCCGGCCGGGTGCCGAAGTTCGTGAAGAAGTACGCCAACCTGCGCGAGGTCATGGGCAACGCGGTGAAGGAGTTCGCCGAGGACGTCGTCGGCGGGACGTTCCCGCTGGAGGAGCACTCCGTCCACTGAGCCCGCGCCGAGCCATCGCCGCACCACGGACAGCCCGCCGATCGTCCCCCGTCGGCGGGCTGTCCCCTTGCCGGTGACGAGGCCCCGCGGGGCGGTCGTGTCCCGGCGCCGGACGGGGCCGCGATACGGCCGCCGCCGGGCTCGCGGGCGGGCTGCCGGGTGCCGGCGGCGGCTGTCGGAGATCTGTCGGCAGGCGGTCTTGACGGCAGGCGGTCTTGTCGGCAGGCGGTCTTGGTCGGCGGGCTGTCGGAGATCTGTCGGCGGGCACGGCGGTCTGTCGGTGGTCTGTCGGCCGGGTCCGGCACCGTCGTGGGCATGACGCGAAACGACGACATCCCCAGCGGCGCGAGGAGCGCCGTGACCGTACGGGGGCTGGTCAAGCACTACGGCGAGACCAGGGCACTGGACGGTGTCGACCTGGACGTGCGCGAGGGCACCGTGATGGGTGTGCTCGGGCCGAACGGCGCCGGCAAGACGACCCTCGTGCGGATCCTGTCCACCCTGCTGAGCCCCGACGCCGGCGAGGCCACCGTCGCGGGCTACGACGTCCTGCGGCAGCCCCGGCAGCTTCGCCGGGTGATCGGGCTGACCGGGCAGTACGCCTCGGTCGACGAGAAGCTCCCCGGCTGGGAGAACCTCTACCTGATCGGCCGGCTGCTCGACCTGTCCCGCCGGGACGCCCGCGCCCGCGCCGACGAGCTGCTGGAGCGCTTCTCCCTCACCGAGGCCGCACGGCGGCCCGCGGGCACCTACTCCGGCGGCATGCGGCGCCGGCTGGACCTGGCCGCCTCGATGATCGGGCGGCCCGCCGTGCTCTACCTCGACGAGCCGACGACGGGGCTCGACCCCCGCACCCGCAACGAGGTCTGGGACGAGGTCAAGACCATGGTCGGCGACGGGGTCACGGTGCTCCTCACCACCCAGTACATGGAGGAGGCCGAGCAGCTCGCCTCCGAGCTGACCGTGATCGACCGCGGCACGGTCATCGCGGGCGGCGGCATCGAGGAGCTGAAGGCCAAGGTCGGCGGCCGCACGCTGCGGGTCCGGCCGGCCGATCCGGGAGAGCTGCGCCCGCTCGCCCGGATGCTCGACGAGCTCGGCGTCACCGGGCTCGCCGGCACGACCGTCGACACCGCCCGCGGATCGCTGCTGGTGCCGGTGCTCAGTGACGAGCAGCTGACCGCCGTGGTCGGCGCGGTCACCGCGCGCGGCATCACGATCGCCTCGATCTCCACCGAACTGCCCAGCCTGGACGAGGTCTTCCTGTCCCTCACCGGCCACCGCGCCAGTGCGCCCCAGGACCCCCGGCCGGCCGACGACCGCGAGGAGGTCGCCGTATGAGCGCCGTCGTCCTGACCCCCGGCACCCGGCCCGACGTCCGGCACGACACCCGCATCACCCCGCGCGGTCATCTGCGGCACACCGGCGCCCTCATCCGCCGCAACCTGCTGTGGATCCGCCAGGACCCGGAGTCGATGTTCGACGCCATCCTGTTCCCGGTGATCTTCACCCTGCTGTTCGTGTACGTCTTCGGCGGCTCCATCGGCAGGGCCATGGGCGGCGGCCAGGACCAGTACGTCCAGTACGTCGTGCCGGGCCTGATGGCCATGATGGGCATGAACATGGCCCAGGGGGTCGGCACCGGGTTCAACCAGGACTTCAACTCCGGGGTCATGGACCGCTTCCGGTCCCTGCCGATCGGCCGCGGCTCCGTGCTGGTCGCCAAGATCGTGGTGGAGCTGATGCGGATGCTGGTGGCGACCGCGGTCCTGATGGTCGTCGCCCTCCTCGTCGGGTTCGACATCACCGACTGGCCGGGCCTGCTGGCCTCCGTGGGGCTGTCCGCCGTGTTCGGCTCCGCGCTGATGTGGGTGTTCCTCACCCTCGGCGTGGTGATGAAGAACGCCCAGTCGGTGCAGGCGATGGGCTTCCTGGTGCTGATGCCGCTGCAGTTCGGCTCGTCGATCTTCGCGCCGACCGACTCGATGCCCGGCTGGCTGCGGGCCTTCACCGACTACAACCCGCTGTCCTCCCTGGCGGACACCGCCCGCGGGCTCATGATCGGCGGCCCGATCGCGCACGACCTGTGGGTGACGCTCGGCTGGTCGGTGGTGCTCACGGCGGTGATGGCGCCGATCGCCGTCCACAAGTTCCGCACGAAGAGCTGACGCGCCCGGGACGTGCCCGGGACCCCTCCCGCCGGTGCGGGTCAGAGCAGGGCGGCGGCCTCCGCGGCGGAGAGGCCGCCGCCCTGCGCGTACGCGGCCTCGTACGCCTCGTCGCCGAGCACGGCCCGCGTCCGTTCGACGACCAGGTCACGGGTGTGACGCTCCAGGACCGACGGGCAGTGGCGGGGCGGCAGCAGCGCGTCGGCCGCCCCGACGCAGCGGGCGGCGTCCCCGGCGCGCGCGCCGCCGTCGGCACCGGCGAGCGCCATGGCGCCGATGGTCAGGTACGCGGAGTGCATGTGCGGGGCGACGGCCCGCGAGAGCGGGTCCTGGGCCCGCTCCAGCGCCCGGCGTGTCTTGTCCAGGGCGTCCTCCCACGCCCCGTCCACCGCGTCCAGCCAGGCCTCCGCGGCGAGGATGAACCCGTCGAAGACGGCGAAGCGGGAGACGCCGAACTCCTCGCGCAGCAGCCGAAGCTGCTCCCGGGCCTCGGCCTCGCGGCCGGTCATGCCGAGCCGGCCGGCGAGGAACAGCCGGGCCGCGGGCATCGCCTCGCTGCCGCCGCCCTCGTTCTCGGCGATGACCTCGCGCAGAACCCTCTCGCCGCGCTCGGCCTGCCCGGCCTCCACGAGCGCGCTGCCGAGCCGGGCCCGCAGGACGGCGGCCTGGGCGCGGGCGCCGATGCGTTCGGCGTGCTCGACCGCCGCCTCGTAGTCGGCGGCCGCCGCCCGGTGGGCCCCGGTGCGCTCGTGCGCCTCCCCCCGCGCGGAGAGCGCCTCCGCGGTGCCCCAGGCGTCGCCGAGGCGGCGGTAGATCTCCAGTGACTCGTCGGCGTCGCGGGCGGCGTCACCGGCCCAGTCGGTGCGGTTGGCCAGAAGGTTGGCGCGCATCTGCAGGGCGCCGGCGAGCTGCCACTCGTAGCCGGGGGCGCCGCGGCAGGTGCGGACGGCGGCGTCGACGACCGTGCGCAGCAGGTCCATGTCGCCGCTGAGCATCACGGCGTAGATCCACAGCAGGCCGGGGCTGTAGCAGGTCTGCGGCAGCCCGGGCTCGTACACCTCGGTGATCAGGCGCAGCTTCGCCTTCGCCTGCGGGCTCTCCCAGATCGCCACCTCGGGGCCCATGCAGGCCAGATGGGTCAGGTGCACGCCGCGCCGGGCCTCGGCGAGGACCTCGCCGGTCATCGGCGGCGGGGCGTCCGTGCACCGCTGCCACACCGGGGCGGCCCGGCGGACCGGCTCGGTGAACGGGTCGGGGCCGAGCGCGATCACCTCGGCGCACCAGTTGCGCGCCTCGATGCGCAGGTCGCGCATCTGCCAGTACCAGCACAGGGACAGCACCAGGCACAGCGCCTCCTGCTCGTCGCGTTCGGCGACGGCGCGGCGCACGGCGGTGCGCAGGTTCTCGTACTCGCGCTGGAACCGCTCGATGGCGGCTCCCTGCCCGGGACCGCGCAGCAACGGGTCGGTGGTACGGGCCAGTTCGCGGTAGTACGTGAGGTGCGCCCGCTCGGCCTCCTTGCGCCCGCCCGTCTCGTCCAGCCGTTCCCCGGCGTACTCGGAGACGGTCTCCAGCAGGCGGTAGCGCATCTCGCCGTCGGGCGCGGGGGCGGCCACGACGAGGGACTTGTCCACGAGGGAGCCGAGCGCGTCGAAGGCGTCCGGTCCGCACACCGCCTCCGCGGCCGCGAGGTCGCAGCCGCCGGCGAACACCGACAGGCGGCACAGCACGTCCCGTTCGCCGGCGTCGAGCAGCTCCCAGGACCAGTCGACGACGGCCCGCAGGGTCTGCTGCCGGGGCAGGACCGTACGGCTGCCGGAGGTCAGGAGCCGGAAGCGGTCGTCGAGCCGGTCGGCGATCT
The DNA here is from genome assembly GCF_040645305.1 of Streptomyces sp. NPDC046831. NCBI lineage: Bacteria > Bacillati > Actinomycetota > Actinomycetes > Kitasatosporales > Streptomycetaceae > Streptomyces > Streptomyces sp. NPDC046831. Next base: position 42,878 of record NZ_JBEYXZ010000038.1, on the reverse strand, counting down.
GACGGGGCGTCAGCATGCGCAGCCGGGCGGCCGCGAGCTCGATGGCCAGCGGCAGGCCGTCGAGGCGGCGGCAGATCTCCGCGCAGGCGGCCGCGGTGTCCTCGTCGGCGTCGGGGCGGAAACCGGGCCGGGCCGCGGCCCCCCGGTCGGCCAGCAGCCGCAGCGCGACCGGCTCCGGCAGCGGCTCCACCGGCCGCAGCACCTCCCCCGCCACGCCCAGGGGTTCGCGGCTGGTGGCGAGGACGGTCAGCCGCGGGCAGCGCGCGAGCAGTTCCTCCACGAGCCGGGCGGCCGCGTGCACGACGTGCTCGCAGTTGTCGAGGACGATCAGCATGGTGCGCCGGGCGCAGTGCTCGACGAGGCGCTCCACGGGGTCGCCGTGGCGGTCGGCGACCGCGGCTCGCATCTCCTCGGCACCGGCGCCGTGCAGCACGGTCTCGCGGGCGCCGAGGGCGGTGAGCACGGCCTCGGGCACGGCGTCGGGATCGTCGACCGGGGCGAGTTCGGCCAGCCACACGCCGTCGGACTGCGCCGGCCGCGCGGCCTCGGCGGCCTCCTGCGACAGCCGGGTCTTCCCGGCGCCGCCGGCTCCGAGGAGCGTGACCAGCCGGGCCGCCGCGAGATCGTGCCGTATCGCCTCGATGTCGGCCTCCCGGCCCACGAAGGAGGTGAGCCGGGCGCGCAGGTTGCCGGGGGGCCGGAGGGCGGCGGACGCGGGGGCCGGGGCGGCGGCCGTCCCGCCCCGGGGGGCCGGGACGGACCCGGCCGCGTCCGCGACGTCCCGGCCGGGGGACGGCCCGGCGGACGCGGCGCCGGCCGGCGCGCCCCCGTCGAGGGGCGGCCGGGTGGCCGCGGCACCC
>NZ_JBEYXZ010000038.1:0-41920 GCF_040645305.1 Streptomyces sp. NPDC046831 | reverse complement strand
CCCCGTCCAGGGACGGACGGCCGGTCGCGGCACCCCCGTCCAGGGACGGACGGCCGGTCGCGGCACCCCCGTCCAGGGACGGACGGCCGGTCGCGGCACCCCCGTCCAGGGACGGACGGCCGGTCGCGGCGCCTCCGGGGGTGGACGCCGTCAGCAGTTCCCCGTGCAGGGAGCGCAGCCCCGGGCCGGGGTCCGAGCCCAGGCGGCCGGCGAGGAGACGGCGTACGTCCTCGTAGGCGGCCAGTGCCTCCGCCGTGCGGCCCGCGTCGCGCAGCGCGCGCAGCCGGAGCCCCTGCAGCGGCTCGTCCAGGGGGTGGGCGCCGCACAGGGCGGTCAGCTCGGGCAGCGCCCGCTCGGCCTCGCCGAGGGCGAGGGCGGCGCTGAGACGGGCCCGGCGCACGTCCAGCCGGCGGGCCTCCCGGCGGGCCGCCTCCGCGGTGCGGTCGGGCAGGTCGGCGAGGACCGGGCCGTGCCACAGGGCGAGGGCGTCGTCGAGGACCGCGGCCGCCTTGGCGGGGTCGCCGTCGGCCAGCGCCGCGATGCCCTCGCCGGCCAGTCGCTCGAAGCGGTGCAGGTCGACGTCCTCGGCCGCCGCGTCCAGCCGGTAGCCGCCCTCCGCGGAGACCACCGCGTGCGCGCCGAGCGCCCGGCGCAGCCGCCCCACCAGCGCCTGCAGCGCGCCCGTGGCGTCAGCGGGCGGATCACCGCCCCAGACCTCGTCGACCAGCACGCCCACCGGAACGGCCCGGCCGGGCCGCAGGGCGAGGACGGTGAGCAGGGCGCGCAGCCGCGCCCCGCCGACCGGGACGACGGTGCCGTCGGGGCGGAACGCCTGGGTGGTGCCGAGGATGCGGTAGCGCACGCGCCCCATTGTCCCCGGCGGCGGCCGCGCTCCGCTTCCGGGTTTCCCGCCTGCCGGGGGACGGGCCGGGCCATGGGCCGGAGGGCGACATTCCGGTCCCGGGCGGCAACGCCCGGGACCGCGCCACCCGTTGCCCCGCGGCCACCTGTACGGTCGTCCCCGCACCGCCCGCCACCCGCACCGAGGAGCCCTCCCGATGACCACCGCCACCACCCGCCAGAGCGAGAGACGGATCAGTCCGGTCTTCGTCGGGATCCTGGCCGTCACCGCGGTGACGGGCTGGGCCACCTGGACCGGCTTCGCCCAGCAGCCCGGCGTGGCGGTGTTCCTGTTCGTGACCGCGGCCTGGATCGTCTCGCTGTGCCTGCACGAGTACGCGCACGCGCGCACCGCGCTGCACGGCGGCGACATCACGGTCGGCGCGAAGGGCTACCTCACCCTGAACCCGCTGAAGTACACGCACGTGCTGCTCAGCATCGTGCTCCCGGTCGTCTTCGTGATCATGGGCGGGATCGGTCTGCCCGGCGGGGCGGTGTTCATCGAGCGGGGCCGCATCCGGGGCCGCTGGCGGCACAGCCTGATCTCGGCCGCGGGCCCGCTGACGAACGTACTGTTCATGGTGGTGTGCACGGCGCCGTTCTGGCTGGGCTTGGACGGGATGCCGCTCGAGTTCCGTTTCGCGCTGGCCTTCTGGGCCCTGCTCGAGGTCTCGGCGGCCATCCTCAACTTCCTGCCGGTGCCCGGTCTGGACGGCTACGGCGTCGTCGAGCCCTGGCTGCCGTACTCCGTCAGGCGCCAGGTGGAGCCGTTCGCGCCGTTCGGCCTGCTGTTCGTCTTCGCGCTGCTGTGGGTGCCGTCGGTCAACGCCGTGTTCTTCGACGCGGTCCAGGTGGTCCTGCAGTGGCTCGGGATCGGCGACTTCGACACCTACTGCGGCGAGTACCTATACAACTATCTATTCAGCTTCTTCCGTGACGTCGGGCCCAACATCGGCTGTACTGTCTGACCTGCGGTGACACAAGAAGGGCCCGTTCACCTCCGCGGGGGTGGGGAGGTGAACGGGGCTTCGTGAGGAGCGGACGGGACCGGGGTTGCCGACCTCGCGGTCCCGTCGCCCCGCCGCGAGCGACGCACGGGCGTCGTCCGCCGGTCCAGGGATCAGTCACCACTGAATGCGCGGTACGTCGGGGGCGAGGTCGTCGAGGCGGCCGAGCCCATTGATCGCAACCCAAGACAGCCCCTCGCCGTTGTAGGCTGGGAGCGTGCCACGACGTCGCCAGCAGTGCTGGCCGCCGAGTCCAAGGCGTCTGTAGCTACGGCACGAGTCCAACCAGTGTTGGACATCCCGCGAAGACAGCAATAAAGCGTCAGTTGGTCTCACGACCTCAACGGACCGTCAGTGGTTCCTACGCCGCCACGACGAAGAGCTTCGCCGACCACCCGCCAGCCCGTGGAACGAGCCTCCACGGACGTAAACAGAGCCCCCTCCAGGCGTACTGGAGGGGGCTCTCTCCTGCGACGTCAGGTAACCAGCTCAGCCGCCAGGGGGTCGTGCTCTGCGGCGGCGTCGGCGAAGAACTCCGCAGTCACATCGAACGACATGCGCGACTCGTCGAGCTTCCGCCATCCTCCCCGCGTGCCCTTCTTGACGCGGACGACGACCCCGCAGTCCAACAGAAGCGCGCGGCGCTCAAGGTCGTCGCTCGCCTCCCACATCTGCGCGTAGGTCGTCGACTGCTCCCTGACGATGGTCCGCGCCTCCGTCTTCGGGCGGGACTCCAGCTCTGTTAGGCGAGCGTCGAGGGCGTCGTGACGCTCCTGCCAAGCTGCCACAGCCGCGCGGGATTTCTGCTTGCCGCGCTCGGCTAGATGGGCCTTGAACTCCGCCTCGGTCTCTTCAATCTCCGGTCCGGGGTCATAGCCGGGAATCGAGACGTGCTCCAGCACGCGGGCGCCCCCGAGACGTCGCAGGAACTCACGCTCGACGTACTCCTCCGCCCACGTCTGCTTGATGGACGAGGGGGCGTCACACTGCATTCCGGGACTAAACGCTTGGCAGACGTAGTTCTGTGCGTTCGTCCGACGCTGGAGGTACATGCGCCCCCCGCATCCGTCGCACAGGAGCACACCCAAGAGGGGGGCGTTCGTGTCCTTGCGCTCGACGGGCTGACGGGAGCGCGCCGCGAACAGGGCGGAGACGTGGTCGAACTCCTCGCGGGTGAGGATGGGTTCGTCTGTGAAGGGCACAGGGACGCCTGTCTGCGTCTTACGGACCACCTGCCCGTTGTACGTCTTCCACCCGAGCATGGCGTGATCGGTGAGCATCGCCTTGATAATCGCCCCCGTCCACCCTCGCCGGGTCTGCGACGGCTCTTCCGCATCCGGCGTCTCGTCAGCCGTGTCGCTCAGCTCTGCGTCGACCGACGTGGCTGTCTGAGCCTGCCGGAGCTCCCGTCGTTTCTTCGCCCAATACCGTCGGGGCGTGAGGATGCCCTCTGACGTCAGCTCGATGGCAATGGCCGTGGGGGACTTCCCCTTTCCCATGACACTGCCCTCCCCCTTCAGGTCTCGGATGATCCGCTGTATCACCGATACCGCGTAAGCGTCAGGCCTCAGCGTCCATCCCCCGCCTTCCAGGCGGTGAGGCTCGTACCCGTAAGGAGGTCGGCCGCCCTTCCACCGGTTCTCCATTTGGCGAATGGCGGCGTGCGCGCCTGTGACGCGCTCCTTCGTGCTGATGCGCTCCACTTGGGCGGCGAAGGCGAACAGCATCATCATCAGTTCCGCCATGGGGTCCATGGGGTTGCGGAAGTCGAAGATGAGTCGACCAGCGTTGCCGACGCCCTCGTCAAAGACGAGCATCTTCCGATGCTCTTTAGCCCACTTCGCCAGGTCATGCATGTCGGACATGGACGCGATGGCACGGTCAAAGCGCCACCACACGATGGCGTCATATTCGTCAGGCAGCGCTAGCCACTTGCCTAGCTGCGGACGGTTGAACGGGCTGAACTTGAGCGCTGAGACGTCGAGGTCGATTGCCTCTCGAAGACTGTCCCCCTCGCCGAAATCGATGTTCAGCGCTGCGGCCGACTTGTCACCCGCCTCCCTCTGACGCTCAACGCTGGTGGACGAGTCAGTGAGCACGGACAGCTGGTGGACGAGTCAGTGAGCACGGACAGACGGATCGCGCGCAGGCCGCGCAACGGCTTTGGCATGGAGTCCCCCTTTGAGGGCAGCATGCCACCGCGCAGAGTGCATAGTCGTGCACCTACTGCCCAAGAGCTGTACCGCTTCTGGGAGGAGACCTCCGACATGTGCGTCAGCCGCTGACGGACCCGCTCCGCCCCGTGCGGCCCCGGCGCGCGTAGTACCAGGTCATGTTGGACGACAGGCCGGCCAGCAGGATCCACACGATCCCCAGCCAGCTGCCCCGGACGAAGGAGACCACGGCCGCGGCCACGGAGAGCACGCAGACGATCAGGGCGTAGAGGGCGAGTCGCCGGGCCGGGCCGGACGCGGGCGGGGTGGACATGGCGGTGGGGCTCCTGTCGGGGGACACTGCTTCGACCACCAGTGTCCCCCATGGCGTCATACGTCCGTGATCCGGAGTCCCGCGTGCGCCTTGTAGCGGCGGTTGACGGAGATCAGGTTCGCCACGAGCGACTCCACCTGGTGGGCGTTGCGCAGCCGGCCGGCAAAGACGCCGCGCATGCCGGGGATGCGGCCGGCCAGCGCCTGGACGGCCTCCACGTCGGCCCGCTCCTCGCCGAGCACCATGACGTCCGTGTCGATCCGCTCGATCTCCGGGTCCTGCAGCAGGACGGCGGACAGGTGGTGGAAGGCGGCGGTCACCCGCGAGTCCGGCAGCAGCGCGGCGGCCTGCTCGGCGGCGCTGCCCTCCTCGGGCTTGAGGGCGTAGGCGCCCTTCTTGTCGAAGCCGAGGGGGTTGACGCAGTCCACGACCAGCTTGCCCGCGAGCTCCTCGCGCAGGGAGGCCACGGTGTCGCCGTGGCCCTCCCAGGGCACGGCGACGATCACGATGTCGCTGCGGCGCGCGGCCTCGGCGTTGTCCGCGCCCTCCACGCCGTGCCCGATCTCCTCGGCCGCCGCCCGCGCGCGCTCGGCGGCGCGCGAGCCGACGATCACCTTCTGGCCGGCCCGGGCGAGCCGGTAGGCGAGGCCCTTGCCCTGCGGGCCGGTCCCGCCGAGCACCCCGACGACCAGCCCGGAGACGTCGGGGAGGTCCCAGGGGTCCTTGGCGGGGGCCTTCTGTGCACTGTCGCTAGAGGTCATGGACCCGACTCTACGTCGCCCCCCGCCCCACCGGGCCGGCCGGCGGCACGCGTGCGGAGCCGGCCGCCGGCGTTCCCCGAAGCGGGGGAATTCGCGGCGAACGGCGGGCCGCGGATCGCCGGCTGGGGCAGGATGCGCCCGTATGGACGCCGTTCGTGTCGCCTTGCTCCGCGAAGTGCTGGCCGGAACCGAGTGGCTGGGAGCCACCAGACGGTTCGCGGGCGCGCTGCGCGGATCGGTGGTGTCCCACGGGGGCGGACTGCTCCTGGTGGGAACGCCGCGCTACGAGCCCTGGCACCTGGCCGCGCACCTGGTGGACGAGGCCGCCTGGTCGGGCACCCCGGAGCTCGCCCCGACACTCGTACGGCACGCGGCCCGCCCCTCGGACCCGGCGCACCTGGCCGTCGGGCTCGGCCGGCTGGAGGCGGCCCGGCACGGCGAGACGCTGCTGGTGGTGGCCCCGGACACGGCGGGCGACACCCTGCTGGAGCGGGTGCACGACGCCCGGCGGGCGGGGGCCACGGTGCTGGCGCTCGGCTCCGGCGAGGCGGACCTGGCGGCGCTGGCGCACGAGTCGCTGGCCGTGCCGGACGGCTCCGAGCTGGACCTGGACACCGTGCAGCACCTGGTGAGCGCGGCCGCCGGGGAGAACGCGGTGCCGTCCCCGCGGTCCCGCAGGCGTCTGCGGGACCGCCTGTCCCGGCTGGCGGACTCCCTGACGGCACCGCCGCCGCCCCGGTGGTAGGGCGGCCGTCCGCGAAGCATCAGCGACGGTCGCCGACGGGCGCACCACCGGCCTGCGGGCGACGGCGGAGCACAGCGGAGGGCCGCCCGGCGCGGGGCCGGTCGCCTCGCGCGGAGCGCACCGGAGGCCGGGTGGGTGCCGCACGGGGGCGTCGGCGTCGTGGGACGGTCAGTCGTCGTCCCCGCTCCGGGCCTGCGCGTCGTGCCAGCGGGGGTCGTTCTCCCACTCGAGGTTGCGCTCACGGGCGGTCTGCATCGCGTGCTCGGCCTCCTGCCGGGAGGCGTACGGACCGAACCGGTCCTTGGCCGGGCAGTCCGGGCCCTCCTCGACCCTCTTGTGCTCCAGGCAGTAGAACCACTCGCCCGGCTTCCCGGCGGTGCGCTTCTTGAACAGGGCCATGACCAAGCTCCTCTCGCCACCGACATGTTCCCCCATCGGCCCTGGATAGACTCGTTTTCATGTCTGCCCAGTCGCTGCTCGTACCAGGGGAGCTGTCTCCCGCCCGTTCCGTGCCCGGAAACATCCGCCGCCCCGAGTACGTGGGCAGGCCCGCGCCGAAGCCGTACACCGGGCCGGAGGTGCAGACGCCGGAGACCATCGAGGCGATGCGTGTCGCCGGGCGGATCGCCGCGCAGGCGATGGAGGAGGCGGCCCGGCACATCGCGCCCGGCGTCACCACGGACGAGCTGGACCGGGTGGCGCACGCGTACATGTGCGACCACGGCGCCTATCCCTCCACGCTCGGCTACCGCGGCTTCCCCAAGTCGCTGTGCGCCTCGGTCAACGAGGTGATCTGCCACGGCATCCCGGACTCGACGGTGCTGCGGGACGGCGACATCGTCAACCTGGACGTGACGGCGTACATCGGCGGGGTGCACGGCGACAACAACGCGACCTATCTCGTCGGCGACGTCGACGAGGAGAGCCGGCTGCTCGTCGAGCGCACCCGCGAGTCGCTGAACCGGGCGATCAAGGCGGTGCGGCCGGGCCGGCAGGTCAACGTGATCGGCCGGGTCATCGAGTCGTACGCCAAGCGCTTCGGCTACGGGGTGGTCCGGGACTTCACCGGGCACGGCATCAACTCGTCGTTCCACTCCGGGCTGATCATCCCGCACTACGACAGCCCGCACGCGACGACGGTCATGCAGCCCGGCATGACCTTCACGATCGAGCCGATGCTGACGCTCGGCACGCACGAGTACGACGTCTGGGACGACGGCTGGACGGTCGTGACCAGGGACCGGAAGCGCACGGCGCAGTTCGAGCACACCCTGGTGGTCACGGAGACAGGGGCGGAGATCCTCACCCTGCCGTGACGCGGGCGCCGGCCAGGCGCTCGGCGGGGTCCGGCCGTGCACGGGTCCTGCGCCGGGGCGCCACGGCGCGTGCGCCGGTCAGCGCTCCAGGACGACCCGCCCGCCGATCTCCACCCAGCCGGCCGGCTGCGGTGCCGTGAGGATCTGGGAGCCCGCGCCCTGGCTGATGTTGAGGGCGCGGCCCAGCCGGTCGGTGAGCAGCAGGGCCGCCGCCCCGGTCGCCTCCTCCTCGACGGCGCCGGCGTACTCCCCCGCCGCACCGGGGACGCCCTCGTGCTCGTCGCCGCGGTGCGCGAAGGCCCGGGCGCGGACCCGGCCGGCCCGGGCGTCCTCCCAGGCCCAGGCGTAGGTGCTCCCCCACGGCCCGGACGGTGCCGGCGCCTCCCCGGCCTGTGGCGGCGGGACGGCCTCCGCCGGCGGGACGGGCAGGGCGTCGACCTCGGCGGCGGTCGCGTACTGGCGCAGCGCGTGCGGCGGCGCCCACTCGGCGCGGGCCTCGATCCAGCTGAACTCCCCGTCCAGGCGGGCCCCCACCGCCCCGGCGGGCGTGAGGAGTTCGGGCACGTCGAGCAGCCATGCCGCGCCGACGCAGGGGCGGCCGCCGAAGGGCAGGCGCCGGGCGGGGGTGTAGATGTCGATGACGCCGCGCTCGGGGTCGTCGACGAACACGGTCTCGCGGAAACCGAGCTTCGCCGCCAACTCCTGCCGGTCGCTGCGCCCGGGCAGCACCGAGCCGTCGCGGACGACGCCGAGCTCGGTGCCGTAGCCGCCCCTCGGTCCGCAGAAGACGCGCAGCACGTCGTAGTCAGTCACCCGGGCATTGAAGCACTCGCGGCGGGACACTCCCGGGAACATGATCACTTGGCCTGGCCTTTACCTTTTCATGGGGTCGCTTTTGAGTCGCCGTGATCAAGCCGTTCCTGTGACCTTTCTGTGCGAGTCGAATCACAGGCCCGATGCAGACGGGTGAGGTAAGGCTCAGGTAACTTAGGCAAGCCTCAGTACGTCCGTCCGCCTTTGGGAGCTCTGCATGCGAGCCGTCCGACTCTCCGTCGTCACCGCCGTCGCCGCCGCGACGGCTCTGACCTCCCTGACGGCCTGCACACAGAAGAGCAGCGCCGAGGACGGTGACCACGTGATCGACGTGACGGCGACGGACGACCGGTGCGAGGTGTCGAAGAAGGAGTTCCCGGCCGGGCACATCGAGCTCGCGATCGAGAACAAGGGCTCGAAGGTCACCGAGGTCTACGTCCTCTTCCCGGACGACCGGGTCGTCGCCGAGCGGGAGAACATCGGTCCCGGCACCCGGCAGAAGGTCACCGCCGAGGTGAAGGCGGGCGACTACCGGATCGCGTGCAAGCCCGGCATGAAGGGCAAGGGCATCCGCCAGGAGGTCACGGCCACCGGCGGCAAGGCCGTCCGGCGCGACGCACGCCTGGACCGGGCCGTCGCCGACTACCGCGCCTACGCCCAGGAGCAGGCCGACGCCACCCTGCCCGCCGTCGCGGCCTTCGTGAAGGCGGTCCAGGGCGGCGACCTGGCGGCCGCACAGAAGGCGTACGCGCCCTCGCGCCTGGGCTGGGAGCGCACCGAGCCGGTCGCCGAGTCCTTCGGCGACATCGACCCCAAGGTCGACGTCCGCGAGGACGGCCTGGAGCCCGGCCAGAAGTGGACCGGCTGGCACCGCCTGGAGAAGGCGCTGTGGCAGGACAAGAAGATCGGCGCCGAGGAGAAGACCCTCGCCGGACAGCTGGTCACCGACCTGAAGGACTGGCAGCAGCGGGTCGGCCAGGCCGAGATCACCCCGACCTCCATGGCCAACGGCGCCAAGGAACTGCTCGACGAGGTCGCCACCGGCAAGGTCACCGGCGAGGAGGAGCGCTACTCGCACACCGACCTCGTGGACTTCAAGGCCAACGTCGAGGGCGCGGAGAAGGCGTACGGCCTGCTCAAGCCGGTGGCGCAGCAGAACGACCCGGCGCTGGCCAAGGAACTCGACCGGCAGTTCGCCGCGCTCGACGCCCTCCTCGACAAGTACCGCACGGACACGTCGTCCTACGCGTTCGTCTCCTACGACAAGGTCGGGGACGAGGACCGCAAGGAGCTGTCGGACGCGGTGAACGCGCTCGCCGAGCCGCTGTCCAAGCTCGCCGCCGCCGTCGTCAAGTAAGGGACCGCCGTGACGGAGACCCAGGAATCCACCGCCGGGACCGCCCGGGCGAACGCGCCCAGCCGGCGCGCGCTGATCGGCTGGGGCGGCGCGGGGCTCGCGCTCGGCGCAGCCGCGGCCGGCGGGACCGTGGCCATGACCCGTGCCGGCCACGACGTCGACCCGGCGGGGGCCGAGGCCGGCGGGGCGGTGGAGTTCCACGGCGCCCACCAGGCCGGCATCGCCACCCCGGTCCAGGACCGCCTGCACTTCGCCGCGTTCGACGTGAAGACCGACGACCGCGCCGCGTTCGTGCAGCTGATGAAGGACTGGACGGCGGCGGCCCGGCGGATGACCGCCGGCGACACGGTCGGCGAGGGCGCCTACGGCGGGCTCGCCGAGGCGCCCCCGGACGACACCGGCGAGGCGCTGGGTCTCAAGCCGTCCCGCCTCACCCTGACCATCGGCTTCGGCCCGTCGCTGTTCGACAGGTTCGGGCTGCGGGACAAGCGGCCCGCGGCGCTCGTCGACCTGCCGAAGTTCCCCGGCGACAACCTCGACAAGTCCCGCACCGGCGGCGACCTGTGCGTCCAGGCCTGCGCGGACGACCCGCAGGTCGCCGTGCACGCGATCCGCAACCTGGCCCGCATCGGCTTCGGCAAGGTCGCCGTCCGCTGGTCCCAGCTCGGCTTCGGCAAGACCTCCTCGACGACCCCCGGCGCCCAGACGCCCCGCAACCTCTTCGGGTTCAAGGACGGCACCCGCAACATCGCGGGGACGGAGACCGACCGGCTGAAGAAGTACGTCTGGGTCGGCGACGGGGACGGACCGGACTGGATGACGGGCGGGTCGTACCTGGTCGCCCGGCGCATCCGCATGAACATCGAGACCTGGGACCGCACCTCGCTGCAGGAGCAGGAGGACGTCTTCGGCCGGGACAAGCGCGAGGGCGCGGCGGTCGGCAAGGCCAAGGAGCACGACGAGCCGTTCCTGAAGGCGATGAAGCCCGACGCGCACGTCCGGCTCGCGCACCCCGACTCCAACGGCGGCGTCACGATCCTGCGCCGGGGCTACTCCTTCACCGACGGCACCGACGGTCTGGGCCGTCTCGACGCCGGTCTGTTCTTCCTGGCCTACCAGCGCGACCCGCGCCAGGGTTTCATCCCGCTCCAGCGCAGGCTGGCGGCGCACGACGCGCTCAACGAGTACATCCAGCACGTGGGTTCGGCGGTGTTCGCGATCCCGCCCGGCGTCCGGGACTCCGGCGACTGGTGGGGCCGCACCCTGCTGTCCGAGGAGGCGTAGCCCGTGTTCTCCAACTACCTGATCGGTCTGCGCGAGGGGCTGGAGGCCAGTCTCGTCGTCTGCATCCTCATCGCCTACCTGGTCAAGACCGGCCGCCGGGACGCGCTCAAACCGATCTGGGCGGGCATCGGCATCGCGGTCGCCATCGCCCTGGGCTTCGGCTGCGTCCTCGAGTTCGGCTCCCAGGAGCTGACGTTCCAGGCGCAGGAGGCGCTGGGCGGCAGCCTGTCCATCGTCGCGGTCGGCCTGGTGACGTGGATGGTGTTCTGGATGCGGCGCACCGCCCGGCACCTGAAGTCCGAACTGCACGGCAAGCTCGACGCGGCCCTCGCGATGGGCACCGGCGCCCTGGTGGCCACCGCGTTCCTGGCCGTCGGCCGGGAGGGCCTGGAGACCGCCCTGTTCGTGTGGGCGTCGGTGCACGCGGCCTCCGACGGCAGCCCGCGCCCGCTGATCGGCGTGGCCCTCGGCCTGGCCACCGCCGTCCTGCTGGGCTGGCTGTTCTACCGCGGCGCCCTGCGGATCAACCTCGCGAAGTTCTTCACGTGGACCGGCGGCATGCTCGTCGTCGTCGCCGCGGGCGTGCTGGCCTACGGCGTCCACGACCTGCAGGAGGCCGACTGGATCCCGGGCCTGAACAGCCTGGCATTCGACATCAGCGGCATCGTCCCGCCGGACAGCTGGTACGGCACCCTGCTGAAGGGCGTGTTCAACTTCCAGCCCGACCCGACGGTCCTCCAGGTCACGGTGTGGCTGCTGTACCTGGTCCCGGCGCTCGCGCTGTTCCTCGCCCCGGTAGGGTTCGCCTCCGGGAAGGGGAAGGTGAAGGTACCCGATGACCAGGGATCGCGGACCTCTGAGGCTTCGCAGGCTTGACCGGATGGCGCTGGCCACGGCCGCGGTGACCGCCTTGTCGGCCACGGCGAGCGGGTGCGTGGTGGTGCACGGGGAGCGCGAGGTGCTCCCGACGGCCACCCGCGCCGAGGCCGAGAAGGCGCTCCGTCAGTTCACGGCCGCCTACAACAGGGCCGACGCGGCCTTCGACCGTTCCCTGGACGCGGAGTACGTCACCGGCGCCCTCGGGGCCATCGACGGGGCCCGTCTGAAGGCCGGCCACACCAACCACCCCGGCGGCAACCCGCAGCACAAGCCGCTGCGGCTGACGGACGCGAAGTTCACCATCCCCAAGAAGGCCGGCTGGCCGCGCTGGTTCGTCGCCGACGCCCAGGGCAACAAGGCGGGCAACTCCCGCTGGCTGCTGGTCTTCACCCGCGACGGCCTCGACGAGCGGTGGCAGGTGGCGTACCTGACGCTCGTCGCGCCGGGCACCGTGCCGGAGTTCCGCAAGGACCGGGACGGCTGGGCGGAGGCCGTGCCGGCGAACTCGGCCGAACTGGCCGTGGCGCCGGGCGAGGTGAGCCGGAGCTACACCACCTACCTGAAGGACGGCGGGAAGGACTTCGCCGCGGGCCCACACACCTCCGAGTGGCGTGCGCTGCGCGCCAGGAACTTCAGCCGGCCCGGCCTGGCCACGCAGTACATCGACGAGCCGCTGACGAACGGCGACTACGCCCCGCTGGCGCTGCGCACCGCGGACGGCGGCGCGCTGGTCTTCTTCACCACGCACCACTACCAGAAGCAGACGGCCGCCGCGGGCGCCTCCGTGCCGGCCCCGAACCGGGACGTGCAGGCGCTGACCACCGGTGAGATTAAGCAGTCCCTGACGATGGAGTTCGTCTCCAACGCGGTGGTCCTCGACCCGAAGCGGGGCTCGGGCGGACAGCAGGTGTCGGTACTGGGCCGCGTGCAGGGCCTCACGTCCGCGCAGGGCGGGTAGCGGCGCACCGCCGGCCCGGGGCTCCGCGCACCGCCGACCCGGGGCTCGCGCCCCCGGCGGGCCGTCAGTGGCGCAGCGGCCAGGCCGTGCCCGTCTGGCCGGCCTCGTCGCCGGCGTGACGCGCGCAGGCGTCGGTGAGGGCCTCGAGCAGGCTCAGCGGGTCGGGCAGCGCGTGCTCCGGGCCGCGTACCCAGCGCACCGTCCGGTCGTCGCCGGGCAGCCGGGCGGGCGGTACGAGGACGTACGAGCCGCGGCAGTGCCAGCGCAGTCCCGGGTGCTCGTCCATCGTCTCCGGATGGCAGTCCAGCTCGCACGGCCACCACTCGTCCTCGTCCTCGGGCGTGCCGCGGGTGAGGGTGAAGAACAGCAGGCGGCCGTCGTCGCTCTCGGCGACCGGGCCGACCTCGACGCCGGCGGCGAGCAGCCGCTCCAGGGCCTCACGCCCGGCCTCCAGGGGCACGTCGAGGACGTCGTGGACCATGCCCGTCGCGGTGATGAAGTTGGCCTGCGGCTGGTGCCGGGCCCAGCGCTCGATCTGCGCGCGGTCCGTCGTGGACTGTGTCTGCCACGCGAACGACACCGGGTGCCGGGCGGGCGTCGGACAGCCGACGCGGTCGCAGGAGCACCGGTAGCCGGGCGCCGGGTGCGCGGCGGGCGCGAGGGGCAGGCCCGCGTCGGCGGCGGCGAGCAGCAGGGCCTCCCGGCCGCCGTCGCCGGCGGTCTTCTTGGGGCGGCGTCCGCGCAGCCACTGGGAGAGTTTGCCCTGCCGGCCGGTGCGGCCGCCGAACTCCGCGCTCATCTATCCCCTCGCCTCGCTGGTCTCGTCAGCATGCCCCATGGTCCCACCATCCTGCGCCCCAGGGGGCCGGACCCCGAACCCGGGCAGCGGGAGGAGACGTACCGCACGTCCGGAACCGCCGCAGATATTTCGGTTGCCCGCATTCGCCGGCGGTGCGGCGCCCGGTGGTCAGCGGGGCGCGATGCCGTACAGCGCGTAGTCGACGAGGGTGTCGGTGTAGGCGTGGGAGATCGGCCCGGTGTGCTGCAGCCAGCGCTGGGCGAGGGGGGAGACGAACAGCTCCAGGGCGACGCGTGGATCGACGTCGGCCCGTACCGCACCGGCCGCCTGCGCGGCGCGCAGCCGGCGCACGTACAGCTCCAGCGCCGGCAGGAGCAGCCTGGCCACGAACTCCCGGCCGAGTCGCTCGTTCACCACGCCCTCGGCGGCGAGGGCGCGGTACGGCGCGTCGAACCGGGGGTCGAGGAGCTCGTCGACGGTGGCCCGCAGCACCGCCTTGAGGTCGGCGGCCAGATCGCCGGTGTCGGGGATCTCGTACGGCTGCTGCCCCGCCTGCCCGGCCGCCTGCTCCCCGAGGTCGAGGAAGGCGTCCAGCAGCACCTCCGCCTTGGACGACCACCAGCGGTAGATCGTCTGCTTCCCCACGCCGGCCCGGGCGGCGATGCCCTCGATGGTCGTCCTGCGGTACCCGGCCTCCACCACGAGGGCGAGGGCGGCGTCGTAGATGGCGCGACGGGACTTCTCACTGCGACGGGTGGCGTCGGGGGCGGGCTTCTCGACCATGGCCCGACCGTAGCAGGGGGGTGAGACGGGGCGTCTCGCCACGGCCCGGGCGGCCGGTGACCCGTTCGGCGGACACCCGACAGCCAGGGGTGAAGTGCTGCTCCCTGGAGCTGCGCTGAGGCCCAGGCGTCAGGAGGCGGCGCCCTCGGGCGGCCAGGCGTCTCCCCAGCCGGCGTCGCGCGCCGCCCTGTACAGGTCGCCGTGGCGCTTGGTGACCGTGCGCCGGCGCAGCTGCTCGTCGCTCTCGCACAGGTCCAGCAGCACCTGCCCCTTGCGGATCTGGGGGCGCCGGACCACGCGGGCGGGGGCGGGCGTCACGGGGAACCGGGTCGCGGCGACGTAGCTGAACTTCTCGTCCTCGTACGCGAGGGATCCGCCCTTGACCTGCCGGTGCAGGGAGGACCGGCTGACACGCGCCGAGAAGTGGCACCAGTCCGTGCCGGGCGCGATGGGGCAGGAGGCGCTGTGCGGGCAGGGCGCGGCGACGTGGAACCCGGCCGCGACGAGGCGGTCACGGGCGGCGAGGACGCGGGCGTAGCCGTCGGGCGTGCCCGGCTCGACGACCACGACGGCCTGCGCGGCGGCCGCGGCGGCGTCGACCACGGCGGCACGGTCGGACTCGGTCAGTTCGCCGAGGACGTAGGAGACGGTGACGAGGTCGGTCTCGTCTAGGCTGAGCGCCGCGCCGATCCGGGCACGCTGCCAGCGGGCGTCCGTCAGCGCGGGGTTCGCGGCGGCGATCTCCCGGCCGAGCGCCAGGGCGGGCTCGGCCCAGTCGAGCACGGTCACCGGCCGGGTGCCGTCCCAGGTGGCGCTGACGGCCCAGGTGGCCGCGCCGGTGCCGCCGCCGACGTCCACGTGGCCGGCGGGGACCCAGCCGGGGGCGGCGTCCGCGAACGCCTCCAGCGCGGACCGCACGGCCTCGAACGTCGCCGGCATGCGGTACGCGGCGTACGCGGCCACGTCGGCGCGGTCGCGCAGGATCGGGGCGTCGGTCGGGGTGCTCCCCCGGTAGCTGGCGATCAGCCGCTCCACCGCGCCCGCGGCCTGCCGGGGCGGCAGCCCGTCGAGCAGACCGGCGAGGGCGGTACGGAGGGTCTCGGCCGGGGACGTCAGGTCGTTCACCCTGCGATTTTCTCAGGTCCACCGGGCGAGGCGGACCACCCTGCCGTGCGCGGGCGGCTCCGCGGTGGGTCGGGGCCGCGCCGGGGGGTGTCCGTCCTCGGACCGGCGCGAGTGCCGTGTCTTGACCAGCGCACGGCGTCGACGCGCCGGCCGCTGCGGGCGCACACCCCCCGACACGGCCCCTTCCGTGCGCGGGCGACTGCGGGCGCGTGGTCGGTCATGTCCTCTCCTGCGCCGGTCGACTGGGACCTCGGCGCCGGTCGACTGGGACCTCGGCCGAGAGGGTACACCTCGTCGGAGCAACGCCGTCAGCTCGAGGAAGGCCGTACGACCCCGTCCCGCCGCTCACGTGCGCGTCCACCTCGGGGAGCCCTCGGAAACCTCACAGCGGGAAGTCCGGCCGGCCCGCGACCTCCGCCCCGAAGAGGCTGCCCACCGTACGGCTCGGCCGAACGGCGAACGTGCCGAAGCACAGGGCCGGCGCTCCCACGCGCCGCATGCCCCGTTTCCGGCCCGCCACCGTGGCGATCGCACGCCCCCACGCCCCCGCGGCCGTCCACGGACCGGAGGGGACGCGCCGGGGGGGTGCCCGCCCGCAGCGGCCGGCGCGTCAACCCCCGGCACGCCCATCACCCACAGCACCCGCGCCGGCCCGAGGACGGACACCCCCCGGCACGGCCCCGCCCACCCACAACCGCCCACGCCCCGCGCCAGACACCGGGCACCCGCTCGGACGGCGCGCACCCCACAGCACCCGCGGCCGTCCACGGACCGGAGGGGACGCGCCGGGGGGTGCCCGCCCGCAGCGGCCGGCGCGTCAACCCCCGGTACGCCCGTCACCCACAGCACCCGCGCCGGTCCGAGGACGGACACCCCCCGGCACGGCCCCGCCCGCCCACAACCGTCCACGCAACGGCGGCGGAGCGTTCCGCTCAGCTGTCGCGGACGGCTCGCGCCAGTCGGGTCGCCGCGGCGGCCCGCGGCCCGTTGTCCGGGGCGCGCCGGCGGGGATGCACCGTCGTGGCCAGCAGCACCAGGAACGTGTCCGTCGCCGGATCCAGGACCAGGGACGTGCCGGTGAACCCCGTGTGGCCCGCCGCACCCCGCCCCGCCAGCTCCCCCATGAACCACGTCTGGTCCACGGCGAACCCCAGCCCGGGCGGCCTCAGCAGCAGCTCCACGAAGTCGGGACCGAGGATGCGGGCCGGCCCGTAGGCGCCCCCGGCGAGCAGCGCGCGGCAGAAGACGGCGAGGTCCGGCGCCGTCGAGAACAGCCCCGCGTGCCCGGCCACACCGCCCAGCGCCCACGCGTTCTCGTCGTGGACCTCTCCGCGCAGCATCCCCCGGTCCGCCTTGGCCCACGGCCGCCGCTGGTCCTCCGTCGCCGCGGCGCCCGGGCACGGGCCGAACCGGGTCGCGGTCATGCCCAGCGGGCGGGTGATGCCGTCGTGCACGAGCGCGTCGAGGCGGCGGCCGGTGATGCGCTCCAGGACGTGCTGCAGCAGCAGGAAGTTGAGGTCGGAGTAGGTGTACGTGCCGGGCACGCCCACCGGCGGCTCGGCCCGCAGCAGCGCCAGCCGCGCCGCGTCGTCGGGGCAGTCGTACAGCGGCAGCTCGGGACGCAGCCCGGAGGTGTGGGTGAGCAGCTGCCGTACGGTGATGCCGTGCTCGGCGGCCGCGCGGAACTCCGGCAGGTACGCGCCGACGCGCGCGTCGATGCCGAGCGTGCCCCGCTCGATCTGCTGCACGGCGGCGACCGCCGTGAACAGCTTGGTCAAGGACGCCAAGTCGAACGGCGTGCCGACGCTCATCGGCACCCGAGCCCTGGGCGGCAGCTCGACGTCGCGGCCGGTCTCCGGGTCGTGGCCCGCGTACCGGACGGCCCAGCCCGCCGCCTCGCTGACGGCGATCACCGGGCCGCGCCCGGCGACCACGACGGCGCCCGCCGCCCAGGGCCGCTCCCCGTCGACGAGGTCGTGGACCGCGTGGACGAGCTGCCGCAGCTCGCCGGCGTCGAGCCCGGCCCGCTCGGGCACGTCCCCGCGGAGTCTCGGTGCGCTCAGCTCTCCGCTCCCCGGCTCTCGGTCTCGCCGGGCGAGGGTGTGCCCCCGCCCGCTGTGGTCCGGCGTGTGGTCCAGGGCCGGCACAGTGCCACGAAGCACGTCAGTGCCACCAGTGCCGCGGCCAGTTGGACGACGGCCATCGGGACGGCGGTGTGCTCCCCGGCGATGCCGACGAGCGGGGAGGCGACCGCGCCGATCAGGAACTGGGTCGTGCCGAGCAGGGCGGACGCCGAGCCGGCGGCGTGCCGGGTGCGCATCAGGGCGAGGGCCTGGGTGTTCGGCAGGGTGACGCCCATCGCGGACATCAGCACGAACAGCGCGGCGGCGACGGGTGCGAGTCCGACCGTGCCGAGGACGCCGGTGGCCATCAGCAGCAGAACCGCCGCGGCGAGGACGACCACGGTGAGACCGGCGGTCAGTACCCGGTCCAGGCGCACCCGCCCGACCAGCACCTTGCCATTGATCTGGCCGACGACGACCAGCCCGACCGAGTTGAGCCCGAACAGCAGGCTGAACGTCTGCGGGGAGGCGCCGTAGATCTCCTGGATGACGAACGGCGAGGCGGAGATGTAGGCGAACAGCGCGGCGAAGGCGAAGCCGCCCGCGAGCAGGTAGCCGGTGAAGGCGCGGTCGGCGAGCAGCCGGCGCATCGAGCCGAGGGCCTCCCCCACGCCGCCGCTGTGGCGTTCGGCGGCGGGCAGGGTCTCCGGGAGCCTGGCCCAGACGATGCCGCCCAGCAGCACACCGACGGCCGTGAGAACGAGGAAGACGCCCCGCCAGTCCGTCACCCGCAGGATCTGCCCGCCGATCAGCGGCGCCACGATCGGTGCCACGCCGGAGATCAGCATGAGGGTCGAGAAGAAGCGGGCCATGGCCACGCCGTCGTAGAGGTCGCGGACGACGGCCCGCGCGATGACGATGCCGGCGGCGCCCGCGAGCCCCTGCGCCAGCCGGAAGGCGACGAGGAGTTCGACGGTGGGCGCGAAGGCGCACAGGGCGGTGGCGACGACGTAGACGGCGAGCCCGGTCAGCAGTGGCCGCCGGCGGCCCCACCGGTCGCTCATCGGCCCGACGACCAGCTGGCCGAGGGCCATGCCGGCCAGGCAGGCGGTGAGGGTGAGCTGGACGGTCGCGGCGGGCGCGTGCAGGGACCGGGTGACCTCGGGGAGGGAGGGGAGGTACATGTCCATGGCCAGCGGCGGCGTGGCGGTCAGCCCGCCGAGGACCAGGGTGACCAGGAGCCCCACACGCCGCGCCGCCGACCCCGGCGGCCCGGAGACCCCCGTGCCCGGTACGGCCCTCTGCGCCGGTACGGCCACCTCCGGCGCACGCGGTGTCGATGCCCCACCCTCGGACATGTGTCCCTCCCTCTCCGAGCAGTCCGCACCTATGCTCTCAGCTCGTACGGATTGCCGACGATCACGTGAGCGAGGGCGGGGCCGGGATGACGGAGCAGAAGGTGCGCTGGGGGATCCTGGCGACCGGTGGGATCGCGGCGGCCTTCACCGCGGACCTGGTGGACCTGCCGGACGCGGAGGTCGTGGCGGTGGCCTCGCGCCGGCCGGAGCCGGCGACGGCGTTCGCGGAGCGGTTCGGCATTCCCCGCGCGTACGGCAGCTGGGAGCAGCTGGCGCGGGACGGCGACATCGACGTCGTGTACGTCGCCACCCCGCACTCGGCCCACCGGGCCGCCGCGGGCCTGTGCCTGGAGGCCGGGCGGCACGTGCTGTGCGAGAAGCCCTTCACGCTCAACCTGCGGGAGGCGGAGGAGCTGGCCGGGCTGGCGCGGCGGCACGGGCGCTTCCTGATGGAGGCCATGTGGATGTACTGCAACCCGCTGGTACGGCGGCTGAAGGCGCTCGTGGACGACGGCGCGATCGGCGAGGTGCGCACCGTTCAGGCCGACTTCGGCCTCGAGGGGCCGTTCCCGCCGGCGCACCGGCTGCGGAACCCGGCGCTGGGCGGCGGGGCGCTGCTCGACCTCGGCGTGTACCCGGTGTCGTTCGCGCAGTTGCTGCTCGGCGAGCCGTCGGACGTGACCGGGCGGGCCGTGCTCTCCCCGGAGGGCGTCGACCTCCAGACGGGCGCGCTGCTCTCCTGGGACAGCGGCGCTCTGGCGTCGCTGCACTGCTCCATCACGGGCGGCACGGGCACCACGGCGTCGGTGACCGGTTCCAAGGGACGCATCGACGTCCCGGCGGGCTTCTTCCACCCGGAACGCTTCGTGCTGCACCGCGACGGCCGGGACCCGGAGGAGTTCGCCGCCGACCCGGCCGACGGACCGCGCACCAGCCTGCGGCACGAGGCGCTGGAGGTGATGCGGGCCCTGCGCGCGGGTGAGACGGAGTCGCCGCTCGTGCCGCTGGACGGCACCCTCGCGGTGATGCGGACGCTGGACGCGCTACGGGAGCGGATCGGGGTGCGGTATCCGGGAGACGCCGGGCAGACCGCGGCGGCCGTGGCCGCGACGGTCCCGGGACCGGACGCCGGGGGGACGCCGGAGCCGGCGCTGACCTGAGCGCCGGCGCGGCCGTCGCCCGCCCGTTCCGGGCCGCTCGCGGTCCGCGTCGTGGTCACCGTCGGCGTCGCACCCCGCCCGGGGCCGCGCCACCCGGACGGCCTCGCGGGCGGGCCGCCGCGTGTGAGCGGTGCGACGGTGGAAACGCGGAGGGGACGTTGTTCCTGCTGTCTGCCTGGGAGTCACCGTGACCTGTTACGACCGACGCGACATCGGCCTGCTGCTGCTCCGCCTGGGCACCGGAGGGGTGCTGGCGGCGCACGGCGCCCAGAAGCTGTTCGGCTGGTTCGGCGGGGGCGGCATCGAGGGGACCGGCCAGTTCATGGAGTCCATCGGCTACCGGCCCGGGAAGGCGAGCGCGACCGCGGCGGGCCTGGCGGAGACCGGCGGCGGGCTGCTGCTCGCGCTGGGCCTGGCGACCCCGGCGGCGGGTGCGGCGGCAGCCGGCGCGATGGCGGGCGCGGCGGCGGTGCACGCGCCCAACGGCTTCTTCGCCCAGGCCGGGGGTTACGAGTACGCGGCCTCCCTGGGCCTGACGTCGGCCGGTCTCGCGGTCACGGGCCCGGGCCGGCTCTCCGTGGACCACGCCCTGGGCCACGCGCTCGACCGGGGCTGGATGGTCCCGGCGGCGTTCGGGGCGGTGGCCGCGGCGACGGCCCTGGTCGTGGGCAGGCGGATCCGCCACCTGAGGAGGACCGAGCAGGGCGAGCAGGAGGCCCTGTTCGAGGAGTAGGGGCCCGGGAGACCGTCCGAGGAGAAAGAGCGCTGTCGGAGGGGAACGGGCCTGGCACGCTGGGGTCATGAGCGATCAGGACCTGCCCGAAGCGGCACCCGGGGACGTGTGGACCTCCATCGACGCCCTGTGGGCATGGCTGGAGACCTCCCGGCCGCACAGCGGCCAGGAAGGCCTGCTGCTGCGCATGCTGAAGCTGTCGGAGGAGGTCGGCGAAGCCGCCCAGGCGGTGATCGGCGCCACCGGCCAGAACCCGCGCAAGGGCGCCAGCCACACCTGGGAGGACGTGCAGGCGGAGCTGTGCGACGTGGTGATCACGGCCCTGGTGGCGCTGCGGACCCTGACCCCGGACACCCGCGAGGTCTTCACCCGGCACCTGGCCCGTGTCACCGGCCGTTGTGGCTCAGCCGGACAGTGACCTTCCGCGTCCGCCAGTCGTCGGGTGACCCTGCGGGTCGGTGACCTGGGTGAGCCTGATGTTCCCCTGCGTCGCGTCGTTGGTGAGGTCGAACGTCGGTAACGGCGAGGTTGCCGGCGCCGTCGACCACGCGGGCCCGTAAGCGCCGCTCACGGCACGTCCTCTTCGTCTTCTTCCTCGGTGAAGGGGCGCACCGCCTCCAGCAGGGTCCTCAACGCACCGGTGAGCGCCCCGACCTCGGCGACGCGCTGGGCGGACGGGTCCTGCGGGAACTGCCGCTCCGCCTGCTCGGAGGCGTGCGCCAGGATCTGCTCGGCGGCCTGAGCCGCAGCGCGCAGGGCGGCACGTTCGGTCTTGCCGGGCATGTGATCTCCCCTGGATTCGGCCGCCGGGCACAGGATTCAGGATCCCCGGCACGCCTCGACGTCGCCATCAGCCGACGGTGCCGGTAACGCACGGGTTGCACGAGCGGTACGGAAGTGGCGCGGGACAACAACTGAGGAGGAAGCAGGTCTTCCACAAGCGTAGGTAGGGGACGTGCTGGACGCACTGCAGGACGTCGGCTTCCCCGCGGGCACAGAGGACCTGGTCCAGGCCGCCGAGAACGCCGGAACGGCCGAGGAAGTGGTCAGGGCGCCCCCGGACGAGCACGGCAACGGGGAGCAGGCCGGCCAGGTCGGGGAGCAGTGCGGCCATCCTCGTCCGCCCCCGGGTGACGGACCGCCCGGGGACGGATGCCTCGCGCTCAGACGCCGTGCGCGTCCCGGACACCGCGTCCGTCGATGCGCCCCAGCAGGTCGAGGGGGTCGGTGTCCACCCGGAACGCCCAACGGGCGCGATCGCGGATCCCCGGCATATAGTCCCCGTATGTCCGTTTTCATCAAGCTCGTAGAGGTCGGGGATCCCGACGGTTACACCAACCGCACCATCTGGGACGTCTCCTACGAAGATGTGGCGAACGAACTCAGCTACGCCTACGACCTGCACCCCAGCGGAGCTCTGAGGGTGGTCCGGGTGCCGGTCGGACTGCCTGCGGCAGTGGAGTCCGTGTTCGGTGCCGGAGTCTGGTTCCGGGTGCAGGGCCTCTGGCACGGGGAGGGCGGCTCCGGTGCCTCGTGAGGACGGCGGCAGCCGTCATACGGCGAACGGGTAGGTCTCGGGGACCTCGCCTCCCTGCCACTCGGCCGTGCGCTCCAGGGGTTCGACCGCCCGGGTCTCGTCGATGTGGATGACGCCGTCGAACTGGTCGGAGATGCGCGCGCGGAAGTAGTGGCTCTGCCGTTCGGTCTCCGGCCGGTAGATGACGCCGATCGCCCGCTCGAGGCGCGCCTTGCGCAGCGCGTCGGCGGCCAGGGGCGTCCGGTTGAACGGAAGCAGGAACTCCTCCTCGCCGACCTGGTGGAACGTGTCCTCGACGCTGTCGACGAGTGCCGGGCGCACCGCCTTGCGCACGACCGGCCCTCCCCAGTCGTCCGCGGCTGTCACCGTGCCGGTGTAGGTGGTGAAGCCCAGCAGGCAGCAGTCATCAGGGTGCGCCTGCCGCACCAACTGGCCGACGTTGAGCTCGCCGCGGAGCGCGGCTTCCGTGCCCCGGGCGTCCCCGAGGTGGGAGTTGTGCTCCCACACGACGATCCTGGCCGGGCTGCTCCGCTGGTGGCTGAGATGCTCGGCGAGCGCCTCGAGGGTCTCGGCCATATGGCGGTCACGCAGATTCCAGGACGACACCTGCCCGCCGAACATCGTCCGGTAGTACTCGGCCGCGTTCTTGACCGTGCGCGCGTTCTGTTCGGCGTAGAACTGCTCGTCCTCGGCGAGCAGTCCGTCCCGTCGTGCGTATTGCACCGCATGGCGCTCCAGCTCGACGAGTTGGTCCACGACCTGCCGCTCGCAGGTCTCACCCGCTCCGAAGGCGGCCTCGAACCCCCAGGCCTGCGCATCGCCGTCGGTGTCGTAGTGATCGAAGCAGGCGTAGCGCTCGCGGGCCCGCTTCGCCGCCTCCGGATCGACGCGGTCCAGGTAGCTGATGACTTCCTCGATCGAGCGGTACAGGCTGTACAGGTCGAGACCGTAGAAGCCCGCTTTCGCGCGCTCGCCGCCGGAGACCCGGTCGTTGCGTTCCCGCAGCCATCCCACGAAGTCCAGCACCGCGGTGTTCCGCCACATCCAGGTGGGGAACCGCCGAAAGCCGCGCAGTGACTCCTCGGCCGTGACATCGTCGCTGACGTCCCGGACGTAGCGGTTGACCCGGTAGGCGTCGGGCCAGTCGGCCTCGGCCGCGACCGCGCAGAAGCCCTTCTCCTCGATCAGCCGCTGCGTCATGCGGGCGCGCGCCTGGTAGAAGTCGTGCGTGCCGTGTGAGGCCTCGCCGATCAGCACGAAGTGCGCGTCGCCCACCAGGTCGAACAGTGCCTCGTCGCTGGGCACGCCGTTCTCGACAGGGAACGCCTCGGCACTGATGAGAGCGACCTCGCTCACCTCCTCCTCGGCCGGCTCCGCGGGCCTGTCCGCCGCCCGGCGCAGCAGCTTCCGCACGTCCTCGTCCGTGATCTGGTGGAAGTCCCAGTAGGACGCGGCGACGGCGAAGAACGGCGACGGGGTGGTGGCGCACACCAAGTCGTCGGCCATGTCGGCCAGCTCGCGGCAGGTCGACTCGGCGGCGGCGGGCACCGCGACGACGATCCGCGCCGGCCGGTGGCGGCGCAGGGCCTGGAGCGCGGCGCGCATGCCGGCCCCGGTGGCAAGGCCGTCGTCGGCCAGGATCACCGTGCAGCCCTCCAGTTCGGGCGCGGGCCGCCCCTCCCGGTAGGTGTCCTCCTGGCGCAGCAGCTCCCGGGCCTCCCGCTCGACCGCGCTGCGCAGCGTGCCCGGCAGGATGCCCAGGCCGCGGACGACGTCCTCGTTGAGCACCACCACTCCGCCGTCCGCGATGGCTCCCATCGCCACGTCCTCCTGACCGGGCACGCCGATCTTGCGGACCGGGAAGACATCGAGTGGGGCACCCACGGCCGCGGCGACCTCGTACGCCACCGGAACGCCGCCGGGCGGCAGGCCCAGCACGATCACATCGGGATCGCCGCGGTAGCGTTCCAGGAGCTTGGCGAGGACCCGGCCGGCATCTGCGCGATCACTGAACAGGCGGTTCGACATCGGCAAATCCTCGCGGTGTGCGGTGCGTGATGAGGCCGGATCCCGGTGCGCGGCTCCCGTGATCACGGCTGATCACGGCTGATCACGGCTGATCACGGCGAGGGATGCACGGCTTTCGTCGTCATCTGTCGAGGTCATGCCCGCGTGCCCGGCAGGTCGCACGAACCGGCCTCAGTCGATGGGAGAGGTTCGACCTTTCGCTGTTTCACAAACAGCGGCTCGCGTACAGCGATTCTGTGCCCATCGTACGTCCGGCGCCGCACACCGGGCCGGTCACGCAGCACCCGTCGTGGCCGGATGCGGGACGCACCGGTCACCAACCGGTCACCGGCCCCGGTCAGAGGCCCTTGCCCAGGCAACGCGGCAGGTGGCGGCAGACGAGTCGGGCTGTACGCCGGGTTCTGTCCCGGCGGGCCCTCGCGGGCCCGCCGGCGACGGCCATCCATCTAGGACCGGCGTTGCCGCCGGCCTCGTGCGGTCTACCCGCGGACTCGGGCGGGCAGCCCTCCAACGTCCGCGCAGAAGCACCGGAGTGCTTCCTTTTGACCTTGCTCCGGGTGGGGTTTACCTAGCTGCCCAGGTCACCCTGGGCACTGGTGGTCTCTTACACCACCGTTTCACCCTTACCGAGGACCGTGGGTCCCCGGCGGTCTGTTTTCTGTGGCACTGTCCCGCGGGTCACCCCGGGTGGCCGTTAGCCACCACCCTGCCCTGTGGAGCCCGGACGTTCCTCGGGGAGTCCTGTGAGGGACTCCACGCGGCCGTCCGCCCGGCTCGTCTGCCGTGCCGACCATGGTACCCGCCGGGGGGCGGTCTTCCGTTCCCTCGCGTTGGCCAGGACCGACCCGGTGAGGATCAGGACGAAGGCGGCCAGGACCGTGGCGGTCAGGGCCTCGTCCAGGAAGAGCGCGCCGGCCGCCACCGCGATCGCCGGATTGACGTAGGTGATCACGGAGGCGCGGACCGGGCCGGCTTCCTTGATCAGTTCCAGGAAGGCGACGAAGGCCACGGCCGTGCAGACGACTCCGAGGGCGGCCAGGGCGGCGAGGGTCTCGGGCGTGGGCAGGTCCGCCGGGCGGGTCGCGGCCGCCGCGGGGGCGTAGACGAGGGCGGCCAGGGCCAGGCAGGGCGTGATCAGGTGCAGCGTCGGGACGTCCTTGAGGTGGCGGTCGGCGATCAGCGGGGCCGTCGCGTAACCGACGACCGTGACCAGGACCTCCGCGAGGGAGAGGGCGTCACCGCCGGTCAGGTGCGGGACGGTGAGGACGCCCACGCCGCCGAGTCCGAGGGCGAGGCCCGTGATCCGGCGGGCGCCCAGCGACTCAGCCCTGCCGAAGGAGCGGGACAGCAGGACGCCGACGATCGGTACGCCCGCGATCAGCAGGCCGGCCGTGGAGCTGGAGAGGTGACGTTCGGCGTCGGTCAGGGTGTACCAGGGGCCGACGATCTCGATGACCGCGAACGCCAGCATCGGCTTCCAGTGCGTCCGCAGGTTCCGGGCGAGACCGGCTCGGCGCAGGGCGAAGGGAAGCAGGAGGAGCGCGCCGACGGCGCAGCGGGTGAACACCACCGCCGACGGGGACACCTCGTCCACCGCTACTTTGATCATGAGATAGGGGATGCCCCAGACCACTCCCATCAGGGAGAACAGGAACCAGCCGCGTGCAGTCATGCGGTGAGTGTCGACCGGCTCAGCGTGCGGCGTCTTGAACGCTGTTGCGGTACACCGCGGGGCTCACCCCCAGCACGCGGCGGAACCAGCGGGTGAGGTGCGCCTGGTCGGCGAAGCCGACGAGGGCGGCCGCTTCCGCCGGCCGCAGTCCGGCGTCCAGGAGGGCGCGGGCTCGGGTCACCCGGTACTGGGCGAGCCACGCGTACGGCGGCACGCCCATCGTCTTACGGAACGCGCGGAGCAGCTGGTAGCGGGAGAGGCCGAGGTCGGCGGCCAGGTCGGCCAGGGAGGGCGGGGCGAGGAGTTCGTCGGCGAGGCGGTCGCGGACGGCGAGGGCGACGACTCCGGCGCCGGGGACGGTGTCGTCGCCGGCGCGGGAGGTGGAGTGGCGGCGGGCGAGGGCGGCGAGCAGCCAGGGCAGGCGCGACTCCGCCTCCAGCGGGTCGGGGTGGGCGCTGAGGTCGGTGTGCGTGCGGCGCAGGGCGGCGGCCAGTTCCGGGTCGTGCAGGACGGGTTCGGGGAAGTGCGGGAGACCGGTGGCCGCGGTGCCGTCGGCGAGGAGGGCGGGGGTGGCGTAGAGGGCGCGGTACGCGTAGCCCTCGGGGGCGGCGGGGCCGCCTGTGTGCATCTCGCCCGGTTCCAGGACGACGATCGAGCCGGGGCCGGACACGATGCGTGCGCCGCGGTAGGCGATGACCTCGAGGCCGCCCACGGTGACTCCGACCGTGTACTCGTCGTGCGCGTGGGGAGCGTACTCGTGCCGGTCGAAGCGGGCGGTGAGCAGGTCCAGCGCGGGGCCGCACCGCCCCAGTCGCGCCCTGGTCCAGCGGGCCTGCTCCCGTACGCTCCTCACCTCGCCCCACCCCCGGCTCCCAGGGGATCAGAGGAAGTCGGCGGTGTCCAGGTCGAAGGCGAAGGGCTCGGGCAGGGCGATGGGCTTGCCCAGGGGGCGGGTGCGGCGCTCCCGGTACTCGTCCTGCTCCGGGTCGCCGAACAGTGTGATCGAGGAGGTTTCGCGGTCGACGAGGAGGTACAGGGGGATGCCACCGCGGGCGTAGCAGCGCCGCTTGGCCTCGCGGTCCGCCTGCGGCTTGGTGGAGGTGACCTCCACGACCATGGCGACGCCGTCGCACGGCATCCAGGGGCCGGCTCCCCGGTAGAGACGCAGCGCCGTGGGCGCGAAGGTGCCGTCCGGAATGACGTGGTTCTTCGGGCAGGCTCCGCCGCTCCTCAGCTTCAGGCCTTTGTTCCCGGAGAAGTCCATGTCGGTGCGGGAACGCCTGATCACCTGCTTCATGATCAGATTGATGTAGTCCTCGTGGTCCCCGTCCGGCGGCGGCGTCACGACGATCTCCCCTTCGATCAGCTCCGCCCGGAAACCCTCCGGGGTGTCCAGGGCGAGGAACCCCTCCAGCAGGACGTCCGCCTGCGAGATCGGCTCATGGGCCATGGCGGTCACGTCACGCCCCTCCTTCGGTCGCTCGCCAGACTGGGCCATCGGATGATCACCTGTCCGTGGGATCGGGAACCGTTCCCTCGATCGTGGCACAGAAGGCGCCCGCGGTCGGGCGGCACGACGCTCGCTTGACCCTGTCGCGGCGTCAACGTTTCTACTGAGGCCATGCGGATCGGAGAACTCGCCGCGGCCGTCGGTGTCACCACCCGGGCGGTGCGGCACTACCACCACCTGGGACTGCTGCCGGAGCCGGAGCGGCTGGGCAACGGGTACCGGGACTACACCCTGCGGCACGCCGTCGTGCTCGCCCGGATCAGGCGGCTGACCGAGCTGGGGCTGGGGCTCGCCGAGGTGCGGGACGTGCTCGCGGACGAGGCCGGCAAGGACCTCGCCGAGGTGCTGACGGAGCTGGACGAGGACCTGGCGCGGCAGGAGGAGGCGATCCGCGAGCGGCGGGCGCGGCTGCGGGCGTTGCTGGAGTCGGAGGGCAGGACGGTCGCCGAGGGCCCGGTCTCACCGGAGCTGGCCGCGCTCTTCCGCGCCACCGTCTCGCCGTCGGCTCGCAGACGACCGTGACGGTGGAGCTGACCGGGCCGGTCACGCATCTGTCCTTCTTCGGGCACCCCCGTGAGGTGCGCGTGGTCCGTTTCCACGCCGAAGACGCCGACGGGCTCGTCCGTGCCCTGGTCACCGCGGGACAGGGACCGCTGTAGCCCCTCGCTCCGGTGACATCGTCTCACCGCTGCCGGGCGACCGAAGGGGCACGGCACGTGTTGTCGGGCAGGGACGGACAGAGCGGGCGGACGCCGCGCGAGAGGTACCGGCGGCCTCGCCGCGCGCCGGCAGTGCACGGGCGTGCACCCCACGCACCCGGCTGCGCCGCGCGCTCACCTTCCTGACCCGGCTGCACGGTCCTGTCCTGGAGCCGGCGGTCACTTCACGGGCACGGGCTTCGGCCCGCCCTGCTCCACGGCACCGAGCCGGACGGTGCTGACCCACGCCGTACCCTGACAGGCGAGCTCTACCGAAGGAGTACGTGTGCTTGTCCTGCTGCCGCCGTCCGAAGGCAAGGCCGCTTCCGGCCGCGGTGCCGCGCTGGAGCTGGAGTCGCTGTCGCTGCCCGGGCTGACGGCCGCCAGGCAGGCCGTCCTCGGCGAGCTGGTGGACCTGTGCGCCGGCGACGAGGACAAGGCGCGCGAGGTGCTCGGGCTGAGTGAGGGGCTGCGCGGCGAGGTCGCCAAGAACGCGGGGCTGCACACCGCGGGGACGCGGCCCGCCGGGGAGATCTACACCGGCGTGCTGTACGACGCCCTGGGCCTGGCCTCCCTCGACGCGGCCGCCAGGAGGCGCGCCGTGCGTTCCCTGCTGGTCTTCTCGGGGCTGTGGGGCGCGGTCCGGGTGACCGACCGGATCCCCTCCTACCGGTGTTCGATGGGCGTGAAGCTGCCCGGGCTCGGTGCGCTGGGGGCGTACTGGCGCACCCCCATGGCCTCGGTGCTGCCGGAGGCCGCGGGCGACGGCCTGGTGCTGGACCTGCGGTCCTCCGCGTACGCGACCGCGTGGCGGCCGAAGGGCGAGCTCGCGTCCCGGACGGCGACCGTGCGGGTGCTGCACGCACAGGTCGTGGACGGCGTGGAGAAGCGATCGGTGGTCAGCCACTTCAACAAGGCGACGAAGGGGCGGATCGTGCGCGCCCTGCTGACCGAGGGTGCGGCTCCCGCGGATCCCGCCGAGCTGGTGGAGGCGCTGCGCGACCTCGGCCACGTGGTGGAGGCGGAACCGCCCGCGAAGGCGGGCCGGCCGTGGGCGCTCGACGTGGTGGTGACCGAGATCCACTGACGCCGTCGGTCCGCGCCAGCCTGTCGTTGCAGCACGCGCAACGATCTTTGCGCGTGGCGCACCCCCTCGGCACGATGAGGCCATGACCTCACCGCCGCCGTCCTGCCCGCCCGCCCCGGTCCGCTCCGTCCTGGAGCTCGCACCCGTCGTTCCGGTCGTCGTCCTCGACGACGCCGCCGACGCCGTGCCGCTGGCGCGCGCCCTGGTGGCCGGCGGATTGCCCGCCGTCGAGGTCACCCTGCGGACGCCCGCCGCGCTGGACGCCGTCCGGGCGATCGCCGGTGCGGTGCCGGACGCGGTGGTCGGCGCGGGTACCGTCCTCGACCCGGCGCAGGTGACGGCGTGCGGGGACGCCGGGGCGCGGTTCCTGGTGAGCCCCGGCTGGACCGACCGGCTGCTGGCGGCGATGCGGGCGTCCGGGTTGCCGTTCCTGCCGGGGGTGTCGACCGCCTCGGAGGTCATGGCGCTGCTGGAGCGGGGCGTGTCCGAGATGAAGTTCTTCCCCGCCCGGGCGGCGGGCGGTACCGCCTGTCTGAGGTCGCTGGCCGGGCCGCTGCCCCGCGCCCGTTTCTGCCCGACCGGGGGCATCGGCCCGGCGGACGCCCCGGAGTACCTGGCCCTGCCCAACGTCGGCTGCGTGGGCGGAACGTGGATGGTTCCGCCGGACGCCGTCGCCGCCGGCGACTGGGGCCGGATCGAGTCCCTCGCACGGGAGGCGGCGGCGCTCGGGCAGCGCCCCGCCTGACCGGACGTCAGGCAGGGCACGGCCCCGCGCCGGCCGGGGCGGTCACCTCAGGGCACGCGACGTCCCGGCGTCCCGGCGTCCCGCATATCGCCCGACGGCACGCGGCGCCCCGGCGTCCCGCATACGCCTGACGGCACGCGGCGTCCCGGCGTCCCGCATACGCCTGACGGCACGCGGCGCCACGGGTCCCCCCGCCTGACGGCACGCCGCGCCCCGTCTCGCGGCGAGCGCCGCGGCGTCCCGTCCCTCACCTGAGGTGCGACGTGTCGTTGAGCAGCCGGACGCTGGCGTTGCCGTCGCTGTAGTACGCCACCGCCGACAGCGAGGCCGCCGACAGCTCCATGCGGAACAGCGACTCCGGCGGCGCGCCGAGGGCGAGGCGGACGAACGTCTTGATGGGCGTGACGTGGGTGACGATCAGCACCGTGCGGCCCGCGTGGGCCGCGACCAGTTTGTCGCGGGTGGCGGCGATCCGGGCGCCGGTGGCCGCGAAGCTCTCGCCGCCTCCGGTCGGTTCGGCGTCGGGGGAGGCCAGCCAGGCGGTGAGGTCGTCCGGGTACCGCTCGCTCACCTCGCCGAAGGTGAGCCCCTCCCAGGCACCGAAGTCGGTCTCGCGCAGGCCGTCGTCGACCGTGACGTCGAGCCCGAGGCGGGCGGCGACGATGTCCGCGGTCTCGCGGGCGCGGGCGAGCGGGGACGAGACGACGGCCTGGATCGTGCCGCGTCGCGCGAGCGCCGCCGCGACCCGCTGGGCCTGCTCGCGGCCCACGGCGGAGAGGGACGGGTCGGTGCCGCCGCTGCCGGAGAACCGCTTCTGCGGGGTCAGCGGGGTCTCACCGTGCCGCAGGAGGACGAAGGTGGCGGGCGCCCCGAGGTCCGCGGGGGCCCAGCCGGGCGTGGCGACCACGCGCGCCGCCCGCGCGTCGGCCCCGGCGCCCGTGTCCTCGCCCGGCGTGGCAGCCGGTGCGGATGCGGCAGCATCGGCCGACGGGACGGCACCGGAGGACGCGGCCGTGCCCGGAGGACGACCGGTACCGGAGGACGCGGCCGTGCCCGGACGACGGCCGGCACCGGCAGGCTCATCGGTCCCGGCCCCGGCCCCGGCCCCGACACGATCCCCGGCACCGACGCCCGCACCGGCGGGCGCCTCCGGGTCCCCTCCGGTGGCACGCGCGACGCCCCCGGAGCCGGGTTCCGCGCTCCGGCCGGCGCCCGCTCCCGGCGGGGAAGCGGAAGCCGGGGAAAGAGCATCCGCCCCCGACGCGGCCCCGTCCGGGCCCGCCGGCGCGGTCGCGTCCTGCGGGGGCGACCACCGTTCGCCGCGCCCGCCCGCGTCCATCGCCTCGTTGGCCAGGCGGTCCGCCCGCTTGTTCCGCTCGCGCGGGATCCACTCGTACGTCACCCGCCCGGGCGGGAACACCCGGGCCGCCTCGGCCGCGAGCGGCTTGAGGTCGGGGTGCTTGATCTTCCAGCGGCCCGTCATCTGCTCGACGACCAGCTTGGAGTCCATGCGGACGTGGACCGCGGCCGCCGGGTCCAGCGCGTGCGCGGCGCGCAGGCCGGCCAGCAGGCCCCGGTACTCGGCCACGTTGTTGGTCGCGACGCCCAGGTACTCCGCGGCCTCGGCGAGGGTCTCCCCCGTCGCCGCGTCGGTGACGACCGCCCCGTAGCCGGCGGGCCCCGGGTTGCCCCGCGACCCGCCGTCGGCCTCGACGATGAACTCCCGCACGGCGTCCGCCCCTTACTGCCCTACAGGCCGGACTCGGCGGTGCGCACCAGGATGCGGCGGCAGTTCTCGCAGCGCACGACCGTGCCGGGCGCGGCCGAGCGGATCTCGTTGAGCTCGGTGATGGCGAGTTCCTGGCGGCAGCCCTGGCAGGTGCGCTGGAGGAGCTTGGCGGCGCCGATGCCGCCCTGCTGCTCGCGCAGCTTGTCGTAGAGCTTGAGCAGGTCGGCGGGGACGGAGGCGGCGACGACCTCGCGCTCCTTCGTCACCGAGGCGGCCTCGCCGTCGATCTCCTCGAAGGCGGCGTCCCGGCGCCCGGTCGCGTCGTCGATCTTCGCCTGGACGGAGCCGACGCGCTCGGTCAGCTCGGCCACCCGCTCCTGCGCGGACTCGCGGCGCTCCATGACCTCCAGGACGACGTCCTCCAGGTCGCCCTGCCGCTTGGCGAGGGAGGTGATCTCGTGCTGCAGGTTCGCCAGGTCCTTCGGCGAGGTGACCGCGCCCGAGTCGAGGCGCTGCTGGTCGCGGGTGGCGCGCTGGCGCACCTGGTCCACGTCCTGCTCGGCCTTGGTCTGCTCGCGGGAGCAGTCGCTCTCCTCGGTCTGCGCGGCCACCAGGAGGTCGCGCAGCTGCGCGAGGTCCTTGGTCAGCGACTCGATCTCGGCGTGCTCGGGGAGGGACCTCCGCTTGTGCGCGAGCTGCTGCAGGCGGACGTCGAGGGCCTGGACGTCGAGGAGTCGGATCTGGTCGGCGGGCGCGGCGTTCAGTTGGGGGCTCCCAGGGTTTCGGTGGCGGGTTTGGG
This sequence comes from Streptomyces sp. NPDC046831, assembly GCF_040645305.1. Taxonomy (NCBI): domain Bacteria; kingdom Bacillati; phylum Actinomycetota; class Actinomycetes; order Kitasatosporales; family Streptomycetaceae; genus Streptomyces; species Streptomyces sp. NPDC046831. The sequence goes on along the minus strand of NZ_JBEYXZ010000038.1, from coordinate 9,587 downwards.
GGCGGACGCCGCGTGGGCGGTCCAGGGATCGGTGACCGTCGTGGAGACGTGGACGCGTAGGCCCCAGCCGTGCCGGTCGGAGATCTCGTCGAGCTGGGCTGCCGCCAGCTCGCACCAGGGCCACTCGGTGGCCCAGTGCGCCGCGTCGAGCAGCGCGAGGGGGCTGTGGGCGCGGTCGGCCGTGAACTCGGACGCCGGATGGTGGCGCAGGTCCGCGGTGAGGTACGCGTCGGCGCCCGCCGCTCGTACGGCGTCGAAGAGGCTGTCGCCGGAGCCGCCGCTGACGGCGATCCTGCGGACGACGGCGTCCGGGTCGCCCGCGACGCGGATGCCCTGCGCGGTGGCGGGCAGCCGCTCGGCGGCGCGGGCGGCCAGCTCCCGGACGGTCAGCGGGTGGTCCAGTTCGCACACCCGGCCGAGGCCGCGGCGGCCGGCGGGGTCGCCGGGGTCGGCGACCAGGGGGCCGACGACCCTCAGGTCCAGCGCGCCGGCGAGGGCGTCGCTGACGCCGGGGTCGGCCTGGTCGGCGTTGGTGTGGGCGACGTGCAGGGCGATGTCGTTCTTGATGAGCGTGTGCACCACGCGGCCCTTGAAGGTGGAGGCCGCGACCGTGGTCGTCCCGCGCAGGTAGAGCGGGTGGTGGGTGACCAGCAGGTCGGCGCCCAGCTTCACGGCCTCGTCGACGATCTCCTGCACCGGGTCGACGGCGAACAGGACCCGGGTGACGTCCTGGCCGGGGTCGCCCACGACGGTGCCGACCGCGTCCCAGGACTCGGCCCGTTCGGCCGGCCACAGGCTTTCCAGGGCGGCGATGACTTCAGACAGACGGGGCACGAGTGCAAGGCTACCTGGCTGTTTCGCACGGCTGAACCGGTGCCGTCGCGTGGGGCCGGGCGGCGGCCGCGGCGGCCGCCGTGCGCGGGCGGGGCCGCCCCGCGGAAGACGGCAGCTCCCGGCGCGGGAGGGCCCCGGCGGACGGCGGCCAGCACATCCCGCCCCGTTTCCTCAGGCGAATCCCGCTGCTGGCACCCTTATGTGTGAAGCCACCGCCAGCCGCTGCCACGTCTGTGCGTACGAAAACTACCGTTCGTCGCCGGAGGTGACCGAACGATGACGGCCTGTGCGTCTGCCAAGCTTCCGCCCGCGTTCGACCAAGGGGTGGCCCCGCCGCCGACGGCGGGTCACGAGCACGGCGGTGCGTCGCAGTCAGGCTGCGTGATCACCGTGGACGGCGCCTACGCCGCCCGCCTCACGGGCGGGGACGACGCGCTGTACCCGGAGCGCTGGACGCTGGACGGCCCCGAGCCGTACGCGGTGCCACTGCCCGGCGGCCGGCCCGAGGAGCCCGGCACGGAGGTGCAGCCCATGGGCGACGGGCGGGTCCTCATCCGCCGGCTGGTGGCGGGCCGGCACGCCTTCTCCCTGCTGTACCCGACCGGTCCCGGCACCGGTGAGCTGGCGCTCGGCGCGATCGAGTGCCCCGAGGGCACCCGGCTGCGGCTGCTGCCCCCGGTGCCGGGCGGCGGACGGGCGTACGCGCTCGCCGTGGGCGGGCGCTCCACCGCGGTGTGGCGGGTGGCGGGCGGCGGCTTCGGGCCGGAGCTGCTGGCCGAGGTGCCGGGGCGCTGCTCGGGCGGGGCCTGGCTGGACCGGCAGGGCCGGATGCTGGCCCTGGACCGGGAGACCGGCGGGCGGACCAAGGCGGTGGTGGTCGACCTGGAGCGCGGGGGCGAGGTGTCGCTGCTGCTGCAGATCGCCGCCGACAGCGACGACCGGCTGCTCCTGGCGGACCCGGACAGCGGGCTGCTGCTCGTCAGCTCCGACGCGGCGTCGCCCGGGCAGGAACGGTTGGGCTGGGGCGTGCTGGGCAGCACCCTGCCGGTGCGGTTCCCCGCATGCCTGCGGCTGCCCGACTGCGTGGTCACCCCGTTCGCGATCCAGCCGGGGCAGATGCTGACGCCGGAGCAGTGCGGGGTGGCGCTGCGCATCGACGGCGCGCTCGGCAGCTGGGTCGGGGTGTGGCGTCCCGCGGAGCGGCAGGTGTGCCACCTTCCGGCGCCGGAGGGCTGGCTGGCCGGGGCCGGGCTGTGGACGGCGGACGGTGCGCTCCGTCTGCCGTACGCCACGGCGTCGGTGCCGTGCGGGGTGGCGCACTGGGCGGCGCCGCTGCAGGAGGCCGCGCGGCGGGCGCGGGCGGTGGTGCCGGGCGGGGCGAGCGAGGACGCGGACGAGCCGCGGTGGGGATCCGGCGGCGGGGCGAACGCGGCGGTCGGCGAAACGCGCCGGGTGCCGGACGAGGCGAACCAGGCCGCGGACGCGCCGCGGTGGGTGCGGGACGGAGGGAGCCGGGTTTCCGGCGAGGCACGCTGGACGCCGGACCAGGCGGACCACGCGGACCAGGCCACGGGCACGCCGCGGTGGGTGCCGGACGGAGCGGACGTGGCCTGTGACGAGGCGCGCTCGACGCCGGGCGAGGCCCATCGGGACGGGGACGTGCCGCGTTGGGTGCCGGACGGCCCCAACCCGGCCTTCGACGAGGCGGCCCGGCTGCCGGATGAGGTGAAGGAGACGGCGAACGCACCGCGTCGGGTGCCGGACCGGGACCTGGACGCCGGCAGGCCGCCGCGGTGGGTGCCGGACCAGGCCGACGCGGCCTCGGGAGAGGCGCGCTGGGTGCGGAGCGGGCCGGACACGGCGGCGCGGGGACCGCGCCGGGTGCGGGACGGGGCCGGTGCGGCGCTCGAAGGCGCGCGGTGGGTCGAGGTGCGGCGGACCTCGCGGCCGGGCGAGGAGTCCTGGCCGGGCGCGCAGTCGCACGCGACGGGCAGCGGCACCGGTTCGCTGGGTTCGGGCCTGACCCTCTTCCTGGAGGGGGCGCGCTCGGGTGCGTCGCGGGCCGCGTTCGTGCCGCGGCCGTCGGGGCCGCCGGCCCTGCCCCCGGGGCGGGAGGCGCCGTCCTCGCCACCGGCGGACGGTGCGTACGACCTGCCGGAACCGGCGTCGGGGGCGCCCGGCGCGCCGCGCCCCGTCCCCCTGCAGCAGGCGCCGCTGACGAGCCGTACGGCAGGCAGGTAACGAAGTCGTGCCGATGGGCGTGGCCGCCTGGATTTGGCCCGAGGTGTGCCGGTTAGACTCACCCGGCTGTACGAAAGATCATGGTTGACGGGGTGAATTCTGCCGATGAGCGACGCCAGTACGACCCAGCCGTTCGAGGCCGAGGTCCAGGGCTTCCAGGAGGCCCGGGGGCACGGCAAGCACCGTGGCCCGGTCTCCGCCAAGGACGGCGAGGCGGCCCCGCGGGGCCGCCACCGCAAGCCGGCGGCCGAGGAATCCGAAGCGGCTGCCTGACGGTACGTCCGTGACGACGGCCCCGTCCTTCCCAGCGGGAGGGACGGGGCCTTTCCGTGTGCCGTGCTCGTGCGCGGAAGGCCGGACAAGGCGTCACCCGGTGCCGTACCGGGAGGCTCACCGCACGCAGCGGTGCCGGACGGGTTCAGGGAAGTGCGACGACGCCGGTCAGCACGGGGGCGTCCGCTCGCTCGACCGCGGTCGCGGCCACCCGTACCGCGCTCGCGCTCCCCCTCCCGCTCCCGCCTTCGCCCCGCTGCCGCCACATGCGCAGGCGCAGGGTCTCCCCCGGGTACACCACCCCGTCGAAGCGGGCGGCCCAGGAGCGTACGCGGGTCACGTCTTCGTCGAGCTGCGTCTCCACGACGGCCTTGAGCGTCATGCCGTAGGTGCACAGGCCGTGCAGGATGGGCCGCTCGAAGCCGGCACGCCGGGCGAAGGCGGGGTCGGCGTGCAGGGGGTTGGCGTCGCCACTGAGGCGGTACAGGAGAGCCTGGTCCTCGCGGGTCGGCCGTTCGGTGACGGTGTCCGGTGCGCCGGCGGGCGGCTCCGAACGGGTCGAGGGGCCGCGGTCGCCGCCCCAGCCGCCCTCCCCCCGGACGAAGATTTCGGCCTCGGCGGTCCACAGCGGCCCGTCGGCGTCGGCGGCGTCGGTGCGCAGGACGAGGAGAGCCGCGGTGCCCTTGTCGTACACGGCGGTGATGCGGTCGGTGGTGGTCGCGGTGCCCCGCGCGGGAAGGGGGCGGTGCACGGTCAGCGACTGGCCGCCGTGCAGGACGCGGGCGAGGTCGACGTCGACGCCGGGCAGGGACAGTCCGCTGATCACGCCGGGCGGGCCGCCGCCGGCGACGGTGGCGAAGCTCGGCAGGACGTGCAGCCGGTCCTCCAGCGTGTAGCGCAGTTCGCCGGGGCCGGTCGCGGGGACGCCGGCGCCGATGCCCAGGTGGTAGAGCTGGACGTCCTTGCGGTCCCAGGTGATCTCGCCGGTCCTGGGGGCGGCGGAGAGGGCCTGGGCGGCGTCGATGGGCATGTGGCTCCTGATCACGGACGGGGACGGGGAGGGGACGACCGGACACCGCCGGGAACGGCCGGACGCGCCGGGCGGGGGACGTGTTCCGGCCGACCCGGCGAGGGACCAGCCCCGGCGGCCGGGCCCTCCCCCGGCTGCCCGGGCGAGGGCCCGGCCCGCGAGGGACCGTCACGGCCGGGTGCCGATCCCGGCGAGGCGTCGTCACGGCCGGGTGCCGATCCCGGCGAGGCGTCGTCACGGCCGGGTGCCGTTCCCGGCTGCGGCGCCCCGGTGACCGCGGTCGGCGAGCCGTGCGGAGGCGCCGGGGCGGGCTGCCGGCCGTGACAATTGTCCTGCCCGGGACCGTACAAGCGCCTCTGCCTCCCGGGCACCCCGCCCGCGTACCGTCGTGTTCGTGACGACGGCCGGCACCGGCCCGGCCTTCCGCCTCGGTGCCGTGCCGCGGCGGCGTGGGGATGGTCTGAACGGGGGGTCACGGACATGACGTGGTGGCGAAAGGACTCGTGCCGCCGGGACGCCGGGCTGTCGGCGGCCGAGGGACGGGGGCGGGACAGGGAGCGGTTCAGAGCGCGGGTGCGTCAGGCCCGGAAGACCGGGGAGCCGCTGGAGGAGCCGGGACCGCCGCCCAGCGGTTTCACCCTGCTGCCCTGGCTGCTGATGGGCATGGGCGCCTTCTCCAACATATTCCAGGGCAGGACGCCCAATCCGTGGATCGGCATCGCCGGTCTGCTCGTCTTCAACTCGCTCTACATCCACGTGGCGTTCCGCGCCTTCTGCAAGGAGAAGCGCGAGGCGGCCTCGACGCGGTGGGCGCTGGCCCTGATGGCCGCGGTGACGTGCGGGCTGGCGCTCGGGTACGGCGGCTCCTGGCTGCTGTTCTTCCCGCTGCTGGGCCTGGCGGCGGGGGCCACCCTGCGCGGCCGGTGGCTCGGCGGCAGCGGCATCGCGCTGAGCCTGGTCGCGGGCGGCGTCGCCGCTGTCCACGACGGCTGGGACGGCATCAACATCGCCTACGCCACCTTCGTGTCGACGATGGTGACGGCCGCGCTGCTGAGCCTGTCGGAGGCGGTGCGGGAGCTGCGGGCGGCGCGCGAGGAGTTGGCCCGCCGCGCGGTGGAGCGGGAGCGGCTGCGCTTCTCCCGCGACCTGCACGACCTGCTCGGTCACACGCTGTCGGTGATCGTCGTGAAGTCGGAGGCCGCCCGGCGTCTGGCCCACCGGGATCTGGAGGCGGCGCTGACGCAGGTGACGGACATCGAGTCGGTGGGCCGTCAGGCGCTCACGGAGATCCGCGAGGCGGTCACCGGGTACCGCGAGGGCAGCCTGTCCACGGAGCTGGACCGGGCCCGCTCGGCCCTGGCCGCCGCCGGCATCGAGGCGGTCGTCGGCCGGTCGGGCGTTCCGCTGTCGTCGCGGACCGAGGCCCTGCTGGGGTGGGTGGTGCGGGAGGCGGTCACCAACGCAGTCCGGCACAGCGGCGCGACCCGCTGCGAGATCAGCGTCGACGGCACCGCGGAGCGGGTGCGCCTGACGGTCACGGACGACGGGACAGGGGCGGCCCGCCCGCCGGCCGCCGGGGCGACCGAGGCGGCATCGCCGGCCCCCTCGGCCGTCCCCGCCGCGTCCCGCTGGGCCGGCGGTACCGGAGGCACCGGCCTGAAGGGCCTGACCGAGCGCCTCGCCGCGGCGGGCGGCTCACTGCGGGCCGGCCCGTCACCGCGCGGCGGCTTCACGGTCGCCGCCGAGCTGCCCGGGGACGCCGGCCTCGTCCCGGACGGCGCCGGGCGCCCCGGGAGCGGACTCGACACGGACGGGGGACTCCCCACCCCTCGGCGGAACACGGCCATGACCGCGGCGCCTACGGTGAGCCCGTGAACGAGATGCCGCGCGAGCACCGGCCCGCGAGCTCCGTCCGGATCCTGCTCGCCGAGGACCAGGGCATGATGCGCGGCGCCCTGGCCCTGCTGCTCGGCATGGAGGACGACATGGAGGTCGTCGCCCAGGTGGCGGCGGGGGACCGGATCGTGGACGCGGCACTGCTGCACCGCCCCGACGTGGCCCTGCTGGACATCGAACTGCCGGGCCGCAGCGGTCTGGACGCCGCCGCCGACCTGCGCGAGCAGGTGCCCGACTGCCGGGTGCTGATCCTCACCACCTTCGGCCGGCCCGGGTATCTGCGCCGCGCCCTGGAGGCGGGCGCGGCGGGCTTCCTGGTCAAGGACGGGCCGGTGGAGGAGCTGGCCGCCGCGATCCGCCGCGTGCTCACCGGGGAGACGGTGGTGGACCCGGCGCTCGCCGCCGCGGCCCTCAGCGCCGGCCCGAACCCGCTCACCGCCCGTGAGTGCGACGTGCTGAGGGCCTCGGCCGACGGGGCGACCGTCGCCGACGTCGCCGCCGCGCTGCACCTGTCGGAGTCCACGGTCCGCAACTACCTGTCCTCCGCCATCGGCAAGACGGGCACCCGCAACCGGACGGAGGCGGTACGGGAGGCCCGGCACCAGGGGTGGCTCTAGGGGCCGAACCGCTTGGCCCGCACGGACCCCGCCAAGCGGTTCGGCCGGGCCGCCGCCGGGCCGTGGGCGCCCCGCCGTACGGCGCCGGGCACCAGCACCGGACGTGCTGAAGTCCGCCTGTCCCGTACTCGGCCCCCGCGCTGCCCCGCCCCCATGACGCCGGCCGCAGATACCCAACCTCGGGGGCGGCAGCGTGCGGGGCCGGCACGCCGTCCCGGTCGTCGGTCGCGGCACCGCCCTGCCGCAGGGCCCGGCGACCCGGCGGCGGGCGGACGGACCCGCGGTGGGCGCGGGCGCGGGTGCGGGTGCGGGCGGCGGGGTGGGGGTGTGGGCGGTCCTCGCACGGGACACCGCCGGGACCACCGATCTGACGACCTGTCATTTCCTCACGGAACGGTCAAGGATTCGTTAGGACGCCGAAGCAACGGAATAGGTGCCTCGGCGAACGAGGTTGACGCCTGCGGCCGTCCCGTACGGCATCCGCACCTACCGACCTCATTCACCTCACGGCCGGGAGGCCCGACTCCATGACGCTCACGTCGACCGACCAGCCCGCCCGGAGAGCGAACGGGGCCGTCGTGCCCGTGCTCGCCTTCGCGGGCATCGTGGTCGCGGTGATGCAGACCCTGCTCGTCCCGGTCATCAAGGACCTGCCTCAACTGCTGGGCGCCGCGCCCGGCAACGCGACCTGGGTGCTGACCTCCACCCTGCTCTCGGGTGCCGTGGCCACGCCCATCATGGGCCGCCTCGGTGATCTGTACGGCAAGCGCCGGATGCTCGTCGCGAGCCTGACGGTGATGGTGGTGGGCGCCGTCGTCAGCGCCGTCACCAGCCAGCTGCTCACGATGATCGTCGGCCGCACCCTCCAGGGCTTCGCGATGGGCGCGATCCCGCTCGGCATCGGGCTGATGCGGGACATGCTGCCGCGCGAACGGCTCGGCTCGGCGATGGCCCTGATGAGCTCCTCGATCGGCGTCGGCGGCGGTCTGGCGCTGCCCGCGGCGGCCCTGGTCGCCCAGCACGCGGACTGGCACGTCCTCTTCTACGGCGCCGCCGGGCTCGGAGTGCTGTCCATCGCCCTGACCCTCCTCGTCGTCCCCGAGTCGCCGACGCGCGCCCGGGGCTCCTTCGACCTGCCGGGCGCGCTCGGTCTGTCCGCCGGACTGGTGCTCCTGCTGCTGCCGGTCACGAAGGGCAGCGACTGGGGCTGGTCGTCCGGGACCACGCTCGGCCTGTTCGGCGCCGCCGTCGCGGTCCTGCTGCTGTGGGGCCTGCTGGAGCTGCGGGTCAAGGCCCCGCTGGTGGACCTGCGCACCACCGCCCGCCGCGAGGTGCTGCTGACGAACCTCGCCTCGATCATGGTCGGCGTCAGCTTCTACGTCGTGTCGCTGGTCCTGCCGCAGCTGCTCCAGCTGCCCTCCGCCACCGGTTACGGCCTCGGCCAGTCGATGGTCGTCGCCGGGCTGTGCGTGGCCCCGCTGGGCCTGACGATGATGTTCACCGCGCCCGTCTACGCCCGTCTGTCCGCCCGGTACGGGCCGAGGACCACGCTCGTCATCGGGCTGCTGGTGATCGGCGTCGGCTACGGCGGCGGCCTCGGCCTGATGGACGCCGCCTGGCAGACGGTCGTCACCTCGGTGCTGCTGGGCGCCGGCATCGGCCTGGCCTACTCCTCCCTGCCGGCGCTGATCGTCGGCGCGGTCCCGGCCTCGGAGACCGGCGCGGCCAACGGCCTCAACACGCTGATGCGGTCCATCGGCACGTCGGTGTCCAGCGCCGTCATCGGCATGGTGCTCGCAAACACCGCCCACCACGTGAACGGGGCCGCGGTCCCGACCATGCGGGGCTTCCGCGTCTCGTTCCTGATCGCGGCGGCCGCCGTCGCCCTCGGTCTGGTGCTGGCCCTGTGCCTGCCGCGGTCGGTCGTGCCGGCGAAGCCGCAGCTGCGGGCCAGCAGCGAGGAGGACGCCACCCTGGAGCGCGCGCGGGAGGCGCTGCGCGGATTCCACGGCCGTGTCCTGGCCGCCGACGGCGCCCCGGTGGCCCGGGCCAAGGTCACGCTGATCGACCGGCGCGGCCGTCAGGCGGGCTCGACGCTCTCCGGCGCCGACGGCGGTTACGCGCTCGCCGTTCCGGCCGGGGGGCCGTACGTGCTGGCCGCCCGCGCCGCCGGTCACGGGCCGCTCGCCTCGGCGGCCACCCACGACGGTGACGACCGCCCGGTCGAGGTGGACCTGTCCCTGCCGGGCGAGACGGTCACCGCCTGACTCCCCCGCTTCCCCAGGCGCCGTGCCGTCCGCCCGGTGCGGCAGTCCGGCACCCGGCAACCGGTGCCGTGGTCCAGCACTCGCCGCGCGGTGGAGCGGCCCAGCGCCCAACGCGCGCCCGGCGGCCCGGCACCCGGACCGCAGGCCCAGCGCCCGACACCCGGCGCGGCGGTCCAGCACCCGGCGCGGCGGCCCAACGCCCGGTACCCGGCACGGCACCCAGCCCCCGGAGCGAAAGCCCGGCACCCGGCGCGGCGACCCAGTGCTCGACCACCGGCGCGGGGCCCAGCGCCCGGCACCGGCAGGCCGCACCCATGCGCGGCGGCCCGGCACGGCGGCCCGGGGCGCCACCCCGGGGCCCCGCGCCCGGGCGCAAAAAGCACCCCCCCACCCACCCCGCCCCCCCGCGGCCCGGGCGCGGGGGTGGAC
>NZ_JBEYXZ010000037.1:0-69072 GCF_040645305.1 Streptomyces sp. NPDC046831 | reverse complement strand
CGACGGGCTGACCACCGCGATCATCGTCGACCAGCAGCGGATGGGGGCCGACCCCCGCCCCACCCACGCACCGCATGCGCACAGCGCACCGCGCCCCCCGCGGGGCATCAGCGCACCGCGCCCCCCGCGGCGCGCACCGCATCCCGCCCCCCGCAGCGCGCACCGCACCCCGCCCCCCCCGCGGCGCGCACCGCACCCCGTCCCCCCGATACGCCAATCGTGTGACGCAACCCCCCACCCCACCGGCCGCGCGCAGCACCCCCCGCACACCACCCCCACCCCCCGCCCCCACGCCCCCGGACGAACACCCGTTCCCCGAGCCGAAGCCTCACGCCCTGCCTCAAGCGGCAGCGCTCACGTACCGTTGACGCATGACGAGCATCGGTGGTGCCGCATCTCCCGGGATGGTCGACTGGAATCTCGCGGTCGCGACCGCGACCCGCCTGGTACGCCCGGGCCCCGACATCACCCGCGACGAGGCCCGCGCCGTGGTCGCGGAACTGCGCCGGCATGCCAAGGCCTCGGAGGAACACGTCCGGGGCTTCACTCGTCTGGGCACCGACGAGACCCACGACACCCCGGTCCTGGTCGTCGACCGCCCCGGCTGGGTCCGCGCCAACGTCGCGGGCTTCCGCGAGATCCTCAAGCCCCTGCTCGGCAAGATGCAGGAGCGGCGCAGCGGAACGGCCGGCGGCGCGGTCCTCGGCACCATCGGCGGCAAGGTGACCGGCGTGGAGCTGGGCATGCTCCTGTCGTTCCTGGCCTCCCGCGTCCTCGGCCAGTACGAGACCTTCGCCCCGGGCACCGGCGACCTGCCCGCCGGCGCGAACGGCGGCGGCCGGCTCCTGCTCGTCGCGCCGAACATCGTCCACGTGGAGCGGGAGCTCGACGTGGACCCCCACGACTTCCGCCTCTGGGTCTGCCTGCACGAGGAGACGCACCGCACGCAGTTCACCGCGGTGCCCTGGCTGCGCGCCCACCTGGAGGGCGAGATCCAGTCGTTCCTCGCGGAGACCGACGTCGACCCCATGGCCGTCCTGGAGCGCATCCGCGACGCCGCGCAGTCGCTCGTCGGCGGCCGCCCCGAGGGCGAGGAGGGCGACGACGGCCGCTCCCTGGTGGAACTGGTGCAGACGCCGGCCCAGCGGGAGATCCTCAGCCGCCTCACCGCCGTGATGTCCCTCCTGGAGGGGCACGCCGACTTCGTGATGGACGGCGTCGGCCCCGAGGTCGTGGAGAGCGTCGCCGAGATCCGCGAGAAGTTCCAGCAGCGCCGCGCCAGGAGCGCCTCCCGCCTGGACATGGCCCTGCGCAAGCTGCTGGGCCTGGACGCCAAGCTGCGCCAGTACCGCGACGGCGAACGGTTCGTCCGCGCGGTCGTCGACGAGGTGGGCATGGACGGCTTCAACCGCGTGTGGACCTCGCCGAACACCCTCCCCACCAAGGCCGAGATCGCCAAACCGGCGGACTGGATCGCGCGGGTGCACCGCAGGGGCGAGTAGGGGGAACCACGGGGACGGGGTGAGCCGAATCCAGCCGATGGCAGGCGAACGCCCCGCCAATCACCCGTCCGAGGGACCGTACGGCAGGCGTAGGCGTGCGATGCTCGGGGCACCGGCCCGTTTCTGTCACCATCTACACACTCAGAGTGACCGATCTCGGGCTCACCCCCGAAGACTTCCGTGAAGGGAACCGGACATGGGTCCCCATCCTGCGGTCGCGGCGATACGCCTGGCGGTACGCCGCGTCCTCCACGACATCCTCATCGAGCGGACCACCGTCCCGGGCGGCACCGAGCCGCCCGACGCGTCGGCCGTCCCGCGCGCGTTCCCGATGCCGGAGCCCACCCGCGGCGGGCCCGGCACCCGTGCGGTGCGCCCGCGCGACGGACGCGCCCACGACGCGCGCCCGCACGACGGACGCGCCCACGACGCGCGCCCGCAGGACGAACGCACGCGCGAAGCAAGCCCCCCCGGCGCCCGCCCGCACGACGGACACCGGCACGGACACGGGCACGGGCACGGACACGGACACGAGCACGACACGGCCCCGCCCCCGAGCCCCGAGCCGCCGCTCGTCCTCGTCGCCTGCTCCGGCGGCGCCGACTCCATGGCGCTCGCCTCCGCCCTCGCCTTCGAGGCGCCCAGGCTCGGCGTCCGCGCCGGCGGCGTCACCGTCGACCACGGCCTGCAGCCCGGCTCCGACCTGAGGGCCGAAGAGGTCGCCCTGCGCCTGCGCGAACTCGGCCTCGACCCGGTCGAGGCCGTCGCCGTGACCGTCGGCAGCACCTCGGAGAAGGCGGCGCACGGCGCCTCCTACACCGGTGGCGGCGGACGCCGGGTGGGCCCGGAGGCCGCCGCCCGCGACGCCCGCTACGCCGCCCTCGACGCCGCGGCCGAACGCCACGGCGCCGCCGCCGTCCTGCTCGGTCACACCCGTGACGACCAGGCGGAAACCGTCCTGCTGGGCCTCGCCCGGGGATCCGGCACCCGCTCCCTGTCCGGAATGGCCGCGGTCTCGGGGGCCGGCGGCCGTTACCGCCGTCCCTTCCTGCACCTCGACCGGCAGACCGCCCGCAAGGCCTGCCTGGTCCAGTCCCTCCCCGTCTGGGACGACCCCCACAACGCCGACCCCGCCTACACCCGGTCCCGCCTGCGCCACGAGGGCCTGCCCGCGCTGGAGAAGGCGCTCGGCAAGGGCGTGGTCGAGGCCCTCGCCCGCACCGCCCAGCTCTCCCGCGACGACGCCGACGCGCTCGACGCCTGGGCCCGCCAGGCCGAGTCCGCCGTCGTCGACGCCGCCGGCGGCCTGGAGTGCGCCAAGCTGTACGCGCTGCCGCCCGCCGTCCGCCGCCGCATCCTGCGCCGGGCCGCCATCGAGGCCGGCGCCCCGGCCGGTTCCCTGTTCGCCCGCCACATCGAGGAAGTCGACCGGCTCATCACCGGCTGGCGCGGTCAGGGCGCCATCAACCTCCCCGGCAAAGTCGTCGCCCAGCGGCAGGGTGGCAGACTGGTGATTCGGCAAGGCTGAGGAACCTCCCCCCGGGGAGGCGGCCGGGTCCGCCCTCCCCGGGCGGGGCCGGACAGCCGGTGGGACAACCGAAAGTGATGCGGGTGGACGCGAAAGACATGGGTGCCGACCTCCAGCGGGTGCTCATCACCAAGGAAGAGATCGACGCGAAGCTGGCCGAGCTGGCCGCGAAGATCGACGCGGAGTACGCGGGCAAGGACCTGCTGATCGTCGGTGTCCTCAAGGGCGCGGTGATGGTCATGGCCGACCTCGCCCGGGCGCTGTCCACCCCCGTCACCATGGACTGGATGGCCGTGTCCTCCTACGGCGCGGGCACCCAGTCCTCCGGCGTGGTGCGGATCCTGAAGGACCTCGACACCGACATCAAGGGCAAGCACGTCCTGATCGTCGAGGACATCATCGACTCCGGGCTGACCCTGTCCTGGCTGATCTCCAACCTCGGCTCGCGCGAGCCGGCGTCGCTGAAGGTCTGCACGCTGCTGCGCAAGCCCGAGGCCGCCAAGGTCGCCATCGACGTGGAGTGGGTCGGCTTCGACATCCCCAACGAGTTCGTCGTCGGCTACGGCCTCGACTACGCCGAGAAGTACCGGAACCTGCCGTTCGTCGGTACGCTCGCGCCCCACGTCTACGGCGGCTGACCACCCCGGGGACCCGGGCCCCCGGGCTCCGAGCGGTGATCGGGAACCCCTGGGCGCCCCGCGCCGTTGAACGATGCAGACGGCGATCCCAGCCGTCCCGTGCCGCTTCGGTCGCGGATGCTGGGGTACCGTCAGAAGAACTGTCTTTATCAAACTCACTGTGGCAGGAGGGACGGGGCGGCACCGCTCCGTGTGGATGGACGTGAAGCGATACTTCCGTGGGCCGGTCATGTGGATCGTGCTGGCCGTCCTTGCCGTGGTCGTGTTGATGCAGGTCGTCGGCTCGTCCGGCGGCTACAAGACGGTGGACACCGGCCAGGTCGTTGCGGCGATCAATGACAACAGGGTCGAGTCGGCCAAGCTCTCCACCGGCGACGAGCAGACCGTGAAGGTCCAGCTCAAGGACGGTGTGAAGGTCAACGGCAGCTCGAAGATCCAGGCGAGCTACATCGGCGACCAGGGCGTGACCATCGCCAACACGCTGCAGGACAAGTACCAGAAGAAGCAGATCCCGAAGGGCTACACGGTCTCGCCGTCCAAGCAGAACCCGTTCCTCGGCGTCCTGCTCTCCCTTCTCCCCTTCGTCCTCATCGTGGTCGTCTTCCTGTTCCTGATGAACCAGATGCAGGGCGGCGGCTCCCGGGTGATGAACTTCGGGAAGTCCAAGGCCAAGCTCATCACCAAGGACACCCCGAAGACGACGTTCTCCGACGTCGCCGGCGCGGACGAGGCCGTCGAGGAGCTCCACGAGATCAAGGAGTTCCTGCAGGAGCCGGCGAAGTTCCAGGCCGTCGGCGCCAAGATCCCCAAGGGCGTGCTGCTGTACGGCCCGCCCGGCACCGGCAAGACGCTGCTCGCGCGTGCCGTCGCGGGCGAGGCGGGCGTCCCGTTCTACTCGATCTCCGGTTCCGACTTCGTCGAGATGTTCGTCGGTGTTGGTGCCTCCCGGGTCCGTGACCTGTTCGAGCAGGCCAAGGCGAACGCCCCGGCCATCGTCTTCGTCGACGAGATCGACGCCGTCGGCCGGCACCGCGGCGCCGGCCTCGGCGGCGGTCACGACGAGCGCGAGCAGACGCTGAACCAGCTGCTCGTCGAGATGGACGGCTTCGACGTCAAGGGCGGCGTCATTCTGATCGCCGCCACCAACCGGCCCGACATCCTCGACCCGGCCCTGCTGCGCCCGGGCCGCTTCGACCGCCAGATCGCGGTCGACCGCCCCGACATGCAGGGCCGTCTGGAGATCCTCAAGGTCCACCAGAAGGGCAAGCCGGTCGCGCCCGACGTCGACCTGGCCGCCGTCGCCCGCCGCACCCCCGGCTTCACCGGCGCGGACCTGTCGAACGTGCTGAACGAGGCGGCGCTGCTCACGGCCCGCAGCGACAAGAAGCTGATCGACAACCACATGCTGGACGAGGCGATCGACCGTGTGGTCGCGGGCCCGCAGAAGCGGACCCGGATCATGTCGGACAAGGAGAAGAAGATCACCGCGTACCACGAGGGCGGACACGCCCTGGTCGCGGCGGCCTCGCCGAACTCCGACCCGGTCCACAAGATCACCATCCTGTCGCGCGGCCGGGCCCTCGGCTACACCATGGTCCTGCCGGACGAGGACAAGTACTCCACCACGCGCAACGAGATGCTCGACCAGCTCGCCTACATGCTGGGCGGCCGGGCGGCCGAGGAACTGGTCTTCCACGACCCGACCACGGGCGCCGCGAACGACATCGAGAAGGCCACCGCCACGGCCCGTGCGATGGTCACCCAGTACGGCATGACGGAGCGTCTCGGCGCCATCAAGTTCGGCGGCGACAACACCGAGCCGTTCCTCGGCCGTGAGATGGCGCACCAGCGCGACTACTCGGAAGAGGTCGCCGCGCTGGTGGACGAGGAAGTCAAGAAGCTCATCGAGAACGCGCACAACGAGGCCTGGGAGATCCTGGTCGAGAACCGCGACATCCTCGACAACCTCGTCCTCGCGCTGCTGGAGAAGGAGACCCTGGGCAAGGAGGAGATCGCCGAGATCTTCGCCTCTGTGGTCAAGCGCCCGCCGCGGCCCGCGTGGACCGGTTCCTCGCGGCGCACCCCCTCCACCCGCCCGCCGGTGCTCTCCCCGAAGGAGCTCGCGCTGACCAACGGTGCGAACGGCGCGACGCCGGCGATCAGCACCGCCAAGTCGACGGCGACGGAGTCCGCCCCGGCGCCGGAGCAGTCCCCGGAGGACCGCCGGGACACCTGACCCGACTGGCCACCCGGTGGGCACACCGGGCCCGGAATGTATGCCGCGCCCCCCAGGTTCTAGCCTGGGGGGCGCGGCGTTTCGCATGTCCGCGAGCAAGACGTGTGCCCGCCAGGCGGCACCCACAGGAACGAGGCGAACCAGATGACCGACCCCGTGACGCTGGACGGCGAGGGCTCCATCGGCGAGTTCGACGAGAAGCGCGCCGAGAACGCCATACGGGAGCTCCTGATCGCGGTCGGCGAGGACCCGGACCGCGAGGGCCTGCAGGAGACACCGGCCAGGGTGGCACGGGCATACAGGGAGATCTTCGCCGGACTGTGGCAGAAGCCCCAGGACGTGCTGACGACGACGTTCGACATCGGGCACGACGAGATGGTGCTCGTGAAGGACATCGAGGTGTACAGCACCTGCGAGCACCACCTGGTGCCGTTCAGGGGCGTCGCCCACGTCGGGTACATCCCGTCCGCGAGCGGGAAGATCACCGGGCTGTCCAAGCTGGCCCGGCTGGTCGACGTCTACGCCCGCCGTCCCCAGGTGCAGGAGCGCATGACCACACAGATCGCGGACTCGCTGATGGAGATCCTGGAGCCGCGGGGCGTGATCGTGGTCGTGGAGTGCGAGCACATGTGCATGTCGATGCGCGGTATCCGCAAGCCCGGCGCGAAGACCCTCACCTCCGCGGTGCGCGGTCAGCTGCGCGACGCGGCGACGCGCAACGAGGCGATGAGTCTGATCATGGCGCGCTGACGGGCGTCACCGCCCGGGCGTACGGCCGGGCGCCTCGTCGCCGGGTGCCGGTCGGCCCGGTGGGTCACGCCACCGGCTCGGCGCCGTCGCGGTCGTTGTCGTCGTCCTCCGGCAGCTTGCAGACGCGCTCCAGGAACAGGGCGGCCGCTATGACGACGAGGCCTGCGAGCAGGGAGAAACCGGCGTAGAAGGCCTGGTCGCGGCGGTTGGGCATGTCCAGCAGCTCCAGCAGGAAGACGCCCGTGCCGCCGTACATGCCGGCGACGAGGGCGGCCACCAGGGCGCTGGCCTGACCGAAGACGACCGCGCGGGCCGCCATCAGGGGGTCGACGCCCTTGGCCTCGGGGCGGCGCTCGCGCTGGGCCTTCAGCCGGGCCCGCAGTGAGAGCGCCGTGGCCACCAGGACCGCGGCGATCAGGGCGAGGACGATGGGGGCGGCCAGGGGCACGCCGGGGAGTGTCCCCACCGCGTTCCACAGGCGTGCGCCCGCCCAGGACAGCACTCCGGCGACGACGAACACGCCGGCCAGCACCCTGATGCGCAGCTCTTTCACGGTGTCCCTTCAGCTCCCCCGGACTGTGGTTCGGCGGCCTGCCCGTCCGTCCTGTGCCGTCCTGACCTTAACGGCTACTCGGGCAGCCGGAGTTCCAGGTCCGGGCGGACCGCGACACCCTCGCGGGTGACCTCGGCCAGCAGACCGGCCACGGCACCGCGGCCGGGCAACTGGGCCTCCGGGTCGACATCGTGCCAGGGGGCGAGGACGAAGGCGCGCTCGTGGGCGCGGGGGTGGGGCAGCGTGAGCCGCGGGTCGTCGGAGACGACCTCGGCGTAGGCGACGATGTCGACGTCGATGGTCCGCGGGCCCCAGCGCTCGTCGCGGACCCGGTTGAAGGCGTCCTCGATGGCGTGCGCCCGCTCCAGGAGGGAGGACGGGGGCAGGGTCGTCTTCAGAATCACCACCGCGTTGAGGTACGACGGCTGCGTGCCGGGCTCGACCCCCCACGGCGCCGTCTCGTACACGGGGGAGACCGCCTTGACGCGGACGCCCGGCGTGTCCTCCAGGGCGTCGACGGCACCCTGGAGGGTCTCCAGGCGGTTGCCCAGGTTCGAGCCGAGGGAGAGCACGGCGCGCCTGGGGTTCTGCAGCGTGGTGTCGGCGGCGTCGACCTGCTCGACGACGGCGGCGGGCACCGGCTGGACGGTCGGGTCGCTGTGACCCGCGGTGGAGGGTCGGGTCATGCTCGGCTCCGGATGATGGTGACGGTCACGTCGTCGAAGGGGACGGTGATCGGGGCGTCCGGCTTGTGGACGCAGACCTCGACCTCGTCGACCCCCTGGTGCTTCAGGCAGACCTGGGCGATGCGCTCGGCGAGCGTCTCGATCAGGTCAACCGGGTCGCCCTCCACGACGGCGACGACCTCTTCGGCCACGATGCCGTAGTGCACGGTCTTCGCCAGGTCGTCGTCGGCCGCGGCGGGCCGGGTGTCCAGGCCGAGGACGACGTCCACGATGAACGTCTGGCCCTCCTCCCGCTCCTTGGGGAACACACCGTGGTGCCCGCGGGCCTTCAGGCCGCGCAGCGCGACACGATCCACGCGAATCACTCCTGCAGTCGTCGGGTGACGGCCGGTCGCCGCCGTGTGCGGTCGGCACACCGGCCATCAACGAATCTACCTGCGGGCACCGACAGCGCCGGGCCACCGGGACACGGTCCGGGCGCGGCTCCCGAGGGTCCCGGAGTGCGTTTTCCCTGGGGAACGCGCCTGCTTACGCGTCGGTAGCCGCGCTTACCCGCGCCTGCGTGATTCCAACCACTTTGTACTCCGGGCGGAGCCGGAACCCACTCAGGCGGGCGTGTCGTCGTCCTCGTCCTCGTCGGTCTCGGTCAGCACCGGGGAGGCGTGGTGGGACCACAGCTTCCAGCCGGCGCGGGTGCGCCGGAACACGTTCGTGGCGACGACGAGCTGCCCGAGGAGGGGGCCCAGCTCGTCGCCCTCGGCGGGCGCGGGCCCGCCGCTGAGGATGTTCTCGGTGCAGGTCACCAGGGCGGTGTCGCCGGTGACCGAGACGTGCACGTCGGTGAGGAAGAACTGGATGTAGTCGGTGTTCGCCATGATCAGGGCGTACGACCTGAGGACTTCGCTGCGGCCGCTGAGCACCGGCCAGCCGGGGTGCACGCAGGAGACCACGCCCGCGTCGGCGGGGTCGTGGTACTCCTCGTCGACGCCGAGGTCGGCCGGCGTGAGCCAGATCGAGGTCAGCAGTTCGAAGTCGCCGCTCTCCAGCGACTCGTAGAAGGCCGTGTTGGCGGCCTCGACCTGCTCGACGTCCGTGTGCGGGGCGCTCACCGGGCTCCTTCGGCGGGCGCCGCGCCCCCGGTCCCCCCGGCCGCGGGGATCCCGGGCGTGGCGGCGGTGTCCGGCGCGTGTCCTGCGGCGGGGGGCGCGGCGGACCGGGGGGGGCGCCCCACGCCCGCTCGCCCCCCGCGGGGGGCCCCCGGGGCGTGGCGGGGGGGGCCGGCGCGTGTGGGGCGGCGCCCCCCCCCCCGCGGCCCCCCGCGACCCGTACCGCGTCCGCCGTCGCGCGCACGTCGTGCACGCGCACGGCCCAGGCGCCGGCGTCCGCGGCGAGCGCGGAGACGGCGGCCGTGGCCGCGTCGCGCTCGCGTGCGGGCGGCGGGGCGGCCCCGGGGCCGGCCAGGACGCGGCCGAGGAACCGCTTGCGGGAGGCGGCGACGAGCACGGGGTACCCGAGGTCGAGCAGCCGGCCGAGGTGGGCGAGGAGGACGAGGTCGTGCTCGGCCCCCTTGGAGAAGCCGAGGCCCGGGTCGACGACGACGCGCTCGGGGGCGATGCCGCCCTCCAGGACGGCCTCCACGCGCCCGCGGAGCTCGTCGACGACTTCGCCGACGACGTCGTCGTACACGCCCTTGACGTTGGCGCCCTCCAGGAGGCCGCGCCAGTGCATGACGACGAAGGGGGCGCCGGCGTCCGCGACGACGGGGATCATGGCCGGGTCGGCCAGTCCGCCGCTGACGTCGTTGACGAGCGTGGCGCCGGCCGCGAGCGCCTGCTCGGCGACGGAGGCCCGCATGGTGTCGACGGAGATGGTGACGCCCTCGGAGGCCAGTCCGCGGACGACGGGGACGACCCGCCTGAGCTCCTCGGCCTCGTCGACGCGGGTGGCGCCCGGGCGGGTGGACTCGCCGCCGACGTCGATCAGGTCCGCGCCCTCCTCGACCAGGTGCAGGCCGTGCTTGACGGCGGTCGTCGTGTCGAACCAGCGGCCCCCGTCGGAGAAGGAGTCGGGGGTCACGTTGACGACTCCCATGACCGCGCAGCGGTCCCATGCGGGGAGGCCCGCCACAGGGCGGCGGCCGGTCTGCTTGCTCATGTGTTCAGCGTAGGCCCCGGGCGCGGGGTCTTCTCCTGCGGGCGGGTGCGGGGCCGCCGGGGTGCGCAACCGTGTGCCGCGGCGGCCCCGCACCGCGGTGGCGGCCCGGGCGGGAGCCCCCCGTGGAGGGGCGGGCGCCCGCACGGGCCGGTCCGGTCACGCCGCCCGGACGCCGCCGTCCGCCACGCTGTGCGCGCAGGGCCGGGCGGCGGTCGTGCGGCGGCGCAGGAAGCGCGGCAGCGGCAGGGCGAGGTCGACGAAGCCCTCCGCCTGCATGGCGGCGAAGCCGATGCGCGGCAGGTCGGCGGAGGCGCGGTAGACCACGAAGCGCGGTTCCCAGCGGGGCTGGAACTTGGCGTTGAACTTGTACAGCGACTCGATCTGGAACCAGCGGGAGAGGAACACCAGCAGTCCCCGCCAGGCCCGCAGCACCGGCCCGGCGCCGATCTTCTCGCCGCGCGCCAGTGCCGAGCGGAACATGGCGAAGTTCAGCGAGACGCGGCTGATGCCGAACCTCGGCGCGGCCTGCAGCGCGGCGACGATCAGCAGTTCGTTCATGCCCGGGTCGGCCGAGCGGTCGCGCCGCATCAGGTCGAGCGACACCCCGTCGGCGCCCCACGGGACGAAGTGCAGGATCGCCTTCAGGTCGCCGTAGGGGCCCGGTTCCTCGGCGTCCTGCTTGTGCGCGGTGGCGATGAGGCAGTCGCCGTCGGCCGGGTCGCCGATGCGTCCGAGGGCCATGGAGAAACCCCGTTCGGTGTCGGTGCCGCGCCAGTCCCCGGCGGCGCGGCGGATCCGCTCCAGCTCGGCGTCGCCGAGGTCACGGACGCGCCGTACCCGGGTTTCGTAGCCGGCCCGCTCGATCCGCTTGACCATCTGGCGGACGTTGCGCATCGCGCGTCCGGCGAGCGAGAAATCCGCGACGTCCACCACCGCCTCGTCGCCCAGTTCCAGGGCGTCCAGGCCGGTCTCCCGGGTCCACACCTCGCCGCCGGTCTCGGAGCAGCCCATGACCGCGGGCGTCCAGGAGTGGGCCCTGGCCTCGTCCATGAAGCGCTCGATGGCGCCGGGCCAGGCCTCGACGTCGCCGATCGGGTCGCCGCTGGCGAGCATGACGCCGCAGACGACGCGGTAGGTGACGGCCGCCTTGCCGCTGGGCGAGAAGACGACGGCCTTGTCGCGGCGCAGCGCGAAGTGGCCGAGGGAGTCCCGGCCGCCGTGCCTGTCCAGCAGGGCGCGCAGCCGGGCCTCGTCCTCCTTCGTCAGCCGGGCGGCCGGGTGCTCGGGGCGGAAGGCCAGGTAGGCGGTGGTGGCCGCGGTGAGCCAGCCCAGGGCGCCGAGGGAGAACGCCACGGTCCAGGAGGTGCTGCCCTGGTAGGCGACCGGGCCCTCGAAGCCGAACAGGCCGTAGACCACGTGGGTCAGCCGGTCGGCGAGGCCCGGGTCGCCGACCACGCGGTGCGGGTGGACGCTGACGATGACCAGCCCGAGGGCGAGCGAACCGGCGCCCATGAGGACGAAGTTGGCCAGTGCCCGCCAGCGGCTGCGCGGGTCGGGCAGGGCCGCGAACTGGGCGCGGTGGACCAGCAGGGGGGCGAGCAGCGCGAGCGAGAGGAGCACGCCCACGACGGAGTGCCGGTAGACGAACTGGGCCGCCGCGCCGGCCGGCAGCAGCGCCACGGCCGCCCGCCAGGCCCGGCGCTTGCGCCGCTTCAGGCCGTGCGCGAGCAGCAGCAACAGCACGCCCGCGCTCAGCGAGAGGGCGGCGGCGAACGGGCCGAACGAGCCCGGCAGGACCTCCGCCAGGGCGTGCATACGGCTGCGCCGGAAGCGCGGGAACACGCCCGCGGCGATGTCCAGGAGGCCCACGAGGGCGCAGGCCCGGCCGACCACGGCGGGGACGGCCTCGGGGCGCGGGCCGCGGAGCACGCGCCGCATCCGGCCAGGCCCGCCCGGAACCTGGCTCGACAATTCCCCATCTATCCTGACAGACATCGCATCCCGTAGTTTTGCGAGAGACCGTGAATCCGGTGCCGATCCGGGCATCCGGCGACATTGCGCCCTCTAGGACGGTGTCTCGGTCAGAGAGGTTCCTCCCCGACGGAAAGCCCGTCCCAAGGCCGGGGAAAGCCCGGGAAAAGCCGGGGGGATCCTCCCGGGGAGAGGCGGCCCGGACCGGGCGGGAAGCACAGGCAGGGAAGGGCCCATGGGTCTCACGAGCAACGTAGTGCTGGTTCTGGCGGTGCTGTGCGCGCTGCTGCTGTTCGTCGGTACGGTCTGGCTGTGGCCGCGTCTGGCGCGCACGGGCTGGCGGTCCGTCAGCGGACGCGTCGGCCTGCTGCTGGCCACCCAGCTGGCGCTCTTCGGCTGCGCGGGCCTCGCCGTCAACCAGGCCTTCGGGTTCTACGCCGGCTGGGCGGACCTGCTGGGGCAGGAGACCGGCGAGGGCGTCGTCGTCGAGCACGCCGCCGCCGGCGGCGGTTCCGGGGGCCCGCTTCAGGTGGTCGGCACGCAGCGGACGGCGCAGGGCGGGCCGTCGCGGCCGCAGAGCGCGGGCCAGATCCAGAAGGTGCGGATCGTGGGCCGGACGACCGATATCGCCACGCCCGCGCTGATCTACCTGCCGCCTGAGTACTTCCAGCCGCAGTACCGGACGCGCACGTTCCCCGCGGCCGTCGTCCTCACCGGATATCCGGGCACCGCGCAGGCGCTCGTCGACAAACTGCACTATCCGCGCACGGCACGGGAACTCGCCAAGGACGGACGGATGCAGCCGATGATTCTCGTCATGATGCGGCCCACGGTGGCGCCGCCGCGCGACACGGAGTGCGTGGACATCCCGGGCGGCCCGCAGACCGAGTCGTTTTTCGCGAAGGATCTGCCCGAGGCCGTGCTCGCCCACTACCGGGTCGGCAGGAAGCCGGGCAGCTGGGGCGTCATCGGCGACTCCACGGGTGGCTACTGCGCACTGAAACTCGCGATCCACCATCCGCGGGTGTACGCCGCCGGAGCCGGCCTCTCCCCCTACTACGAGGCGCCGGTCGATCCCACGACGGGCGACCTCTTCCACGGCGACGAGGACCTGAGGAACCGCGCCGACCTGCGGTGGTGCCTCAAACACCTGCCCGCCCCGGACACCTCACTGCTCGTCAGCAGCAGCCGGACGGGGGAGTCGAACTACCAGGACACGCTCAGGTTCGTCCGTGAGGTGAGGGCCACGCACCGGACCCGGATCGCGTCGATCATCCTCGACAGCGGCGGACACAACTTCAACACCTGGCGGCGGGAGATCCCGGGGACGTTGCAGTGGATCAGCGGGCGGCTGAGCGACCGGTGAAAACGATCTTCCGCAATTCCCTGTCGTAGGCGCACTCCTGATGACGTGTGAAGGTTTCGGTATGGCTGTCTTTTTACGGTCGGGGCCACCATGATTTGCCTACGCGCGGTAAGTTTCTGGCCATGCCACGTGGACGTCACCGCCATTCCCCACCTTTGCACAGGCTGTTGCCTCCTTCGGCGATCGCCGGCGTCTCCCTCGTCTGCGCTCTCGGCCCATGGGTGTTCACGGCACCGTCGGTGCTGCGTTCGATCGCCGCTCTCGCAGCGGCCGCCGCGATCGCCGGCGCCGTCGTCATGCGCCGGTGGGACGCCCAGGCGGGCAAGCAGGTAGCCGACCTCACGCGAGCGCGTGCGAGCGACGAGTGGCGCTACGAGGAACGGGTCGCCGAACTGGAGACCGACCTGGAGGAGTCCCGCGAGCTGCGCGTCCGCCTCGAGCACAAGCTGCGGGCCAAGCGGGCGGAGCTGGCCGGCCTGCGCAACGAGCACGCGGCCCTGCTGCGGCGGTACGCCACGGCGGAGACCGAACGTGCGAGCGCCCTGGAGGGCCGCCGCCTGCTCGAGATCGAGGCCGCGTCCGACGACCTGGCGCTGCCGCCCGGTACTTCGGGGACGGAGACGTGGACGGAGGCCGATGCCCAGGCTTCCGCGGAGGGTTCCGAGAGCGCGTCGGAGAACGCCGGGGCTGTCGAGGCGGGCGGCGAGGAGGCGCCGGGTGCGGGCACGGGTGTGTTCTCGCCTGAGGGGTCCCAGTTGTTCCTGCGGGCCGCTGCCGCGCTGGTCCGCCTCGACGCCGACGCCGACGCCGACGCCGGCGCCGGCGCGACGGTCCGGCCGGACGCCGGCGCCGAGGACGAGGGCGGGGACTTCGGGGACGACGACCCCGCGGACGACGGCGAACCGGCCGGCGACGGTGACGACGCGCACGACGGCGGTGACGACGCGCACGACGGCGGGCCCGTGACGGAGCCGGCCGCCGCGACGGGTGAGGCGGCGTCCGCACCGGAGCACGAGGCGCGGACGCGGCCGGAGGCAGCCGGCGAGCACGCGCACGCGGACACCGCACCCGCCGCGGGCCCGGCCGAGCCGGCCAAGCCCGCGCAGCAGCCCGCCGGGCACTTCACCGTGCCGACCGCGGTGGCCGTCGTACCGGCCGCGCCGGCTCGGCGGCCGGTGGTCGAGGGCGGGTTCGACTTCTTCGGGACGAAGAAGGGGGCGCCGGCCGCCGCCCTGGACGCCGTCCAGAACGAGGACCTCGCCGACGTGGTGGGCCAGGAGGCCCTCGCCCTCCACAAGGCCGAGTCCGAGGCCCGGTTCAAGCCGGCCGACGAGGACGCGCGGGGCGTCGGCCAGGTCATCGACCTGACGGCGCACGACGAGACGGAGCAGATCGACCTGCACGGGCTGCGCAGCGCGGCGTCCTGACGAGCGGCACCGATGCGCCGGGCGGGCCGACCCGTCGCCCGGGGCGCGCACGCCCGGCAGGGCGCACGAGCGGCCGCGGAGGTACGCGACGGACGAGCGAATGCGGGCGGACGGCCGCCGACCGGCGGGCAAGGACGCCGACCGGCGGACGACTGGACGCGCACGAGCGGATGCCGACTGCCGGGTGAGCGGACGCCGACGAGCACCCGACGGACGAGCGGATGCCGACGAGCGCGCGACGGACGAGGGGACCCGGCGAGCGGTCGAGCGGACGCGGACGAGCGGACCCGGCGAGCGGGTGAGCTGACGCCGACGAGCGGACGGACAAGCCGAGAGACGGTACGGGCACGGCACGGGCGCGGTTCCTGAGGGAGCCGCGCCCGTCGCGTACGCGCGGGCCGTGCGCGTCCTGGGCCGCAGGGAACGTCCGGTGCCCGGCTGCCGAGCCGCCGGCCGCCGCGCCGGGGCCTCGTGCGGGTCTCCGGCCGCCCGGCGCCCGCTCCGGCCGCCCGGCGCCCGCTCCGGCCGCCCGCCGCCCGCTCCGGCCGCCCGAAATACGCGGCCCGCCGGGGCGGTGGGTCACGTCATCCAGCGGTCCGGCCGCGCCCGCCTCCGGCCCGTGCGGGATCTTTCCGCCTGCTCCCGCAGCAGCTCCGCCGCCTGGCCGGCGTCCCGCAGGCGCGCCGTCACCGTCTTGTTCGCGCCCGTGTCCACGTGCACGTCGGCGAGGTTGAACAGCCGTTCCCACGGCCCCTGCGTCAGCCGGACGCTCTGCACCTTCGCGTGCGGCACCAGCGCGAGCCGACGCCGCAGCAGTCCTTGCCGCGCCGCGAACACCGCGTCGGTCACGACGAGTCCGTACCCCCGCCACCACACCGGCGCGCAGCGCCCCGCACGCCGCGGCGGGCGCTCCGCGGAGGCCACCGGCGGCACCGTCGCCCCCGGCAGCACCCGCGCGACCACCGACTCGGCGATCTCCCGCGGGGCCACCGGCAGCAGGACGGAGTTCGACGAGCCGGCCACGTCCAGCTCCACGCGCACCCAGCCGCGCCGGCGCCACCACAGGGGCTCGACGATCCGCACGGTCTGCACCCGCCCGGGCGGCACCGTCTCGTGGGTGCGGTCCAGCAGGCCCCGGTCGATGCGCAGCCCGTCCGGCGACTCGCCCACCGTCCAGTCGTACTCGGCGACGAACCGCCCCGCGCTGCTCGCCCCGGCCGCGCCGAGCAGGGGCAGCGCGACCGCGAGTACCGTCCACAGCTGGTGGGTGGCCAGCCACAGCAGCGGCGGGACGACGAGCGCGGCGGCCAGCGAGCCCCAGGTCGCGCCGGTGAGCAGCAGCGAGACAGCGAGGACGCCGGGCGGCACCCGTACGAGCCGGCGCGCGGGTGCCTCGCCGACCTCGGGGGCCGTCTCCGGGGCGAATCCGGCCGCCCGCGCGAGCAGTTCGGCCCGCAGCGCCCGGGCCTCCTCCTGGCCGAGGAAGGCCAGTTCGTCGCGCCGCTCCGCTCCGGCGACGTCGAGTTTGAGCTTCGCCACGCCGGCGATCCGGGCGAGCAGCGGCTGGGTGACGTCCACGGCCTGGATGCGCTCCAGCCGGATGTGCGCGGTGCGGCGGAACAGCAGGCCGGTGCGGATGCGCAGCTCGCCGCCGGTGACCGCGAAGTGGGTGAACCACCAGGTCAGAAAGCCGTATGCGGCGGCCGTCGGCAGGAGCACCGCCAGCCCGATCAGCAGGCCGGTCGTCGACAGCCGGGTCAGCTGCTCGCGCGCCTGGTCGGGGTCGTGCACGGCCCATCCGGCGAACACGGCGACCGGCGCCCAGGCCCGCCTGAACGGCGTCACGGGGTGCAGCCGCCGCTCGATCACGGCGCGCGCCTCCCGGGTGGCCGGCTGCCCGGCGCGCGTCTCGGTTCCGTTTTCCGTCCGGGCGGCCGGCTGTCCGGCGGGCGTCGTCGCTCGGTTTTCCGGCCGGGCCGTCGGCTGTCCGCCGTACGTCGCCGGTCCGTCTTCCGGCCGGGTGGGCGGCTGTCCGGCGGGCGTCGTCGCTCGGTCTTCCGGCGGCCGGGTGGTCGGCTCCCCGCCGTACGTCCCCGGTCCGTCTTCCGGCCGGGCGGTCCGGTCCCCGGCGTGCGCCTCGGGTCCGGTCGGCGCGCGTACGGCCTCCTCGCCCGGGTGTGGCCGCCCGCCGGGGTCGCCCGGTGCGGGGGCCTGCCCGCCGCCCGCGGCCGTCACAGCCCCGCCGATCGGGCCTCGCCGAGCTCGGTGAGCCGGTCGCGCAGCCGCTCCGCCTCGGCCGGGTCGAGCCCGGGGACCGTCGCGTCGGTCGCGGCGGCGGCCGTGTGCAGCTGCACGGTGGCCAGCCCGAAGCGCCGCTCGACGGGCCCGGAGGTGACCTCGACCAACTGCATCCGGCCGTACGGCACGACGGTCTCCTCCCGCCACAGCACGCCCCGGCTGATCAGCAGGTCGTCGGCGCGCTCGGCGTACCGCCAGGAGCGCCAGTTCCGGCCGAGCAGCACCCAGCTCCAGGCCATGAGGGCCAGCGGCAGCAGTGCGAAGGCGGCCCACGCGGGTCCGGCGAGCACCCCGAGCAGCAGCCCGAGGACCAGGGCGAGCAGCCCCAGCCACACCACCGCCAGCCGCCGCCGCATCCGCAGCAGTCCCGG
The DNA here is from genome assembly GCF_040645305.1 of Streptomyces sp. NPDC046831. Lineage (NCBI taxonomy): Bacteria > Bacillati > Actinomycetota > Actinomycetes > Kitasatosporales > Streptomycetaceae > Streptomyces > Streptomyces sp. NPDC046831. The sequence goes on along the minus strand of NZ_JBEYXZ010000037.1, from coordinate 51,592 downwards.
GTGCAGCCCGGTCCAGACCGGTTCGTCCGCCGCCCGCAGATCGTCCCGGCTCCCCGTCTCCATGGGGCAAGCGTACGTAGGAGAGACTGTGTGCATGACTCCTACGACGGAGACCACGGTCGGAATCGGCGGTGCCGCGGAGAGCACCGACATGGTGCTCAACATCGGCCCCCAGCACCCGTCCACCCACGGCGTGCTGCGGCTGCGGCTGGTACTGGACGGCGAGCGCATCAGGCGCGCGGAGCCGGTGATCGGCTACATGCACCGGGGCGCGGAGAAGCTGTTCGAGGCGCGGGACTACCGCCAGATCATCATGCTGGCCAACCGCCACGACTGGCTGTCGGCCTTCTCCAACGAGCTGGGCGTCGTCCTCGCCGTCGAGCGGATGCTCGGCATGGAGGTCCCGGAGCGCGCGGTGTGGACCCGCACGCTCCTTGCCGAGCTCAACCGGGTGCTCAACCACCTGATGTTCCTCGGCTCCTACCCGCTGGAACTCGGCGGGATCACGCCGGTCTTCTACGCCTTCCGGGAACGCGAGGTCCTCCAGAACGTCATGGAGGAGGTGTCCGGCGGCCGGATGCACTACATGTTCAACCGGGTCGGCGGACTCAAGGAGGACCTGCCGGCCGGCTGGACCACCCGCGCGCGTGCCGCCGTCGCCGCCGTCCGCTCGCGCATGGACGTCTTCGACGATCTGGTGCTCGGCAACGAGATCTTCCGGGGGCGCACGCGGGGCGTGGGCGTGCTCACGCCGGAGACGGTGCACGCGTACGGCGTGAGCGGGCCGATCGCACGCGCCTCGGGTGTCGACTTCGACCTGCGGCGCGACGAGCCGTACCTGGCCTACGGGGAGCTCCAGGACACCCTGAAGGTGGTCCTCCGGCAGGAGGGCGACTGCCTCGCCCGCTTCGAGTGCCTGCTGGAACAGACGCACAACGCCCTCGACCTCGCCGACGCCTGCCTCGACCGGCTGGCCGGGCTGGCCCCGGGCCCGATCAACCAGCGGCTCCCGAAGGTGCTGAAGGCGCCCGAGGGCCACACGTACGCGTGGACCGAGAACCCGCTCGGCATCAACGGCTACTACCTGGTCAGCAAGGGCGACAAGACGCCGTACCGGCTGAAGCTGCGCTCGGCCTCGTACAACAACATCCAGGCCCTGACCGAGCTGCTGCCGGGCACGCTGGTCGCCGACATGGTGGCGATCCTCGGCTCGATGTTCTTCGTGGTGGGCGACATCGACAAGTAGGGCGGCCCCCGGCGGGCAGGCCCGGGCCCCTCGGCGGGCAGGCCGGGTTTCGGCACCGGGCAGCCGGGCGGGTGCGGGCGCCGAGAAGCGCGCGGGAACACCGGCCGCCCTTTCCGGACGGCGGGCGGCGATGCGGAGGAGCCGCGCGGGAGCACCGGCCCTCTCCGGACGTCGGGCGGCGAACCGCCGGTGCAGCGTGCGCGGTGCCGGGCCGGAAGCCGGGCGGGCTCACAGACGCCCGGCGGCCGTCCGGTCAGGCGGGAAGGACGTCCGCGATGCCCACCCGCTGCAGCAGCCACCCGAAGTCCCCGAGGCCGCCCGGCGCGGTGAGTTCGGCGGCCTCTCCGGCGCGCGCGAGGGCGCGTACGTAGTCCGCCGGGTGCGTGGAGGCGAGGGCGAGGGAGGGGCGCGCGCCGGTGATCCCGAGGGCGTGCAGGGCTTCCCGCTGCGTGAGCAGGCGTGCGCCGCCGCCGGGCACGCGGGCGGCGCACGCGTCCAGGGCCACATGCGCCGTGATGTCGCACGAGCCGTCCGGCACGGGCGCCGTCTCCCGCCCCTCCCGGAAGCCGGTGAGCGTGCCGAAGGGCGGCCTGGTGTCCGCCGTGTGCGCGTAGTCGACGGCGACGGCGAGGCCCCGGGTGACGCGGGCGGCCGCGTCGGCCCACGCGATGTCCCTCGGCAGGCCGATCTCCGCCCGCAGACCGGGCTCGGCGGGCTGCGGCCACCACCGCGCCAGCCACTCCGCCTCCGGCCCCGCGACCGGATCCCCGAGCCGTTCGGTGCCGTCCGGCCGGACCAGCACGCGCCGCGGCACGCCGGCGGCATCCACCTCCGTCACCTCCACCGGCACGTTGTCCAGCCACTCGTTGGCGAACAGCAGCCCGGTGACGCCGTCGGGGGGCGCGCTCAGCCACTCGATCCGCGGGTCCAGCTCCGGGGGCCGGCCGGCGATCTCCACGGCGTACACGTGCGTGCGGGCCGCCACGTCCGCGGGCAGCGCCGCCAGCACCCCGGCGGCCAGCTCGCCCCGTCCGGCCGCCATGTCCACGAAGTCGAGGGCGCCGGGCCGGCCCAGCGCGTCGTCCACCCGGCACAGCAGGCCCGCGACGGCACGGGCGAACAGGGGCGAGGCGTGCACCGACGTGCGGAAGTGCCCGGCCGGCCCCTCGGGCCGCCGGTAGAAGCCGCCGGGCCCGTACAGCGCCGCCTCCGCCGCCGCCCGCCAGCCGCGCCATCCGCCCCCGGCAGCCCCGCCCGCCGGGCCGTCCGCAGCCCCGCCTTCCGGGCCGTCCGCCGCCCCGCCTTCCGGGCCGTCCGCCGCCCCGCCTTCCGGGCCGTCCGCCGCGCCGCCCGCCCGGCCGCCCGTCGCGCCGTCCGCCGTGTCGTCCACCACCCCGCCAGACTAGGCGCACACGTGATCACGGCATCCACCTTGGGGAGTACGAGGGTGGTACACGGATCGGCCCTCCGGTTGACCCCTGCACTCATCTCGTATCCCTACGCTGGGTCACGTGCAGCGCCTCTATGACTTCCTCCGCAGACACCCGGCGTGGGTCGACGGCTTCTGGGCCGTCGTCCTGCTCGGGCTCTCCGCGGTGAGCACCTTCAGTGTCAACGGGGTGCGGGACCACCACGGATCGCTCGGCGGGGGACTGGCCGTCTGCGTCGTGCTGAGCGTGGTCGTGGCGCTGCGCCGCCGCATGCCGGAGAAGATGCTGCTGCTCGCGGTCGCGGCGGGGGTGGCGCAGCTGGTGCTCGACGTCGAGACGACGCCCGCCGACTTCGCGATGCTGGTGATCATCTACACGGTCGCCGCGATCGGCGCCCGCTGGGCCTCCCGGCTCGCACTGGTGGGCGGGCTGGGCGCGGCGACCCTCGCGCAGATCCGGTGGCCGCAGGCCGACACGGGCGTCCTGGGCAACGTCGCGATAGCCGTCTTCCAGACGGTGCCCTTCGCGCTGGCCTGGGTCCTCGGCGACTCCATGCGCACCCGCCGCGCCTACTTCGCGCAGCTGGAGGAGCGCGCCGCCCGTCTGGAGAAGGAGCGTGAGGCCCAGGCCAAGGTCGCCGTCGCCGCCGAGCGCGCCCGGATCGCACGCGAGCTCCACGACGTCGTCGCGCACAACGTCTCGGTGATGGTGGTGCAGGCCGACGGCGCCGCCTACGTCCTCGACGCCGCGCCCGACCAGGCCAGGAAGGCCCTGGAGACCATCTCCTCCACCGGCCGCCAGGCACTGGCCGAGATGCGCCGCCTGCTGGGCGTGCTGCGCACGGGTGAGCACCAGGAGGGCGGCGAGTACGTCCCCCAGCCCGACGTCGAGCAGATCGAGGACCTCGTGGAGCAGTGCCGGGGCTCGGGCCTGCCCGTCGACTTCCGGGTCGAGGGCACTCCGCGGCCGCTGCCCAGCGGCGTCGAGCTCACCGCGTACCGCATCGTGCAGGAGGCGCTGACGAACACGCGCAAGCACGGAGGCCCGAACGCGGGTGCGAGCGTGCGGCTGGTCTACTTCGACGACGGCCTCGGCCTGCTCGTCGAGGACGACGGCAAGGGCGCCCCGCAGGAGCTGTACGAGGAGGGCGGCGCCGACGGCCAGGGGCACGGTCTGATCGGCATGCGCGAGCGGGTCGGCATGGTCGGCGGCACCCTGGACGCGGGCCCGCGGCCCGGCGGCGGCTTCCGCATCAGTGCCCTGCTGCCGCTGAAACCGGCACACTGACCCCGCCGGCGCTCCCGCCGGCCCCGGCCACGGCCGGACCCGCCCCGCCGGCCCCGCCCGGCCGCCCCGCCCTGGCCCGTCGCAGACCGACGGACACCGACGGACACCGATGGAAGAGGACCCGATGACGATCCGCGTGATGCTCGTCGACGACCAGGTGCTGCTGCGCACCGGGTTCCGGATGGTGCTCGCCGCCCAGCCGGACATGGAGGTCGTCGCGGAAGCGGGCGACGGCGTCGAGGCCCTCCAGGTGCTGCGCGCGACCCAGGTCGACGTGATCCTCATGGACGTGCGCATGCCGAAGCTGGACGGCGTGGAGACCACGCGCCGGATCTGCGCGGAGCCCGAGCCGCCGAAGGTGCTCATCCTGACCACGTTCGACCTCGACGAGTACGCCTTCACCGGGCTGAAGGCGGGCGCCTCCGGCTTCATGCTCAAGGACGTGCCCCCGGCCGACCTGCTCGCCGCCATCCGCGCCGTGCACAGCGGTGACGCCGTCGTCGCGCCCTCCACCACCCGCCGCCTGCTCGACCGCTTCGCGCCGATGCTGCCCAGCGCGGCCAAGGAGCCGCGGCACGACGGGCTGGACCGGCTCACCGACCGCGAACGCGAGGTCATGGTCCTCGTCGCGCAGGGCCTGTCGAACGGCGAGATCGCCGCCCGGCTGGTCCTGTCGGAGGCGACGGTGAAGACGCACGTCGGCCGCATCCTGACCAAGCTGGGCCTCCGCGACCGGGTGCAGGTGGTCGTGCTGGCCTACGAGACGGGGCTCGTCCGGGCCGGCGGACACGGCTGACCCGTGCCGCGCGCGTCGGTGGGGTGCGCGCATGCTCCTGTGGATCAACGGGCCCTTGGGGGTGGGCAAGACACAGACCGCGCACGAGGTCCAGCACCGCCTGCCCGGCAGCGTCGTCCGTGATCCGGAGCACGCCGGCTTCGGGCTGCGCCGCACGCTGCCTCCCCGGCTGCGCGGTGACTTCCGGGACCTGGCGTCCTGGCGGCAGGGCGTGGTGGAGGTCCTGGACCTCGCGCTGTCCCGGCACGACGGGGTCGTCATCGCGCCGATGACGGTCACCGACTCCGGTCACTTCGCCGAGACGGTCGGGCGGCTGCGTGAACGCGGGCACGACGTACGGCACTTCACCCTGCTCGCCGAACGGCAAACGGTGCTGCGGCGGTTGCGGGAGCGCGGTCTGGGCCGGGCCGTCCGGTACGCCGCCGGGAAGAAGGCCGCACCGGGCGGGGACACGGGGGCCGTCCGGCAGCTCGACCACTGCCTTCGGCGGCTGCGGGAACCGGAGTTCGCCGAGCACCTGTGGACCGACCGCACGACCGTGCCGAAGACCGCGGACCGCATCGCCGTCCTGGCCGGGCTGACGCCGAGGCCTCACCGGGAGGGCCCGCTGCGGACCAGACTGCGGCAGGCGCGGGTGGGCGTGCGGCACATCCGCTTCGACTGAGCTCGTGCCGGGCGGCGCCGCTCCCGGCCGCGGAGCAGGGCGGGAGCGGGCCCCGCGCAGGCCCGGGGGAGCGCGGCGGGGCACGTCCGGCGGGCCCGTCCGCTAGCGCAGGAGCGCTTCGAGGAAGTCGCTGCCCAGCCGGGCCACCATCGCGACGTCCAGCTGGTGCAGCACGTACCGCCCGCGGCGCCGGGTGGTCACCAGGCCCGCCTTCTTCAGCGCGCCCAGGTGCCGCGATATCTCCGGCGCCGTCATGCCGTGCATCCGGGTCAGCTCGCCGGTGGTGAAGGCGCTGCGGGCCAGGCTGCGGCACAGCCGCATCCGCACGGGGTGGGACAGCGCCGTCATCCGCAGGGTCAGCTGCTCCACCGTGGGCGGGCTGGCCGGCTCGGACGAGCCGACCGGGTAGTGCAGCACCGGCTGCCAGCCGTACCGGTGCAGCACCATCAGGTGCGGCCGGCCGAGGCTCGTCGGTACCAGCAGCAGACCGCCGTCCGCCGTGGCCGTGCGGCCCTCGCCCAGCTTGTCCACGGTGATCCGCCCGGCGGCCTCGTCCAGCGCCACCGCGGGCGACACCGCCGCCAGCGCCTCGGCCAGGCCCTTGCGGCGCAGCAGTTCGGTCTTGTGGCGGGCGTCGGCCGCGAGCTGGTGGCGCAGCCGCGACCAGATCTCGGCGAAGAAGGCCTCGTCGCAGTCCTGGAGGAACTGCCGCAGCCAGGACCGGATGCGGGGCGGGTCGGCCAGCAGCCGTTCGCCGAACCGCGCCTGCCGCGGCCCGCGCGCGGCGGCCACTTCCAGCGCGCGGCGGCGCAGGACGGCGTCGGAGAGCGGGCCGGGCCCCGGTGTGCTGTAGGGGAGCGCGCAGCTGAACTCCAGTGCCGCGTCCACGAACTGCTCGTCCGACAGCTTGTCCAGCAGGTCCAGCTCCTCCGCGAGCGTCCGGCCCGGCAGCGCGATGCCGCCGGGCAGGCCCGCGTACGGCAGGAAGAGGTCGGAGAACGCCGTCCGCCACAGGAAGTCGGCCTCGCACATCCGGTCGGCCAGGTGGCAGTCGAGCCGGGCCGTCACCGCCGTCACCCAGCCCTGGAGGGCCGGGTGGTGTCCCGGCTCGGACAGGGCGTGCAGCGCCATGCCCAGCTCGGCCAGGGGCGAGGGCACGACGGCGACCCTCTCCGGCCGCAGCCCCGCGATGTCGATGCGCACGCTCATGCCCTCATGGTGCACCCGGCCGCCGACAACGCGTCCCCGCCGGGTGCCGGGTGCCGGGTGCCGGGTGCCGGGTGCCGGGTGCCGGGCGTCGGCACTGGGCCCCTGCCGGGTGCCGGGCGTCGGCAACGGGCCCCCGCCGGGCCCCGGCTCCGACAACACGACCCCGCCGGGCGTCGGCCGTCGAGCCGCGACCTCGCGCCGATGCGCCACGCGGAGCCCGATGCGCCGGCGCGGGCGCAACGCCCCGTCACGGATGCCCGTGCGCCTGCAGATGCCGGTGCGCCGACGCTCCGCAGCCCGGCAGCCCGGCAGCCCGGCAGCCCGGCCATCGGCCAGTCGGGACTCCCGTCCCCGTTCCTCCGCCGCCCGTCCGGACAGCCGCGCGCTGGTGCCGCGACAGACAACGTTCGCCCCGTCGCGACGCCCGGCACGCGCCCCCGTCCTCGAACCGGCTCACGGCTCGGACGGGGGCCCCCTTCGCCGCCCCGGCCGGAAGCCCCGGTACATCCAGTACGAGGGCGTCCCGCCGGCACGCCGGGAGCACGCACCGGACGCCGCTCCTCGACGGGCGAACGTTGCCGGCCGCGGCACTAACTCCCCGCTCCCGTGTCCGGCTCCCGCCGGCCGGCCTCGGCGGTGAGCCGGGAGACGAAGTCCGCGACCGCCGCCTTCACGTCGTCCGCCGTCCATTCCAGGCCCGGCGCCTGCACGGAGACCTCGGTCGCGGCGATGCCCGGGCCCCGGGCCTCCCAGCCGCCGGCGAAGAGGACGGTGCGCGTCTCCTCGGCCGTGCGGACCGCGGCCGCGGCGACGACATCGGGGTCGTACGGCAGCCAGACCTGGAACTGGTGCGTGTGCGGCGTCGCCGGGTGGACGGCGGACCACGGCACTCCGGCCTCGGCGAACCCCTCGCGCAGCGCGGCCGCCACCAGGTGCGCGTGCCGCACGTACGAGGGGAGCCGGGGCAGCTCCCGCTCCAGCCCGACGAGCGCGGACAGCGCCGTCGGGAACTGCTGGAACATCATCCCGCCGTACCGGTGCCGCCAGACCTTGGCCTCCTCCACGAGCGTCCGCGGCCCGGCGAGCGCCGCGCCGGCGTAGCCGTCGAGGGACTTGTAGAACGACACGTACACGCTGTCCGCCAGCCCGGCGATCTCGTCCAGCGGGCGGCCGAAGTGGACGGTGGTCTCCCACAGCCGCGCGCCGTCGAAGTGCACCACCGCGTCCCGTTCGCGCGCCGCCTCGACCACCTCGGTGAGCTCCTGCCAGGAGGGCAGGACGAAACCGGCGTCCCGGAGCGGGAGTTCCAGCATCAGCGTCCCGAACGGCTCCTCGACGCCGCGTACCTCGTCGGCGGTGGGCAGCCGCGGCTCGCTCGTCAGCCGCACCGTACGGAGCCCGCTGACCTGGCTGAGCGCGTGCCGCTCGTGCACCTCGGGGTGGGCCATCGGGTGCAGCGCGACGGCCGGGTCGCCGGTGCGGCCGGCCCAGCACCGCAGGGCGACCTGCTGGGCCATCGTGCCCGTCGGGAAGAACGCGGCGGCCTCCTTGCCGAGCAGCGCGGCGACCTTGTCCTCCAGGGCCTCGACGACGCCGTCGCCGTACATGTCGGAGGGCTCGTCGAGGTCGTACACGTCTCCCGCCTGCTGAAGGAGCGCGAGCCGCTCCCGGAGCGTGCCGAGGGAACCGGGGTGCCCGAGGATGCGCTCCGCGCGCCGGTTCGCCTCCTGGCGCCGCTCACGGAGGCGCTTGCGCCGGTCCTCTCCCGACTGCTGCTCCGCCTGCCGTATGTCCTGCCCCGCCGTATCGCTCATGAGCCGGATCATCCCTCGGTCGGGTACCGGCGGGCACCCGTATTACCCGTGATCTTCAGGCCCCCCGCCCGACCCCGCCCCCCCGCCCGACCCCGCCCCCCCGCCCGACCCCGCCCCCCGCCCGACCCTGGCCCGCACCCCGGCGCCCGCGGTCCTGTCCCGCCGTGTCCGCGCCCGCGGCCGTGTCCCCGCGTCCGCGGCCGCGTCCCCCACCGGCCCGCCGCCGTATCCCCCGAGGCCATGGCCGGGTCCCCGGCGGCCACCGCGGACCCGGCCGGGCGGCTCCCGCCGCGCCCGTGCCGGGCGGGGTCCCGGCGAGAACCCACAGCCTGTGGACAGCCGGACGCCCGTCGCACCGATAGCGTTAACATGACGAGAAATCGTCCGGTACCCGGAGCGGACTGGAACGGGAAGGCCGTCGTCGCGTGAACACACCCCCTCTGCCAGACCCCAAGGACCGTCCCGCGCGGCTCACCGTCGGCGTCGTGGGCGCCGGCCGTGTGGGTCCCGCGCTGGCGGCGTCCCTCCAGCTCGCCGGGCATCGCCCGGTGGCCGTCTCCGGGGTCTCCGACACCTCCCGGCGCCGCGCCGCCGCCATGCTGCCCGACGTGCCCCTCGTACCGCCCGCCGAGGTGCTGGCGCGAGCCGAACTGGTGCTGCTGACCGTCCCGGACGACAGCCTGCCGGGGCTCGTGGCGGGACTGGTGGAGACCGGCTCCGTCCGGCCGGGGCAGCTGCTGGTGCACACCTCCGGGCGCTACGGCGCCAGGGTGCTGGACCCCGCCCTGCGCGCGGGTGCCCTCCCGCTGGCGCTGCACCCGGCGATGACCTTCACCGGCACGCCCGTGGACGTGCAGCGCCTGGCCGGGTGCTCCTTCGGCGTCACCGCCCCCGAGGAGCTGCGGCTGGCCGCCGAGGCCCTGGTCATCGAGATGGGCGGCGAGCCGGAGTGGATCGCCGAGGACATGCGGCCGCTCTACCACGCGGCGCTCGCCCTGGGCGCCAACCACCTGGTCACGCTGGTGGCGCAGTCCATGGAGCTGCTGCGCGAGGCCGGCGTCGGGGCCCCCGACCGCATGCTCGGGCCGCTGCTCGGCGCCGCCCTGGACAACGCCCTGCGCTCCGGCGACGCCGCGCTGACCGGCCCCGTCGCGCGCGGGGACGCGGGCACGGTGGCCGCGCATCTGACCGAGCTGCGCCGGCACGCCCCGCAGGCCGTGGCCGGGTACGTGGCGATGGCCCGCACGACCGCCGACCGCGCGCTCGCCCACGGCCTGCTCGAGCCCGAGCTGGCCGAGGACCTGCTGGGCGTCCTCGCCGACGACGGGAGCGGCGGCACGGACACCGCCGACGGAGCCGAAGGGGACCCGCGATGACCCGCGCGGCGCTCGCGACGAGCCGGGTGCACCGACACGCAGACCACGGCCGCCCGGTGACGCGCGTGCCCGAGAACGGAGAGGCCCGATGACCACAGCCCTGCTGCGCACCGCCGACGAGCTGCAGGCACGGGTGCGGCGCGGCCGCCGTGCCGTCGTGATGACCATGGGCGCCCTGCACGAGGGCCACGCCACCCTCATCCGCACGGCGCGCGGGATGGCGGGCGGCGACGGGGAGGTCGTCGTCACCGTCTTCGTCAACCCGCTGCAGTTCGGCGCCGGCGAGGACCTGGACCGCTACCCGCGCACCCTGGACGCCGACGTCAAGGTCGCCGAGCAGGCGGGCGCGGACGTGGTGTTCGCCCCGTCCGTGGACGAGGTCTACCCGGGCGGCGAGCCGCAGGTGCGGATCACCGCCGGGCCCATGGGCGAGCGACTGGAGGGCGCCTCGCGCCCCGGCCACTTCGACGGCATGCTCACCGTCGTCGGCAAGCTGCTGCACCTCACCCGTCCCGACCTGGCCCTGTACGGCCAGAAGGACGCCCAGCAGCTCGCCCTGATCCGCCGCATGGTGCGGGACCTCGACTTCGGCGTCGACATCGTCGCCGTGCCCACCGTGCGCGAGGAGGACGGCCTGGCCCTGTCCAGCCGCAACCGCTACCTCTCCCCGCGGGAGCGGCGCACGGCGCTCGCCCTGTCGCAGGCCCTGTTCGCGGGCCGGGACCGGCACGCCGCCCAGGAGGCGCTGCGCGCCCGCGCCCGCGAGGTGCCCTCGACGCGCGCGCGTGCCGAGGCCCTCAGCGCGCTCGGGGAGTCCCGGGCGGCGGCCGACGCGGCCGCCGTCGCCAAGGCGTCCCCCGGCGCGGCCGCCGCCGTCCGCGCGGCCGCCCGGCTGGTCCTCGACGAGGCCGCCCGCCTCGACCCGCCGCTGGAACTGGACTACCTCGCCCTCGTCGACCCGTCCGACTTCACCGAGATCGACGACGACTTCACCGGCGAGGCCGTCCTCGCCGTCGCCGCCCGGGTCGGTGCGACGCGGCTGATCGACAACCTCCCCCTCACCTTCGGAGCCGCCTCGTGACCACCACAGGCATACGACTGCACGCACCCGCCCCCGGCTGGTCCATTCCGGCGGACGTGGTGGTCGTCGGCTCCGGCGTCGCCGGCCTGACCGCGGCCCTGCGCTGCCAGGCTGCCGGCCTGGACACGGTCGTCGTCACCAAGGCGCGCCTCGACGACGGGTCCACCCGCTGGGCGCAGGGCGGCATCGCCGCGGCCCTCGGCGAGGGCGACACCCCCGAGCAGCACCTGCACGACACCCTGGTCGCGGGCGCGGGCCTGTGCGACGAGGAGGCCGTGCGCATCCTCGTCACCGAGGGCCCCGACGCCGTGCGGCGGCTGATCTCCACCGGCGCCCACTTCGACACCGACGACGAGGGCGGCATCCAGCTCACCCGCGAGGGCGGCCACCACCGCCGCCGCATCGCGCACGCCGGCGGCGACGCGACCGGCGCGGAGATCTCCCGCGCCCTGGTCGAGGCGGTCCACGCGGCCGGGAGGGGCGAGCACGAAGCGCTCCCGGGCCGGGCCGGCGGCGGACGCCGGGCGGGACTGCGCACCATCGAGAACGCGCTCGTGCTGGACCTGCTCACGGACGCCGACGGCCGCGCCGCGGGCGTGACCCTGCACGTGATGGGCGAGGGCCAGCACGACGGCGTCGGGGCCGTGCACGCCCCGGCCGTCGTCCTCGCCACCGGCGGCATGGGGCAGGTGTTCTCCGCGACGACCAACCCGGCGGTCTCCACCGGCGACGGCGTGGCGCTCGCCCTGCGCGCGGGCGCTGAGGTCTCCGACCTGGAGTTCGTCCAGTTCCACCCGACGGTGCTGTTCCTCGGCGCGGACGCGGAGGGACAGCAGCCCCTCGTCTCCGAGGCGGTGCGCGGCGAGGGCGCCCACCTGGTCGACGCCGACGGGGTGCGGTTCATGGTCGGACAGCACGAGCTGGCCGAGCTGGCGCCCCGGGACATCGTCGCCAAGGGCATCATGCGCCGCATGCAGGAGCAGGACGCCGAGCACATGTACCTCGACGCCCGGCACTTCGGCGCCGAGATGTGGGAGACCCGCTTCCCGACCATCCTGGCCGCCTGCCGCGCCCACGGCATCGACCCGGTCACCGAGCCCGTCCCGGTCGCCCCGGCCGCCCACTACGCCTCCGGCGGCGTCCGTACCGACTCCCACGGCCGCACCACCGTGCCCGGCCTGTACGCGTGCGGCGAGGTCGCCTGCACCGGCGTGCACGGCGCCAACCGGCTCGCCTCGAACTCCCTGCTGGAGGGGCTCGTCTACGCCGAGCGCATCGCCGCCGACATCGCGGCGGGCGGGGCCGGCGACGGCCCTGCCGCGCGCGTGCCGGAGCCCGTGCCGTGCCCGGAGCAGCCGGCGCACCCGCTGCTCGCCCCCGAGGCCCGGTTCGCGATCCAGCGGATCATGACCGGGGGCGCGGGCGTCCTGCGCTCCGCCGAGTCCCTGGCGCGGGCCGCCGACCAGCTCCAGCGCCTGTACGACGAAGCCCGCGAGGCGCTGGAGGAGCACGGCAAGACGGCCGAGCCGGGCGTCGACACCTGGGAGGCCACCAACCTCCTGTGCGTGGCCCGCGTCCTGGTCGCCGCCGCCCGGCTGCGCGAGGAGACGCGCGGCTGCCACTGGCGCGAGGACCACGCCGACCGCGACGACACGAACTGGCACCGCCACATCGTCGTACGGCTGGATGCGGACCCCGCGCCGGCCGCCCGCGACCACACCTCGGCGCAGGCCGCCCCGCGCCCCGGCGCCCGGGAGCACGAGCGCCCGCATCGCGTCGCGCCCGCCGGCCTGGCCGTGCGCGTCACCGACACCGCAGACTTCCCCCCGACCCGGCCCACCCGGCACCACCCGCGTCCCCAGGAGCAGTGACACAAGTGAGCACCGACGACCTTCCCCTCGCCCCGACCGGCGGCTGCGGCGACGGCTGTGCCTGCGGCGCGGGACCGGACGAGGACCACACCGAGTCCGATTACACGGAGTGCGGGCTCGACCCCGCGCTCGCCGAGCTCCTGACCGAGGCCGGGCTCGACCCCGTCGAGGTCGAGGACATCGCCAACGTCGCCATCCAGGAGGACCTCGCCCACGGCGTGGACGTGACGACGGTCGCGACCATCCCCGAGGACGCCGTGGCCACCGGCGACTTCACCGCGCGCGAGGCGGGCGTCGTGGCCGGCCTGCGGATCGCCGAGGCGGTGCTCTCGGTGGTGTGCACGGACGAGTTCGAGGTGGAGCGCCACGTCGAGGACGGCGACCGCGTGCAGGCCGGGCAGAAGCTGCTGTCCGTCACCACGCGCACCCGCGACCTCCTGACCGCCGAGCGCAGCGCCCTCAACCTGCTGTGCCGGCTGTCCGGCATCGCGACGGCCACCCGTGCGTGGGCGGACGCCCTGGAGGGCACCAAGGCGAAGGTGCGGGACACCCGCAAGACGACGCCGGGCCTGCGCTCCCTGGAGAAGTTCGCGGTGCGGTGCGGCGGCGGCGTGAACCACCGCATGTCGCTGTCGGACGCCGCCCTGGTGAAGGACAACCACGTGGTCGCCGCGGGCGGAGTGGCGCAGGCGTTCCAGGCCGTGCGCGAGACCTTCCCGGACGTGCCGATCGAGGTCGAGGTCGACACCCTGCACCAGCTCCGCGAGGTCGTGGACGCCGGCGCCGACCTGATCCTGCTGGACAACTTCACACCCGACGAGTGCTCGGAGGCGGTGGGCATCGTCCACGGGCGGGCCCAGCTGGAGGCCTCGGGCCGGCTGACGCTGGCGAACGCGCGTGCGTACGCCGAGACCGGGGTCGACTACCTGGCCGTGGGCGCCCTGACCCACTCCTCGCCCGTCCTGGACATCGGTCTCGACCTGCGCGAGGCGGAGTAACGGCCATGCTCCTGACGATCGACGTGGGCAACACGCACACCGTTCTCGGCCTGTTCGACGGCGAGGACATCGTCGAGCACTGGCGCATCTCCACGGACGCGCGCCGCACGGCCGACGAACTGGCGGTGCTCCTGCAGGGGCTCATGGGCATGCACCCGCTCCTCGGCGACGAGCTGGGCGACGGCATCGACGGCATCGCCATCTGCGCGACCGTGCCCTCCGTCCTGCACGAGCTGCGCGAGGTGACCCGGCGCTACTACGGGGACGTGCCGGCGGTCCTCGTCGAGCCGGGCGTCAAGACGGGCGTGCCGATCCTGATGGACAACCCCAAGGAGGTCGGCGCGGACCGCATCATCAACGCGGTCGCCGCGGTCGAGCTCTACGGCGGGCCGGCGGTCGTCGTGGACTTCGGCACGGCGACGACGTTCGACGCGGTCTCCGCGCGCGGGGAGTACGTCGGCGGTGTGATCGCGCCCGGCATCGAGATCTCGGTCGAGGCCCTCGGCGTGCGCGGCGCCCAGCTCCGCAAGATCGAGCTGGCCCGGCCGCGCGCCGTGATCGGCAAGAACACGGTCGAGGCGATGCAGGCCGGCATCGTGTTCGGCTTCGCCGGCCAGGTCGACGGCGTGGTGAACCGGATGGCGCGCGAGCTGGCCGACGACCCGGACGACGTCACGGTGATCGCCACGGGCGGTCTGGCGCCGATGGTGCTGGGCGAGTCGTCGGTGATCGACGAACACGAGCCGTGGCTGACGCTGATCGGCCTGCGCCTGGTGTACGAGCGCAACGTGTCGCGCACCTGACGCCGGCGTCCCGACGCCGGAACGGACGGCGCCGCGGGCGGCCCCGCCCCGCCTGCGGCGCTCACGTGGGGGGCTCGTCCTGTCTGTGGCGCGCCCGCGCGGGGGCGCGTCCGCTCGGGTGGCTCGGCGGGGCGTGGTTCTCCAGTGGGCGCCGGCTCGCGCCGTCCGCAGCGCGGCCGTGCGGGGCAGCGGCCGCCCGGGTGGCTCCGTCGCGCCACGCCCGTCCGTTGTGACGAATTTGTCTGATTAGCTCGTATCGTCGGCTCATGCCCACGCCATACGGAACCCGCGGCGGCATGGCCTTCGGCGCGGAGGAGCTGCGTGTGCTCCGCCGCGCTCTCGCCCTCGCCCTCGACCCCCGTCCCGCCTCCGCCCGGGATGTGCAGGACTGTCTCCGGCTCGCCGAGTCGCTCGACGAGGCGATGCGTGAGGGGGCCCGGCTGCGTGCCTTTCTGGTGGCCGACGTCGCCCGGTACCGTGCCGCGCTGCCCGGCACCGTCGCGGGCTATCTCTCGCTGCTGAAGGAGGCGCTGGGCGCCGGGTACCGGCCGGACTCCGACGACCTGGCCGCGCTGCGGGCCCTGCGCGGCAACCCGGCGGCGAGCGCGCTGCTGCGGCGCTGCCAGGGGCCGGCCGAGCCGGACGGGCAGGCCCGCCCCGCCGCGGGGGCGGGCCACCACCGGCCGGTGGCGAGCGTCCCGGCCTGCCGCTCCCCCTTCGCCGCGCTGACCGGCGGCCGGGAGGACGAAGCGGGCGGCGAACCGGCCGAGAAGCCCGCGCGGAAGCCCGGCCGGCGCCCCGGCCCGCAGCGGCCGGGTCCGTCCCCCGACCCCGCGGCCCCGCGGCCCGACCGCCCCATTCCGACCCCGGGTGAGGTCTTCCCGCGCCGCAAGCCCACCCCGCCGCCGGCCGAGTCCCGCCGATCGCACCTGGTGGCGGCCGTCTGAGGGCCCTCCCGCACCCCGCGCCGCCTCGGGTCGCGCACCCGGGGTCACCTCGGGGGCGCGCATCATGTGCCACCCCCGGGTCGCGCACCCGCGTCAGCTCCGGGTCGCGCACCCGGGGTCACCTCCGGGGCGCGCATCACGCGCCACCCCCGGGTCGCGCACCCCGCGCCGTCCTCGGGCCCCGCGCCCCGCACCACGCGCCCGCGCCGCCAGGTGCCCGACGCTCGCGCCGGGGGGCCGGCCCCGTCCGCCGGTGCGGCGCTCCCCGGTAGGCGGGTGCCGCCCCGGGCGGCGCTCCCCGGTAGGCGGGTGCCGCCCCGCGCGGTGCGGTGCCCACCACACCCACCCCTGCCGCTGTCCCGCGGCCTTCCTGGCTACCCTGGACGCATGGACTACGTCTCCGCGCTCCTGCCCCCCGTCGTGATGGCCGTCTTCTTCATCGGTCTCATCAGGGTGATCGTGAAGTCCCAGGGCGGGGCGAACAAGGCCAAGGAGGACGCGGCCGTCGACGCCGCCGTGGCGCGCGCCGAGGGTGTCCGCCAGGCCTCCGCCGGCACCGACGCCTGACCCCGCTCCGGCGCCCCGTGGGCACCGGCTCCTGGCCCCGCTCCGGCGCCGTGCCCGGCGCACGGCGCCGCAGCGACCGGCTCGCGACTCCGCGCCGTACGTCCTTTTTGTTCAGATGTGTGGGCTCCCGTGCTCGTTCGGCACGCCATCGCCGCGCTCGGCCAGTATTGTCTTGAACTGTGCCTCGCCCCTTGGGAGAACTCGAAGACGCGGTCATGACGCGGGTGTGGAAGTGGAACCGCCCGGTGACCGTTCGAGAAGTCCTGGAAGACCTTCAGCGGGAACGCACCATCGCCTACACCACGGTGATGACCGTATTGGACAATCTCCATCAGAAGGGCTGGGTGCGCCGCGAGGCCGAGGGCCGGGCCTATCGATATGAGGCGGTGTCCACACGAGCCGCCTACGCCGCCGCGCTGATGAACGACGCCTGGTCCCAGAGTGACAACGCCGCCGCCGCTCTCGTCGCCTTCTTCGGGATGATGAGCGACGAACAGCGCCAGGCCCTGCGCGACGCCGTACGGATCGTCGAAGGAACGCGAACGCCGGAAGGCGCACCCGAAGGCGCCGGCAGATCCGAAGGGACCGGCAGATCCGAAGCGGCCGGCGGATCGGAAGAGCGGCCCGCGGCCGGGCCGGAAGCGGCCGAAGGCATCGGCCGAGTCCCGGATACCGCCGAAGCCGCCGAAACCGGTGACGAGAACCCCGGCTCGGCGCGGGAGGGACGCGGGCGATAGCGTCCGCCCATGTCCGTGAAGCGCCCCGAAGTCACCACGAAAGCCATCACCGTCCGGCGGGCCCGGACCAGCGATGTGCCGGCCGTGCGCCGGCTCCTCGACGCCTACGTCCGCGAGCGCATCCTGCTCGACAAAGCGACGGTGACGCTTTACGAGGACATCCAGGAGTTCTGGGTCGCCGAACGCGACGACAACGCCGAGGTCGTCGGGTGCGGCGCACTGCACGTGATGTGGGAAGACCTCGCGGAAGTGCGCACTCTCGCGGTGAAGCCGGGCCTGAAGGGCGCGGGCGTCGGGCACCAGGTGCTCCAGAAGCTGCTGCAGACCGCGCGCTGGCTGGGCGTGCGCCGTGTTTTCTGCCTGACCTTCGAAGTCGAGTTCTTCGGCAAGCACGGCTTCGTGGAGATCGGTGAGACACCGGTCGACACCGATGTCTACGCCGAGCTACTGCGTTCCTATGACGAGGGCGTAGCGGAGTTCCTGGGTCTCGAACGAGTGAAACCCAACACCTTGGGCAACAGCCGGATGCTTCTGCATCTGTGATCGATCACGGGCGATGCCCCGCGCCGTGGACGCGGTATTCCGCCGAAGCGGCCCCGCCCGCGTTCCCTATGTCCGATACGCGCACGTTTCCGGGCGGGTCGGCGGGTCGCTCTCTCCCCAGGGGTTTGTGTTTTTCCAGCAAAAGCGGTTTGCTTTCCGACGTACTGCAGTACTGCATATAACAGGGGACGGCGAAACGGCGGATGCCGCGCACCCCCGGCCCTCACGTTATGGATGAAAGGAAATCCGGTGGCACAGAAGGTTCAGGTCCTTCTTGTCGACGACCTCGACGGCGGCGAGGCGGACGAGACCGTGACGTTTGCGCTGGACGGCAAGACGTACGAGATCGATCTCACCACTGCCAATGCGGACAAGCTCCGTGGCCTTCTCGAGCCGTACGTCAAGAGTGGCCGTCGTACCGGAGGCCGTGCCGCGGGCGGGCGTGGAAAGACGCGCGCCGCTTCCGGTGGTGGCAGCCAGGACACCGCGCAGATCCGCGCCTGGGCGAAGGAGAACGGTTACGAGGTCAACGACCGCGGCCGTGTTCCCGCGTCCATCCGCGAGGCCTACGAGAAGGCCAACGGCTGAGCGCACCCGCGCAGCAGCCGGATGCGGTGGCACTGCGTCGCCACCGTGTCCACGAGCCGTACGAGGTCGGGGGCATCCCCAGCGCCCCCGACGGCCGGCAGCGCCGGCAGCGAGGCCTCGACCTCGCGTCCCGGCCGGGGGGGCCGCAACCACGCGGCGGCCCCCTGCGCGCGCTGACGCCCCACCCGGGGCCGTTCCCGGGCCGGCGCCGCGTACGGGGGCGGTGGCGCGTCCATCAGGGCGCCCGCGCCCAGCGCGACCAGGTCCGGCACCAGCCGGCCCCACTCCAGCCACTCCAGCAGCCCGGGCAGCTCCTCCGCGCTGCCCGCTGCCACCAGCAGCCGCATCCGGTCGCCCTGCACGGCCACCGGGGAGCCGGGCCCGAGGCGGCACAGGGCCGCGCGGCCCGCCCGCGCCGGCACGTCCAGGACGTCGAAGCGGCGCCCCACGAGCAGCCGCACCGGCTGCCCCGGCGCCGTCGGCCATCCCAGTTCGTCCTCGTACCAGTGCCGCGTCCGGCCGTCCGGCCCGGACGGATCGCGGGGGCGGGGGACCGAGGAGCCGCAGGGCTGGCTGCCGACCATGTCCGGTGCAACGGCCGGACGCCCCCGCACGTTACGCTGCGTCCCGCCGTGCGAGCGGAGCGTTCCGGTTCCGGTGGCCCGCCGGGGTGTCGGAAGGCGCAAGGTTGTTCGCCCATAGCGGAGGGAACCCGTGCGCACGGCATGGAGTGTCAGTCCCTGCGGGTAAGACATCCCTAGTGGGAGGGGTCGACGCGCGGGAAAGGACGTCTCACGTTCGCCATCGGCGTAGTGGCGACTGGGGTAACGGCCTGGCCTGCGGGAACATCGTCTCGCACCATCGGGTTGGAGCAGATGTCGGCGTTCGGGGTCAGGAGGCCAAGGACGGTGTCGGCAGTTGGAATGAGCGGTCCCCGCTTGCGGGACTAAGCTGCGGAAGGACAGGGAGGGGAAGTTCCCCCCACTGCCTGACCGCTCTGAGGAGCGATTAACGATGTTCGAGAGGTTCACCGACCGCGCGCGGCGGGTTGTCGTCCTGGCTCAGGAAGAAGCCCGGATGCTCAACCACAATTACATCGGCACCGAGCACATCCTCCTGGGCTTGATCCACGAGGGTGAGGGTGTCGCCGCCAAGGCCCTTGAGAGCCTCGGGATTTCGCTCGAGGCGGTCCGCCAGCAGGTGGAGGAGATCATCGGCCAGGGGCAGCAGGCGCCCTCGGGCCACATCCCCTTCACCCCCCGTGCCAAGAAGGTCCTGGAGCTGTCGCTCCGGGAGGCCCTTCAGCTGGGCCACAACTACATCGGCACGGAGCACATCCTGCTCGGCCTGATCCGCGAGGGCGAGGGCGTCGCCGCCCAGGTCCTCGTCAAGCTGGGCGCAGATCTGAACCGCGTGCGGCAGCAGGTGATCCAGCTGCTCTCCGGTTACCAGGGCAAGGAGACCGCCGCCGCCGGCGGGCCTGCCGAGGGCACCCCCTCGACGTCCCTGGTCCTCGACCAGTTCGGCCGGAACCTCACCCAGGCCGCTCGTGAGTCCAAGCTCGACCCGGTCATCGGGCGCGAGAAGGAGATCGAGCGGGTCATGCAGGTGCTGTCCCGCCGTACCAAGAACAACCCGGTCCTGATCGGTGAGCCCGGCGTCGGCAAGACCGCCGTCGTCGAGGGCCTCGCCCAGGCCATCGTCAAGGGCGAGGTGCCCGAGACCCTCAAGGACAAGCACCTCTACACCCTGGACCTCGGCGCGCTGGTCGCCGGCTCCCGCTACCGCGGTGACTTCGAGGAGCGCCTGAAGAAGGTGCTCAAGGAGATCCGCACCCGCGGCGACATCATCCTGTTCATCGACGAGCTGCACACGCTGGTCGGTGCGGGTGCCGCCGAGGGCGCCATCGACGCGGCCTCCATCCTGAAGCCGATGCTGGCGCGCGGTGAGCTGCAGACGATCGGTGCGACCACCCTGGACGAGTACCGCAAGCACCTGGAGAAGGACGCGGCCCTGGAGCGCCGCTTCCAGCCCATCCAGGTCGCGGAGCCGTCCCTGCCGCACACGATCGAGATCCTCAAGGGCCTGCGCGACCGGTACGAGGCGCACCACCGCGTCTCCATCACGGACGAGGCGCTGGTCCAGGCCGCCACCCTGGCCGACCGGTACATCTCGGACCGCTTCCTGCCGGACAAGGCGATCGACCTGATCGACGAGGCCGGTTCCCGGATGCGCATCCGCCGGATGACCGCGCCGCCGGACCTGCGCGAGTTCGACGAGAAGATCGCCGGTGTCCGCCGGGACAAGGAGTCCGCGATCGACTCGCAGGACTTCGAGAAGGCCGCCTCCCTGCGCGACAAGGAGAAGCAGCTCCTGGCCGCCAAGGCCAAGCGGGAGAAGGAGTGGAAGGCCGGCGACATGGACGTCGTCGCCGAGGTCGACGGCGAGCTGATCGCGGAGGTCCTCGCCACGGCCACCGGCATCCCGGTCTTCAAGCTGACCGAGGAGGAGTCCAGCCGCCTGCTCCGGATGGAGGAGGAGCTGCACAAGCGGGTCATCGGCCAGGACGACGCCGTCAAGGCGCTGTCCAAGGCGATCCGCCGTACGCGCGCCGGCCTGAAGGACCCGAAGCGTCCGGGTGGCTCGTTCATCTTCGCCGGCCCGTCCGGTGTCGGTAAGACCGAGCTGTCCAAGGCGCTGGCGGAGTTCCTCTTCGGTGACGAGGACGCGCTGATCTCCCTCGACATGTCGGAGTTCAGCGAGAAGCACACGGTCTCCCGTCTCTTCGGTTCGCCCCCCGGCTACGTGGGCTACGAGGAGGGCGGCCAGCTGACGGAGAAGGTGCGCCGCAAGCCGTTCTCGGTCGTCCTCTTCGACGAGGTCGAGAAGGCCCACCCGGACATTTTCAACTCGCTGCTGCAGATCCTGGAGGACGGCCGCCTGACCGACTCCCAGGGCCGGGTCGTGGACTTCAAGAACACGGTCATCATCATGACGACCAACCTCGGCACCCGGGACATCTCCAAGGGCTTCAACCTGGGCTTCGCCGCCCAGGGCGACACGAAGACCAACTACGAGCGCATGAAGAACAAGGTGTCGGACGAGCTCAAGCAGCACTTCCGGCCCGAGTTCCTCAACCGCGTCGACGACGTCGTGGTCTTCCCGCAGCTGACGCAGTCGGACATCCTGCGGATCGTCGACCTGATGATCAGCAAGGTGGACGAGCGCCTGAAGGACCGGGACATGGGCATCGAGCTCTCCCAGTCCGCCAAGGAGCTGCTGTCCAGGAAGGGCTACGACCCCGTGCTGGGCGCCCGGCCGCTGCGCCGGACCATCCAGCGCGAGATCGAGGACACGCTGTCGGAGAAGATCCTCTTCGGCGAGCTGCGCCCCGGTCACATCGTGGTCGTGGACACCGACGGCGAGGGCGAGACCCAGACCTTCACCTTCCGGGGTGAGGAGAAGGCGGCGCTGCCGGACGTCCCGCCGATCGAGCAGGCGGCCGGCGGAGCCGGGCCGAACCTGAGCAAGGACGCGTAAGCGTCGACGGCACGTGAAAGGGGCCGGTGCCTTCGGGCACCGGCCCCTTCCGCATGCCCGCGTCCGCAGGGCCCGTGTACCGGCCCCTACGAGAGCTGTCCGTCGTAGTCGGGCAGCTTGAACGTCCTCTCGGCGTGGCCGCCGGAGAGGTCGGTGGCGCTGTTGCCGATGTTCGCGATGATCGTGTAGCCCTTGTCCTCGATGGCGGCCCGCTGGGCGGTCTTGTAGTCGGCGACGTTCTTGAACAGGTCGAACAGACCGCGGACGAAGAGGCCGTCCACGTCGTAGCCGTCGTGCTCGAGGTTGTACTTCGTCGGCGCCTTGAGGATGCCCGGGCGGGCCGTGACGAAGAACAGGGCCACACCGTGCTCCTGGGCGTACCGGGCGGCCTCCAGCACGGGCCGGTTGGCCGGCTGGGGGTAGCTGAAGCCGAAGTCGGTCTCCAGGGCGGTGTTGTCGACGTCGAGGACGACGGCCTGCTTCTCGCCCGGCTCGCCGTCCGCGATGCGCTCCTTCAGGTAGGGCAGGGCCTGGTCCATCACCGCCCGGCAGTCCTGCTGCCAGGTCCCGTAGTCCACGCCCACGTCCACGCCCACGCCCACGTCCACGGACGTGGTGGCGGTGGCGTACGCGGTGGCGCCGGCCGTCGTGGCGGGGGCCGTGGTGCCCGTGGAGGCCTGCGCCCCGGCGGGGACGGCGAGCGCCGTGACGACGGCCGTGGCGGCGGCGGTGACGGCGGTGCGGCGCGTCCAGGTGCCTCTGGTCATGAGTCGGGGGGTCCTCTCCGGTCCGTCGCGCTGCGGATTGTTGTGAGCATGCTCGTCGCACAGGGTGGCGGGAGGGGAACCGTGCGATTACCTATTCGTAACTGTGGTGAGACGCAGGCCATATGGGGCCGGTCACAAAAGGAAAGGCCCAAACCCGTCTTTCGGTGACATGGCGCACAGGCACTCCGGCCCGTACTAGGGCGATTAGTGGGTGACCAAGGCCGACAAAAGCGGACTTTCGCCCCTGTCGACCGCGGTGCACCCTGCGTTTTGAGGGGTTTTGCCCTGAATAACCGTGCTGTCGACAACCTGGGAGTTTCGCTCCGACGTACTAGTTTCCGTCGTAGTGGGGGGTTTGAGGGCTGATGTGCCGGCGGGTTACCAAGTAATGGCCATCCGGCGGACGCCTCGTCTGCGGGTGGTTCCCACGTCCCCCACCCGTAGAGGTATTCATGTCCCAGCGCGTCACGCCCCGCTTTGCCCCGGTGTCCAAGATCCGCACCCGCGCCGCCGTCCTGGCTGCCGGTCTCGGTGTCTCGGCAGCACTGGGAGCCGGCGTCGCGGTCGCCGTGGGCGGGCCGGAGGCCGGTACCACCGCCACCACCGTGGCCGCCGCGAAGGCCGTCGCCCCCGCCAAGCCGGTGGCCGCCCAGAAGGCCGCCGCCCCCGTGGAGCAGAAGGCCGCCGTTGCGGCCGCCGTCAAGAAGGCGGTTGCCGCCCCGGTCGCCGTCAAGACGGTCGCCGCGCCCGCCAAGAAGGCCGCCACCTCCTGGGTCCACCCGGTGGCGCACTACACGCTCAGCGCGAGCTTCGCCCAGAACGGCAGCCACTGGGCGCACAAGCACAGCGGCCAGGACTTCGCCGTCCCGGTCGGCACCGAGGTCGTCGCCGCGCACGGCGGCACCGTGGTGAAGGCGGGCCCGAACGGCGCCGGTGACGGCCCCGCGTACGGCAACGCCATCGTCATCCAGCACGGCGACGGCACGTACTCCCAGTACGCGCACCTGTCCCGCGTCGACGTGCGGGTCGGCCAGGTCGTCGCCACGGGCCAGCACATCGCCCTGTCCGGCAACACCGGCAACTCCACCGGTCCCCACCTGCACTTCGAGATCCGCACGACCCCGAACTACGGCTCCGCCGTCAACCCGGCGACCTTCCTGGCCGCCAAGGGCCTGTCCCTCTGACCGGCTGACACCGGACACGTCTCGCCGCCCCGCCGAAACGGTGGGGCGGCGGTCTGTTTCAGGAGGTCCGGGCGCCCTGGTGCGCCTGGGTCACCAGATCGATCGCGACCTCGAGGACGGCCTCGCGCCGGGCCTCGGGGTCGCCTTGCAGGTCATGCATCACGAACATCCCCGCGTGCAGCGTGAACAGGGCGCTGACGGAGCGCACCTGGTCCGTGAGGCTCGCGTCCGGGTCGACGATGATGTCACGCAGCCCGCGCATCCGGTCCTTGAACGTGTCCCCGATGCGCAGGTCCCGCACCGTCGCCTGGTTCTCCTGCATGAAGCGGAACAGCGGTGCGGCGTCGGCGAGCGCCTGGCTGTAGCGGCGGATGATCTCCTGCTTCGTCTCCAGCGTGTGGGGCTGCCCGCTGCCCCATTCGATCAGTGCGTTGATCGGCTGCGTCAGGTCCTCGAAGAGGCTGACGATGATCTCTTCCTTCGTCTTGAAGTGGTAGTACAGCGCGGCCTTGGTGACGCCGAGCCGCTCGGCTATCTCGCGCAGGGAGGTCTTCTCGTAGCCCTGTTCGGCGAAGAGCGCGAGCGCCACGTCCTGGATGCGCTGGCGGGTGTCTCCTCGGCGCTGCCGCCTGGTGCCGTCCATCGTGCCGCCCATCCTTCGTGCTCCTCGTGCTCCTCGTGTTCCCGCGAAAGCTCACCGACCTGCCGCTCCGTGAAACTTACTTGACGCCCGGCTAGTGAGGATCTACCTTCCCGAGTGTAGTGAACTTGCCGGTCGGCAAGTAAGTGGGCGTAGCAGGGGGAGTGACCGATGGCGGACGCGGTGACAGCCGACAAGGACACCGGGCAGGCCGGTGAACAGCCGAGGAGCGTGCGGGTCGTCCTGCTCGCACTGATGATCGCGATGATGCTCGCGATGCTCGACAACATGATCGTGGGCACCGCGATGCCGACGATCGTCGGCGAGCTCGGGGGCCTGCAGCACCTGTCGTGGGTGGTGACCGCCTACACCCTCGCGACCGCCGCGGCCACTCCGCTGTGGGGCAAGCTCGGCGACATGTACGGGCGCAAGGGCGCCTTCATGACCTCCATCGTGGTCTTCCTGGCCGGTTCGGCGCTGAGCGGCATGGCGCAGGACATGGGCCAGCTGATCGGCTTCCGGGCCGTGCAGGGCCTCGGCGCGGGCGGCCTGATGGTCGGCGTGATGGCCATCGTCGGCGATCTCATCCCGCCGCGGGAGCGCGGCAGGTACCAGGGCATGATGGCGGCCGTCATGGCGCTCGCGATGATCGGCGGCCCGCTGGTCGGCGGCACCATCACGGACAACTGGGGCTGGCGCTGGGCCTTCTACATCAACCTGCCGCTCGGTGCGGTGGCGCTGGTGGCGATCAGCGCGGTGCTGCACCTGCCCAGCAAGCGGGCGCAGGCGCGCATCGACTACCTGGGCGCCGTACTGCTGACCGTCGGCATCAGCGCGATCGTCCTCGTCACCACCTGGGGCGGCACCGAGTACGCCTGGACCTCCGCGCGGATCATGGAGCTGATCGGGATCGGCGTCGCCGCGCTCGTCGGGTTCGTGTTCTGGCAGACCAAGGCGGCCGAGCCGATCGTGCCGCTGCACATCTTCCGCAGCCGCAACTTCACCCTGATGTCGGTCATCGGCTTCATCACCGGCTTCGTGATGTTCGGCGCGGTGCTCTTCCTGCCGCTGTACCAGCAGTCGGTGCAGGGCGCCTCCGCGACCAACTCGGGCCTGCTGCTCCTGCCCATGCTCGGCGCCATGCTCGTCGTGTCGATGATCGCCGGCCGGGTGACCACCAGCAGCGGCCGGTACAAGGCCTTCCCGGTGGTCGGCAGCGTCCTGATGGTCGTCGGCCTGTACCTGCTGTCCCTGATGGACACCGGGACCACCCGGCTGACCTCCGGCCTGTACATGGCCGTCGTCGGCGCCGGCATGGGCTGCCTGATGCAGGTGACCATGCTCGTCGCGCAGAACAGCGTGGAGATGAGGGACATGGGTGTGGCGTCCTCCTCCACCACCCTGTTCCGTACGCTCGGCTCCTCCTTCGGTGTCGCCATCATGGGCGCGCTGTTCAACCACCGGGTCCAGGATGTGATGGCCGAGCGGGCCGGCGTGCTGGGATCGAGGATCACGGAGCAGTCCGCGCAGCTCGACGCGGCGAGCCTGGCCAAGCTGCCGGCGGCGGCGCGCGAGGCCTACCAGCATGCGGTGTCCGCCGGCACCCACTCCGCGTTCCTGCTGGGCGCCGTCGTGGCGGTCGTCTCGCTGGTGGCGGCGGTGTTCGTCAAGGAGGTGCCGCTGAAGGGAGCGGGTCCGAAGGCGCCGGAGGCGCCGGAGGACGACGACTCCGCGGGCGGCACCGGGCTGAAGCCGCCGGTGGCCGAGTCGGTCTGACCCGGCGGTGACCGGGCCGGCCGTCCACCGGCCGCGCCCGCGTTCCGAAGCGGCTCGGAAACGCGACGTCCCGACGTCCCGACGTCTCCGGGCGAGGGCCCCGGCGGCTGTCCGCCGCCGGGGCCCTCGTCGTGACGCCGCGCGTACCGTCCCGGGTGCCGGTGCCGGTGCCGGTGCCGGGCGGCGGGGAGCCGCCCGGCCGGAGCGACACCGGTGCGCGCCCGGGCCCGTCGGCCCCGGCGGCTCCGTCTGAGCCCGTCGGGCCCGTCGGCTTCTGTCTGAGCGCGTCAGACAGCGGCCCGGCCGCCGTACGGGCACCCGGAGGGACCGGGCCCGGACGGCGTGCGCCCTGGCGAGGCCGTCCGGCCGCCTGTGGACCCGGCCCCCCGGGACCGGTCCGCGGGCTCACATCCCCTGGGACGGCAGCATCGGGTAGCTGCCCGTGTTCGTCGGTGCGTGTTCCGGCAGCCACAGCACGGCGACCGCGCCCTCGGCCGGCACGTGCGCGGCGGCCCCGGCCGGTCGCACGTTGCGGAAGGTCAGGCGGGCGCCCAGCACCCGCGCCTGGCCCGCCGCGATGGTCAGGCCGAGGCCGTGCCCCTGCCCGGAGCGGTCCCTGCTGCCGGTGCGGAACCGGCTCGGTCCCTCGGCGATCAGTTCCTCGGGGAAGCCCGGACCGTGGTCCCGGACCCGGATGACCCGGCCCTCGACGGTCACCTCGATCGGCGGCCTGCCGTGCCGGGCGGCGTTGGCGAGCAGGTTGAACAGCACCCGCTCCAGGCGCCGCGGGTCCGTCGTCACCTCCGACTCGTGCACCACGCGCACCTCGACGCCCGGGTCCTTGGCCGTCACCCGCCGGGTGACGAAGGCGCCCAGCATGATGTCCTGCAACTCGGCCCGCTCCGAGGCGCCGTCCAGCCGGGCGACCTCCAGTACGTCCTCGACCAGCGTGCGCATGGCCTTCGCCCGGTCCAGGACCAGCTCCGTGGGGCGGCCAGGCGGCAGCAGCTCGGCCGCCGTGAGCAGCCCGGTCACCGGGGTGCGCAGCTCGTGCGCGATGTCCGCGGTGACCCGGCGCTCGGCCTCCAGGCGCTGCTGGAGGGCGTCCGTCATCGCGTCCACGGCGCGCGCGAGGTCGTCGGTCTCGTCCCGTACGACACCGCCGATGGCGTCCCGCACCCGGACGTCCGTCTCGCCCTCGGCGACCCGGTTCGCGGCGGTCGCCGCCTTGCGCAGCCGGCGCGAGAGCTGGCCGCCGATCAGCACGCCGAGCGCGCTGCCGACGAGGACGACCGCGATGGAGCCGATGACCAGGGCCTGGTCGAGGTCCTTGAGGATGTCCGTGCTGCGGTCGGTGAAGTGCGTGTGCAGGGACAGCACGTGCCCGTCCTTGACGGGGACGGCCGCCCATATGTCCGGCACCTCGCCCCCGTGGTCGGTCACATAGGTCGCCCGCCGGCCCTGCCGCACCTTCTCGTGCAGCTCCGGCGGCAGCTCCGGGTCGTCCACCTTGACGCTGGGGAAGTTGGGCCGCCCCGACAGCTCGTAGGCGCGCTGGGCGATCTGCACCCGCTCGTCGGCGAGGTCACGCGCGTTGTCCAGCATCGACACCCGCGCGGCGTTGTGCACGACCAGGCTCAGCGCGACCGCCACCAGCGCGCCGACCAGCGCGATGGCCGCGCTGAGCTTCCACCTGAGCCCCGTGCGGATGTCCGTGCGCCGCAGCCGCCGCGGCAGGGCGCGCCGTGTGATGCCCCACATACTTCCGCCCCGCTCAGGCCTTCAGCTTGTATCCGAAGCCGCGGACCGTCTCGATGCGGTCCTGGCCGATCTTGGTGCGCAGCCGCTGCACGTGGACGTCGACGACCCTCGTGTCGCCGCCCCAGCCGTAGTCCCACACGCGTTCGAGGAGCTTGTCGCGGGACAGGACGGTACCCGGCGCGGCGGAGAACTCCAGCAGCAGCCGCATCTCGGTCGGCGTCAGCGCCACCTGCCGTCCGGCCCGGCGGACCTCCATGCCCTCGGTGTCGACCTCCAGGTCGCCGAAGGCGAGCACGCCGCCGTTCGCCGTGGCGGAACCGGCGTCCGCGCCGCCGCCGCCGCTCGCGTGCCCGAAGCGGCGCAGCACCGCCCGGATCCGGGCGACCAGCACGGCGCCGTCGAACGGCTTGGTCACGTAGTCGTCGGCGCCCGCCTCCAGGCCGAGGACGACGTCGATCGAGTCCGCGCGCGCCGACACCATGATCACCGGCACGGTGGACTCGTCGCGGATGCGGCGGCACAGGCTGACGCCGTCGAGTCCGGGAACCATCACGTCCAGCAGCGCGATGTCGGGCCGGTCCGCCCGGAAGGCCTCCAGCCCCGACAGGCCGTCGGGCATGGCGGTGACCGCGAAGCCGTCCCGCTCCAGGGCGAGCTGCGTGGCCTCGCGGATGACGTCGTCGTCCTCGACGAACAGGACGTGGGTCTGCTCTGCCATCCCGGTGCTCTCAGTCCTCGTGTCGCTTCTCGTGCCGGTGGTGCGTTGGTGCCGTGCCGCCGGCTGTGCTGTCCGTGTCCGTCGTGCCGTTGCCGGCCTCGCCGCTCGCGCCCCCGTCTGCCGTTGCCGGCCCCGCCGTGCGCCTCTTCCGTGCCGCCGCCCGGGCCCCGCCGCCGGGTCTTGCCGTCCGGGCCGGTCGTGGTGCGGTGCGGCCCGGTGCGCCCACTGGGTGGACGCACGGCGGGCGCCTCGCGTTCACCGGGGCGCCCCACCGACGCCGGGTGACGTCCTCGTCAGGTGATCGGTACGAGGGGCCCGATCGGTTCACGCCCCCGCGGCCCTGTCCCGGACGGTCCCCCGCCTGCGCCGGCGTTCGACGGCCGTCCGTCAGCCGTCGGGCGACGGCGCCGGGGTGCCGCCGACGGCGTTGCCGTAGTCGTTGGTCGTGCGGTACGCCTCGGTGAACCGGCCGGAGGTCCAGCGGTAGGTGATCACGTCCTCGCCGGACGGGTTCGACACCGGGTCACCCTTCTCGTACACCTGCTTGGTGACCAGGAGGTCACCGCGGTCTATCTCCGCGTACACCGGCGGATCCTCCGCCCGGAAGACGTTCCGGTACCGGCCGTCCTCCTCGCGGTACACGTACGAGCCGACGCCCACCGCGTCGCCGCAGGTCAGCACGTTGACGACCACGTCGTCGCCGGGGCCCCCGGTCAGGTCGCCGTACGACACGTCCACGGGGTACTCCTCGGCCACGCACGGCTCCAGGTCCCGCTTGACCGCGGCCGAGACCTCCGGGTCCTCCTTGACGAGCCGGACGGCGTCCACGCGCCGCGGGGTCTCGCCGGGGCTCGCCGAGGCGGTGCGCGCGGTGCCCGCCACCCGGTCGGAGTGGGCCGGGCCCTCGTCGCGGGCGCCGGTGCCGCCGGTGCCGCAGCCGGAGGTCAGAAGGCCGAGGGCGGCGAGCACGGATCCGGCCGTGATCGCCGCCTGGAAGGTGTTCCGGGCCCGTGGTCCGGGCCCCGCGCCGGTCAGGCCGCGCAACGCTCCCGCTCCCCACGCTCCAGCGCGCGTGCGTCCAGGTCGCGTGCCTCCAGCTCCTCGCGGAGCCGGGCGAGCGCCCGGTGCAGCGTGCTCTTGACCGTTCCGGCCGACATGCCGAGGGCGGCGGCCGTCTCCTCCGTGGACATCTGCTCCCAGTGTCGCAGCACCACGACACTGCGCTGCTTCGGAGCGAGCACCTTCATGACGTCCATCAGCAGGGCGCGGTCGGCGTGCTGTTCGGTGGAGTCGTCGACGCACGCGTCCGGGAGCTGCTCGGTCGGGACCTCCTCCAGCTTCCGGGCCCGCCACCACTCGGTCCGGGTGTTGATCATGACCCGGCGCAGGTAGGCGTCCGCGAGGCGCTTGTCGGCGATGCCGTCCCAGCGGCCGTACGTGCGCACGAGCGCGGTCTGGAGCAGGTCCTGGGCGTCGATCGGGTCCGGCACCAGCCGGCGTGCGCTGCGCAGCAGCGCCTCCTGCCGGGTACGCACGTACTCCTCGAACTCGAGCACCTCGCCCTGCGCCATGATCGACCGCCTCCGATCCCCGTTTCCGGCCCGCTTGCCGCCGGTTTCCCGCCTCGTGCGGACGGACTGTGGTCGGCAGCCGTCCGGTGCCCGTCGGGCACGTACTAGAAGGTAGGGAGGCGTTGTCACGGCGCTGTCCGAAGCAGCCTGCGGGCAGCCCTCGGCTGTGCGTCGGTTGTGTAACGGACGCGGTAACAGGGTAGGGGCGCCGGCCGTTTGATGTGGTTTCAGGCCGGCTTGCGACAGAGGGGTCGCCCGGCCGCGAGGTCACGGGGCCGGCGAGGCGCGGGCGGCCGCCCCTGCGCCCACGGCCCCCGGGACGGTCGTCCGTCCGGGGGCCGGTGCGCCGTCAGGTGAGCGGCAGCCGGTACGTCCCGTCCGGCAGCGGTTCGACCAGGCCGTCCGCGACGAGGCCGTCCAGGGCGCGGGCCCGCTGGACCGGCTCGTGCCAGACGCGGTCGAGGACCGCCTGCGGGACGGGTGCGTGGGCCTCCCGCAGCACCGCGAGCAGCTTGCCGCGGACCTGCCGGTCCGTACCGGCGTAGGCCTGGCCGCGGCGCGGCGGCCCGTCGTGCGCGGGCTTGCCCGCGAGCCGCCAGGCGCACTGCGCGGCGATCGGGCAGCGGTGGCACGACTCGTTCTTCGCCGTGCACACCAGCGCGCCGAGCTCCATGGAGGCGGCGGCCCAGCGGGCGGCGGTCCGTTCGTCCTCGGGCAGCAGGGCGCGGGCGAGGCGGCGCTCGGCCGCGGTGGTGGCGTTCGGCGGGTACTGGACGCCGGTGACCGCGCGGGCGAAGACGCGGCGGACGTTGGTGTCCAGCACGGCGTGCCGCTGGCCGTAGGCGAAGGACGCCACCGCCGCGGCGGTGTACTCGCCGATGCCGGGCAGGGCGAGGAGCTGCGCGTGCTCGGTCGGCACGTCGCCGCCGTGCCGTTCCGTTATCGCCACGGCGGCGCCGTGCAGGCGCAGGGCGCGGCGCGGATAGCCGAGCCGGCCCCAGGCGCGGACGGCCTCGCCCGGTGCCTCCTTGGCGAGGTCGGCGGGGCGGGGCCAGCGGTCGAGCCACTGCTCGTAGACGGGCAGCACGCGGCTGACCGGCGTCTGCTGGAGCATGAACTCGCTGACCATCACGCCCCAGGCGCCCGCCTCCGGGCGCCGCCAGGGCAGGTCGCGGGCGTGGTCGTCGAACCAGGCGACGACCGGGCCGTGCAGGCTCTCCCCGACGGGGGAGGCCGGGACCCCGGCCAGGGCCTCGGCGGGAGCGTCGGTGGCGGTGTGGGGGGCGGTGGGGGTGCCGTGCGGAGGCAGTGTGGGCGCAGTCATGACGCTTCCGATCCTGCCATGCGGGGGTGGAAGGCCGTGTGATGCGGCGCGGGGCGGTGTGTGGTGGGTCGGAGTGGTGGGCCTCGGTCGCGGCGGGGAGGACGAGGGGCCGGGGGCGGCGGGGCGGGGAGATCGTGGGCGCGGGTCGCGAGGTGGGCCAGGGGCCCGGGGCGTCCGGTGCGCGGCGCGGCGGCGGGCCGCCGGGGCGCCGGCGGGCGGGGGACAGGTCCCGCGTACGGCGTCCCTCGTTCGCGGTCGCGTGTGGGGGAGGGGCCGCTTCGCCCGGCGCGTGTCGCACGGCGTCGTGCGCCGTGCCCGGTGGGCCGGGACCGGCGCGGTGCGGCGCGAGCGGGAGGGCGTGCGCGGCAGGCCGGAGGGGTGTTTCGGTAAAAACCGCCGCCCTGGCGGGACTTGCCGGAATGATGATCCTGAAAAGTTGTGACCGGCGCGGCGGGTGGCGCGAGGTATTGCGGTCGATCTCTCGTACAGTTTCCGCCGTGGGATCTCTGCGCAATCCGGTCGGGCCGCTTCCCTCCTCCATCTACTGGCGACGGAGGGTCGTACTGCTGTCTGTGGTCGCCCTGTTGGCGCTGCTGATCACATGGATCGTCACCGCGGGCGGCGGGGGCGGCAACAAGGCCGACGGGCCCAGCGACAAGCATCCCGCGCCCTCCACCATCACGCCGGGCCCTTCCGGGTCCGGGCCCGCGATCAGCCAACACCCCGGCGGACGTGACGAGTCGGGCGGTTCCGGAGGCGACTCCGGCGGTTCCGGTTCTGGTTCCGGCGCCGGCGGCACCGGGACGGGCGCCGGCTCCGCGGGGACCAGCGGCGGCTCCGGGTCCGCCGGGTCCGCCGGCGGCTGGAGCGACGACGGCAAGGCGGGCGGCGGCTCGGGCAGCGTGCTCCCGGCCGGCACCACGCTGCCCAACTGCACCACCGGCGCGGTCCGGTTGAGCCTGCGCAGCGTCCGCAACTCCTACGCCCCCGGTGAGACGCCCACGTTCGAGCTGACCGCCGCCAACTCCGCCGGCAGCGACTGCAAGGTCGATCTCGGCCCGAGGACGGCCGAGTTGACGATCACCAAGTCCGACAGCGCGGACGACTTCTGGTCGTCGGCCGACTGCCCGAGGACGTCCGGCAGCCTGCTGTACCGCGTCCCCGGGGGAAGCAGCATCAAGTACACCGTCAAGTGGGACCGCAAGCCGAGCGCCGCGCGGTGCGCGACGCCTCCGGCGGGAGCGGCCGGGCCGGGGACGTACCTGGTCGAGGTGAAGGTTCCGGGCTTCCCGAAGCTCCAGACGTCCTTCGTGCTCTCGGCGGACTGAGGGCTGCGGAGGGGGCTCCGAGGCCCGCGCGCACGGGCCGCCGCTGGTCCGCGCGCCCGACCCCGCAGGCCCGACGCCGGCTCACCGCCACCCGCTGCCCGCCCGCTCGCACCGCCACCCCAACGCTTCGACGCAAGGGGTGCTCAGCAGGCGGTGCCCGGACCGAGCGGTGCCCGGACCGAGCGGTGCCCGTCCCGGTCCTCCGGTGACGGCCCGGCCGCACGGCGTCCGTCACGGCACCGCAAGGCTCCCCGGACGCCGTGCCGATCGTGCCGCACGCGCGGAACCCCCCGCCCAACGCCCGCGTGAAGCGCCGGTCCGCGTGACGCTTCTCAGACGTACCGTTCGAGGATCGACGACTCCGCCAGCCGCGACAGGCCCTCGCGGACGCTGCGTGCGCGGGCCTCGCCCACGCCGTCCACCGTCTGGAGGTCGTCGACGCTCGCGGCGAGCAGCTTCTGCAGCCCGCCGAAGTGCTCGACCAGGCGGTCGATGATGGCGCCGGGCAGCCGGGGGACCTTCGCCAGCAGGCGGAAGCCGCGCGGCGAGACCGCCGAGTCCAGCGTCTCGGGCGAACCGGTGTAGCCGAGGGCGCGCGCCACCGTGGACATCTCGAGGAGCTCGGCGTGGCTGAGGGCGTCGAGTTCCGCCAGTGCCTCGTCGACGGTGCGGGAGCGCTTGGCGGTGGGCTCGGGGACGTAGTCCCGGACGACCAGCTCGCGCTCCGGCTCGACGCCCGCGATCAACTCGTCGAGCTGGAGGGCCAGGAGGCGCCCGTCCGTGCCCAGCTCCACCACGTACTCGGCGATCTCCGTCGCGATCCGGCGCACCATCTCCAGGCGCTGCGCGACCGCCGAGACGTCCCGGACCGTCACCAGGTCCTCGATCTCGAGCGCCGACAGCGTCCCCGCGACCTCGTCGAGGCGCAGCTTGTAGCGCTCCAGGGTCGCCAGGGCCTGGTTGGCGCGGGACAGGATCGCCGCGGAGTCCTCCAGGACGCGGCGCTGACCGGCCACGTACAGGGCGATCAGGCGCATCGACTGGGAGACGGAGACCACCGGGAAGCGGACCTGCTTGCTGACACGGTCCGCGGTCCGGTGACGGGTGCCCGTCTCCTCGGTGGGGATCGTGGAGTCCGGGACCAGCTGCACGCCCGCGCGCAGGATCTTGGACAGGTCCGTCGACAGCACGATGCCGCCGTCCAACTTGCACAGCTCCCGCAGGCGCGTCGCGGTGAACTCGACGTCCAGGACGAAGCCGCCGGTGCACATCGCCTCTACGGTCTTGTCGGAGCCGAGGACGATCAGGCCGCCGGTGTTGCCGCGGAGGACCCGCTCGAGGCCGTCACGCAGGGCTGTGCCGGGTGCCACGGCGCTCAGCGAGGCGCGCATCAGGCCATCGGCACCGGAGCTCCCACCGGACTTTCCGGGAGCTGACGCCCGGTCGTTGGCTGCCACTGCACTCCTCCGGTCGCAGATTCTTCTGGCGCCCCCGTTTCGCACTCTCGGTTCGTACGGACGGGCGGGACCAGGGCAAAGTCTACCGGCGGTCCTCCGCATCCCGTGGGGCCTCTCGGCGACGGGACCGGGGCAGGACCCGCAGCGCGTCCCCCATGTCCGCGACTTCCAGCACCTTCATCCCCGGCGGGATCCGGCCCGGATCGCCCGGCACGAGGGCGTGCGTGAAGCCCAGGCGGTGGGCCTCCGTGAGCCGGCGCTGCACGCCCGTGACCCGTCTGACCTCGCCGGCGAGCCCTACCTCGCCGATCGCGACGAGGTTCTTCGGCAGCGGGGTGTCGCTCGCGGCCGAGGCGAGGGCGAGCGCGATCGCGAGGTCGGCGGCCGGTTCGGACAGCTTCACGCCGCCGACCGTCGCCGAGTAGATGTCCCGCTTGCCCAGCGCGGTGATCCGGCCCCGCTGCTCCAGGACCGCCAGCATCATCGAGACGCGAGAGGTCTCCAGACCGGAGGTCGTGCGGCGCGGAGAGGGGATCTGCGAGTCGACGGTGAGCGCCTGGACCTCCGCCACCAGGGGGCGGCGGCCCTCCAGCGTGACGGTCAGGCAGGTGCCGGGCACCGGCTCCGCACGGCGGGTCAGGAACAGACCGCTGGGGTCGGCCAGGCCCGTGATGCCCTCGTCGTGCAGTTCGAAGCAGCCGACCTCGTCCGTCGCGCCGTAGCGGTTCTTGACGCCGCGGACCAGCCGGAGGCGCGCGTGGCGGTCGCCCTCGAAGTGCAGGACGACGTCCACGAGGTGCTCCAGCAGGCGCGGCCCCGCGATCGCGCCGTCCTTGGTGACGTGGCCCACGAGCAGCGTCGACATCCCGCGCTCCTTGGACGCGCGGATGAGGGCGCCGGCCACCTCGCGGACCTGCGCCATGCCGCCGGGCGCGCCGTCGATCTCCGGGGAGGCCACCGTCTGCACCGAGTCCAGGATCAGCAGCGACGGCTTCACCGCGTCCAGGTGGCCGAGGACGGCCGCCAGATCCGTCTCGGCCGCCAGGTAGAGGTGGTCGTCGATGGCGCCGATGCGGTCGGCGCGCAGGCGCACCTGACTGGCGGACTCCTCACCCGTGACGTACAGCGTGCGGTGTTCGTCACTGGCCGCCTTGGCCGCCACGTCCAGCAGCAGGGTGGACTTGCCGACGCCCGGCTCGCCCGCGAGGAGGACCACCGCGCCGGGCACCAGACCGCCGCCGAGGACGCGGTCCAGCTCGGGCACGCCGGTGGAGCGGGCGGTGGCCTGCCGGCCGTCCACCTGGCCGATCGGCAGGGCGGAGGTGGTGACGCGGCCCGGAGCCGTCGTGCGGACCGCGGGCGTGCCGTACTCCTCGATCGTGCCCCAGGCCTGGCACTCGG
Source organism: Streptomyces sp. NPDC046831 (assembly GCF_040645305.1). Lineage (NCBI taxonomy): Bacteria > Bacillati > Actinomycetota > Actinomycetes > Kitasatosporales > Streptomycetaceae > Streptomyces > Streptomyces sp. NPDC046831. Next base: position 16,168 of record NZ_JBEYXZ010000037.1, on the reverse strand, counting down.
GGCAGCGGCCGAGCCACTTGGCCGTCTGCCAGCCGCATTCGGTGCAGCGGTAGGACGGGCGGTCCTTGGTGGTCTTGGTACGGGCAGCCATGGGGGAAACCGTAGCCGCCGCCACTGACAGCCCGGCAGCGGAGGCCGGGCCCGCAGGGGCGGGCGCACTCCGGGGCCCTCCCGCCCGGGGTCCCGCGCGGCGGGCCCGCGTCATCCGCCGGGTCCGGCAGCCGGGCGGCACCACCCGCTCCAGGCCTCGCCCGGGGCAGGCGCCCGGAGGTGCGGCCCGCGCCCGGCCTCGCTGGGCCACGCGCCCGGAGGTGCGCCCGCGCCCGGCCCCGCCCGGGGCACGCGCCGGGCTGCGAAGTCCGTGTCCGCCATGTGGGGGAACGTTCCTGTCCCCTTATGAGGGATCGTTTCACCCGTACGGATTAAATGTGCTCAAGGGAGAGGAATGGGCCCTTCTCCGACGCCTACGGTCGCACGGGTGATGAGCAGCAGTCCGGACACCTCGACCCGCAGGACCGGTGCCCACCGGGCGCACCGCGAGGCGCGCGACCGCGCTGCGGCGCGCACCCTGGCGCGGCGTCTCCCCGTGCCCCACGACTCGTACCTGGACGGCCTGTTCACCTACTGCCTGTCGGTGCTGTGCGACCACGACGCGGCGACCGCCGCCCTCGGCGACGCCCTGGTGCTCGCCGAGCGGCGCGGGCAGCGGGTGCCGGAGACCGTGGGGGAGCGCAGGGCCTGGCTGTACGCGCTGGCTCGCTGGGCCTGCCTGCGCAAGCTGGCCGAGGCCAAGCAGAAACGTCCGGGCGCGCACGCCGTGGGCCGCCCCGACGGCGCCCGGCAGCGCTCGCCCCAGCCCGCCGCGCCGCCCGTCCCCGAGGACGTCGAGCGGCAGCGGCGGCGGGAACTGTCCCTGCTCGCCTGGCCGGAGGCCGCCGGCACCACCCCCGAGCAGCGCGAGGCGCTCGAGCTCGCCGTACGCCACCACCTGGCCCCCCACGAGGTCGCCGCGGTCCTCGGCCTGAACGTCACCGTCGCCCGCGAGCTGCTGGCCTCCGCGGCCTGCGAGGTGGAACGCACCCGCGCGGCCCTGGCCGTCGTCGAGACCGGCACCTGCCCGGGCGTGGCCCGGCTCACCGGCGACCAGCAGTTCGTGCTCGGTGCGGCACTGCGGCGCGAGCTCGTGCGGCACGTCGACGACTGTCCGCGCTGCCGCCGCACCGCCGAGCGCGCGGTGCCGGGCCGGTGGCCCGGCGCCACGGTCACGCCCGCCGAGCTGCCGGTGGTCCCGGCGCCCCGCGCGGCCCTGCGTGCCGCCATGGCGGACCACTCCCGGGTGCGGGGCGCGGCTCCCCGCTTCGACCGGCGCGGTTTCCCGATGGACCCCAAGGACCGCGCGGCCCGCCGGGACCGGCTGCGCGCGCGTGCCGTGACCACCACCGTGGTCGCCACCGTGGTCGCCGCCCCGGTGCTGGCGATGTGGGCGGCCTACCGCGGCACTCCGACCGGCGAGGGCCAGGGCGGCCAGTCCGCCACCACGCACGAGGTGCAGGACGCCGACGGCGCGGCGGCCGGCGGCTATGAGAACGCGGGCAACGCCGCCGCCAGGCCCGACGCCCGCTTCCCCAAGGGCCACCGGCCCGACGTCTCGGTCGAGGTGGTCAGCGCCGCCGGCGACGGCGACCGGGGCGGCCGCCTCACCGTGACCGCGGGGAACCAGGGCGACACGACCCTGATCACGCTGACCGCGTCCGGGCCCGACCCGGTCCGCTGGTCCGCGTCCACCGGGGCGTCCTGGCTCTACCTCAGCCGGTCCTCGGGCACGCTGCGGCCCGGCGACTCCGTGACGATCAAGGTGTACGTCGACCCGCTGCGCGAGCCGGCCGGTCACTGGCGGGCGCGTGTGACCGTCGCGCCCGCCGGAGCCGTGGTGACCATCGACGGCTACGGCACGGCCCCCAGCCCGTCCGGCGCCGCCCCGACCCGCCCCGGGGGCCCGCCGACGTCCCGCCCGCGTCCCACGCCGACCGCCTCGTCGCCCGCCGAGCCGTCGCCGAGCGAGCCGCCCACGTCCGGCCCCACCCCGGCACCCACCGGCTCGGCCCCGTCCGATCCGACCGACTCGGCACCGCCCCCCGAGGGCGGCGGCACGACGACGGAGGAGGACGACTCCTGAGCGGAGCCGGCCCCACTGCGCACTGCGCGTTCCGGCGACGCCCCGCGTTCCGGCCACGCCGCGGCCGCGCGCACTCCCCGACCCCGCCGCCATGCCTGCCGCCGGGGCCGCCGCGCCGCAGCACCGCCGTGCCGTTACCGCCGTTCCGCCGGTCAGGTCACCGGGTCGGCCGGGTGCGGCGCCAGGAGGGGCAGGTGCGAGGCCAGGCGCTCCTCGCACAGCTCGACCAGGCGGTCGTAGCCGGCCTGGCCCATCAGCTCGGTGAGCTCGGCCCGGTAGGAGACGTACACCGGTTCACCCGCGCCGTGGGCCGAGGTCGCCGAGGTGCACCACCAGTGCAGGTCGTGCCCGCCCGGACCCCAGCCCCGGCGGTCGTACTCGCCGATCGACACCTGGAGCACGCGGGTGTCGTCCGGCCGGTCGATCCACTCGTAGGTCCGCCGGATCGGCAGCTGCCAGCACACGTCCGGCTTGGTCTCCAGCGGCTCGCGGCCCTCCCGCAGCGCCAGGATGTGCAGCGAGCAGCCCATCCCGCCGGGGAAGCCCGGCCGGTTCTGGAAGATGCACGAGCCCTGGAAGGGGCGGGTCTGACGGGAGCCCTCGTCGTCCTCGGAGACCCAGCCGTTGCGCGTGCCCTCGGCGTGGTTCTGCCAGATGTCCGGGGTGAGCCGGGCCACGTGCCCCGCGACCCGCTTCTCGTCGTCCTCGTCGGAGAAGTGCGCGCCCAGCGTGCAGCAGCCGTCGTCCGCGCGGCCCGCCTGGATGCCCTGGCAGCCGCTTCCGAAGATGCAGTTCCAGCGCGAGGTCAGCCAGGTCAGATCGCAGCGGAAGACCTGCTCGTCGTCCGCGGGGTCCGGGAACTCCACCCAGGCGCGGGCGAAGTCCAGGCCCTTCTCGTCCGGCTCCGGCTTCTTCTTCGCCTTCCTGGGCGGCGTCATCTGCGAAGAACCCCGGGCAGACCCGACCGCCGCAGCCATCTCGTCAGCCCTCGTCCCCCTTTTCGAGGTCGTTTCCACCGAGTTGTCGTTCTTCGCCTTTTTCGTCTTTGGCACCCGTCCAGAGTATGTCGCCCGGCGCCGTCCCCGGGACCGTCCCGGCCCGCGCAACGAGGGCTGCCCGCGCCGCGGCCGGCAGTAACGTGCCGTACATGAGACTCGGTGTCCTCGACGTGGGTTCGAACACGGTGCACCTGCTGGTGGTCGACGCGCACCCCGGCGCCCGCCCGCTGCCCGCGCACTCGCACAAGGTGGAGCTGCGCCTCGCCCAGCTCCTAGAGGACGGCGCGATAGGGCGCCACGGCGTCGAACGGCTGGTCGCGGTCGTCAAGGACGCGCTCCGGGCCGCCGAGGACAAGGGCGTCGAGGACCTGCTGCCCTTCGCCACGTCCGCCGTGCGCGAGGCCCGCAACGCCGACGACGTCCTCGCGCGCGTGCGGCAGGAGACCGGCGTGGAACTGCGGGTCCTCACCGGCGAGGAGGAGGCCCGGCTGACGTTCCTCGCCGCCCGCCGCTGGTTCGGCTGGTCGGCCGGCAAACTGCTGGTGCTCGACATCGGCGGCGGCTCCCTGGAGATCGCGTACGGCATCGACGAGGAGCCCGACGCGGCCGTGTCGCTGCCGCTCGGCGCGGGCCGGCTCACCGCCGGCTGGCTGCCCGGCGACCCGCCCCGGCCGGAGGACGTCAGAGCCCTGCGCCGCCACGTGCGCACGGAGATCGCCCGCACGGTCGGGGAGTTCGCCCGCTTCGGGGCGCCCGACCACGTGGTCGCCACGTCGAAGACGTTCAAGCAGCTCGCGCGCATCAACGGCGCCGCGCGCTCCGCCGACGGCCTGTACGTCCAGCGCGAGCTGAAGCGGCAGTCCCTGGAGGGCTGGGTGTCGCGCCTCGCCGGGATGACGGCCGCCGAGCGCGCGGAGCTGCCCGGGGTCTCACAGGAGCGGGCGGGGCAGCTCCTCGCGGGCGCGCTGGTCGCCGAGGGGGCGATGGACCTGTTCGGTGTCGAGACGCTGGAGATCTGCCCGTGGGCCCTGCGCGAGGGCGTGATCCTCAGGAGGCTCGACCACCTGCCGAGTGCGTAGCGGCACCCGGCGGGCACACAGCGGAACGCTCCCCCTCGCTTCCGCCGGCGCCGGAGGCGTCACCGCGTGAACCCCGCCACACCCCGCCCGCCCGGGCCGGCGGCCGGAAAAGGGCATATGTCCTCGTGAGACCCGGTGGCCGGATGCCGTGCCCCAGCGGTGCGCGGGGGGCGAGCGGGCCTCCGGGGCCCGGCGCGTCCCCGTACCCTGTCACTCGTGGCAGAACCAGCGGTGCGCATCCCGGATGCGAAGGTCGCCCTGTCGACCGCCTCGGTGTATCCGGAGTCGACGGCGACGGCCTTCGAGACCGCCGCACGCCTCGGCTACGACGGCGTCGAGGTCATGGTGTGGACGGACCCCGTCAGCCAGGACGTCGAGGCGCTGCGCAGACTCAGCGACTACCACGGCGTCCCCGTCCTCGCCGTTCACGCCCCCTGTCTGCTGATCACGCAGCGGGTGTGGTCCACCGACCCGTGGGTCAAGCTCCAGCGGGCCCGGGCGGCCGCCGAGAAGCTCGGCGCGAGCACCGTCGTCGTGCACCCGCCGTTCCGCTGGCAGCGGCAGTACGCCCGCGACTTCGTCTCCGGAATCTGGCGGATGGCGGACGAGACCGACGTCCGGTTCGCCGTCGAGAACATGTACCCGTGGCGCTACCGCGACCGCGAGATGCAGGCCTACGCCCCCGACTGGGACGTGACGAAGCACGACTACCGCCACTTCACGATCGATCTCAGCCACGCCGCGACGGCCCGCACGGACGCGCTGCAGATGGTCGAGCGCATGGGCGACCGCCTCGGCCACGTCCACCTCGCCGACGGCAAGGGGTCGGCCAAGGACGAGCACCTCGTGCCCGGCCGCGGCAACCAGCCCTGCGCCGAGGTGCTGGAACGTCTCGCCACGTCCGGCTTCGACGGCCACGTCGTCATCGAGGTCAACACCCGCCGTGCCATGTCCAGCGCCGAGCGCGAGGCGGACCTGGCCGAGGCACTGGCCTTCACCCGGCTCCACCTGGCCTCGGCCGTGAAGGTGCCCGGGCGGTGAGCGACGCCACCGCCCGGCGCCGGGGGCGGCCCCCGCGCACCGAGTCCGCCGGCACCCGCGACCGCATCCTCGCCGCGGCCCGCGAGGAGTTCTCCGCGCGCGGCTACGAGAAGACGTCCGTGCGCGGCATCGCCAAGACGGCCGGCGTCGACCCGGCCCTCGTCCACCACTACTTCGGCACCAAGGAGCAGGTCTTCGAGGCGGCGATCGAGGTCGCCTTCGCCCCCGCCCTCCAGGCGCCGGGCGCGCTCGCCGACGGCCCGCTCGACGGCGTCGGCGAGCGGCTGGCCCGCTTCGTCCTCGGCATCTGGGAGAACCCGGCCACCCGCGCGCCCGTGCTGGCGATCGTCCGCTCGGCGGTCGACAACGAGACCGCCGCCGCCGTCTTCCGCCGGCTGATCGCCTCGCAACTGCTGCGCCGCGTCGCCGCCCAGGTCGACGCCCCGGACGCCGAGCTGCGCGCCGAACTGGCCGCCGCGCAGCTCGTGGGCTGCGCGATGCTGCGGTACGTGATCAAGGTCGAGCCGCTGGCGTCGGCGGACGTGGAGCAGATCATCGCGCGGGTGGCGCCGGTGGTGCAGGGGCACCTCACGGGGCCGTGAGCCTGAGGCGCGCGGGCACGTCGTGAGGCGCGCGGCGCGCCGGTGTGTCGCGGGGCCGCGCGGCGCGTACCGAGGGCATCCCGCGGGCATCCGGCAGCACCGTGACGTGCCGCTCAGGCCCGTTCCCCCGCCGGTGGCGCGCTGAGACATTTGTCCCGCATCGCGGACACCGCGTCCCGCTCACTGGATGACCGGCGTAGGCTCAAGTCCGTCAGCATCTGCCCGGACGCACACGGCAGAACCTTCCGAAGGAGCGAGCGACGATGCCCGAGCTGAGGTCCCGCACTGTCACCCACGGCCGCAACATGGCGGGCGCCCGCGCCCTTATGCGCGCCTCCGGGGTACCCGGTGCGGACATCGGACGGAAGCCGATCGTCGCGGTCGCCAACTCCTTCACCGAGTTCGTGCCCGGACACACGCACCTGCAGCCCGTCGGCCGCATCGTCAGCGAGGCGGTCCGGGAGGCCGGCGGCATCCCGCGCGAGTTCAACACGATCGCCGTCGACGACGGCATCGCGATGGGCCACGGCGGCATGCTCTACTCCCTGCCCTCCCGCGACCTGATCGCGGACAGCGTCGAGTACATGGTCGAGGCCCACTGCGCCGACGCCCTGGTCTGCATCTCCAACTGCGACAAGATCACCCCGGGCATGCTGATGGCGGCGCTGCGCCTGAACATCCCGACGGTCTTCGTCTCCGGCGGCCCGATGGAGGCCGGCCGGGCCACGCTGGTCGACGGGACGGTCCGCACGCTGGACCTGATCGACGCGATCGCGGACGCCGCGAACGACAAGATCTCGGACGAGGACATCCTCCGCATCGAGGAGAACGCCTGCCCGACGTGCGGTTCCTGTTCCGGCATGTTCACCGCCAACTCGATGAACTGCCTGACCGAGGCGATCGGCCTGTCGCTGCCCGGCAACGGCTCGGTCCTCGCCACCCACACCGCCCGCAGGGCGCTGTACGAGAACGCGGCCCGCACGGTCATGGACCTCACCCGCCGCCACTACGAGCAGGACGACGACTCCGTCCTGCCCCGCTCCGTCGCCACCGTCGCCGCCTTCGAGAACGCCATGGCGCTGGACATCGCGATGGGCGGCTCGACGAACACGATCCTGCACCTGCTGGCCGCCGCCCAGGAAGCCGGCGTCCCCTTCGGCCTGGAGCAGATCGACGAGGTCTCGCGCCGCGTGCCCTGCCTGGCGAAGGTCGCCCCGAACGTCGCCAAGGACCGCACGTACTACATGGAGGACGTGCACCGCGCCGGCGGCATCCCCGCCCTGCTCGGCGAGCTGCACCGCGCCGGCCTGCTCAACGAGGATGTCCACGCCGTCCACAGCCCGTCGCTGGCCGACTGGCTGAAGACCTGGGACGTGCGCGGCGGCTCCCCGTCGGCCGAGGCGGTGGAACTGTGGCACGCGGCTCCGGGCTGCGTGCGGTCCGCGGAGGCGTTCTCCCAGTCCGAGCGCTGGGCGTCCCTGGACGACGACGCCGAGAACGGCTGCATCCGCTCCGCCGAGCACGCGTACTCCAAGGACGGCGGTCTCGCGGTCCTCAGGGGCAACCTCGCCGTGGACGGCTGCGTGGTGAAGACGGCCGGCGTCGACGAGTCGATCTGGACCTTCGAGGGCCCCGCGGTGGTCTGCGAGTCCCAGGAGGAGGCCGTCCAGAAGATCCTCACCCAGCAGGTCAAGGAGGGCGACGTCGTCGTCATCCGCTACGAGGGTCCCAAGGGCGGCCCCGGCATGCAGGAGATGCTCTACCCGACCTCGTACCTGAAGGGCCGCGGCCTGGGCAAGGCCTGCGCCCTGATCACGGACGGACGCTTCTCCGGCGGCACCTCCGGCCTGTCCATCGGCCACGCCTCCCCCGAGGCGGCCTCCGGCGGCACCATCGCGCTCGTCGAGGACGGCGACCGCATCCGCATCGACATCCCGAACCGCTCCATCGAGCTGCTGGTCGACGCGGCGGAGCTGACCCGCCGGGAGCAGGCGCTGAACGGCGTGTACGCGCCGAAGGACCGCGACCGCAAGGTCTCCGCGGCGCTGCGCGCCTACGCGGCGATGGCGACCAGCGCGGACAAGGGCGCCGTGCGGGACGTCTCGAAGCTGGGCTGAATCCCGCGCGAGCCGTAAGGGGCCGCTCCCACCCGGGGGCGGCCCCTCGGCGTGTCACCAGGCCGACGGGTCGCGGCCGTCCACGGCGAAGACCGTGCCGTCGGGGGCGCCGGCGTACACGTGGCCGTCGGCGACCACCGGCTGCGGCAGCGACGCCGCGACGACGTCCGTGCGGGTGCCCAGACGCGGCGGGGTCTGCCCCATGAGGCGTCCCGTCGCGGCGTCGACGCCCAGCAACCGCCCGTCCCCGGCGGTGAAGTAGACGTGCCCGGCGTCGGCGACCGGCGCGGAGCCGCGGCTCACGGACGTCTCCAGCTGCCACCGCACCTTCCGCTCACCCAGGTCCACGGCAGCCAGCGTGCCGCCGGTGGCCAGCAGGTGGACCGTGCCGCCGCGCACGGACGCCTGCACGCCGTCGAGCGGGAACGCCAGGGGCACCCGCACGGACGCCCGGGACGAGGGGGAGTAGCGGACCACCGCGTCCACCTGGCCGTAGGCCGACGGGTGACCGGCCAGGAGGACGAGGGAGCCGCCGTCGCTGCCGGCCGGCGTCAGCATGCCGTCCAGGCGGGCCTCCCAGCGCACGCCGCCCGTGTCCGCATCCACCGCCGTCACGCGTGTGACCGACCCGTCGTCCGACGTGCTGACCGCGTACGCCAGCGGGTCGCCGGCGAACGAGGAGAAGTACGGCGCGGTGTGGCCCGGAACGTTTCGGCTCCACCTGGTCCCGCCCGTCGCACCGTCCAGTGCCCGCACCACGCCGTCGGCGCCGGTGAGCAGGAGCATGCCGCCGACGGACCGGAGGCCGGAGTACGCGGGCACGGTGCGGTGCCACCGGACCTCGCCCGTCGCGGGGTCCAGCGCCTCCAGACGCCGGCCGTGCTCCGTGAGCGGCTGCACGAGGCCGCCCGCGACGACGGGCGGCGTGCTGCGGACCGTCTCGGCGACGGAGTGCCGCCACAGCAGCTCGCCGTCGGCGGGATCGAGGGCGTAGACGAGGCCGGGCCGGGCGCAGATCAGCCGGCCGGCCCCGTGGGAGCACTGCGGCACACCCTCGCCGGGGGACACGGGTTCGGCCCGCCAGCCGGTGAACGCGGCCGAGGCTCCGGCTGCGGCGCTGTGCGCGGGGGAGTGCGTCGAGGCGGGCTGGAACAGCTGCGCCGAGACCAGCGCGCCGCTCACGAGCAGGCCCAGCGCCCCGGCGGCCAGCGCCGCCTGCCGGCGACGGCCCCTGCCGGGGCGCGGCCCGGTCCGCCCGTCGCGGGACCCGGGCGGCGGGGTGTCACCACCCGCGGGCGCGGCTGCCGTCGCGCTCTCCGCTGTCCGCGCGCCTTCGGCCGCCCCCGCCACATCCTGCGCGCTCTCCGCGTCCCGCGCGCCGCCGGTCGCCCGCGCGCTTCCCGCTGCCCGTGCTCCCTGCGCTGCCGGCGCGCCGTGTGCCGCCCGAGCGCCGCCGATCCGGCCGTCGTCGGTCTGCTCGGCGCCGGTCCGGTGGCCGTGAGCCTTCCCGTCGTCGTGAGCCCGGCTGTCGTGGGCCTGCCTGCCGTCGTCAGTCCGGTCGTCGTGAGCCCGCCCGTCGCCGGACCAGCCGTCGTGAGCCCGCCCGTTGTGAGTCCTGCCGTCGCCGGACCAGTCGTCGTACGGCCGGTCGCTGTCGGCCCAATTTCCGTCCAGCCAGTCGCCGTTGGACCAGTCGCCGGCCGGCCGGCCGTCGTACGTCCGCCCCTTGTCGGCAGGATCGACGGCGGGATCGACGTCGGCGGGCCCGTGGTCCGCGCGGCCGTCACCGTCCGGCCTCCCCCCGCCCGGCCCCTCGCCCGCCGGGCCGTCGCCCCCCGGCCCCTCGTCCGCCGGGTCGCCGTCCGTCCGCTGTGCCGGTAGGAACGCCTGCGTGTCGTACGAGGCCGACACCGACCGCAGCGCGCGCATCAACTCGTCCGGCGTCGGCCGGTCCCCGGGATCCTTGGCGAGGCAGCGCAGCACCAGCGGTGCCAGGTTCTCCGGCAGGCCGGTCAGGTCCGGCTCGTCGTGCACGACCTGGTAGGCGACGATGTACGGACTGTCGGAGTCGAAGGGCCCGCGCCCCGTCGCGGCGTGCACCAGCACCGACCCGAGCGCGAAGATGTCCGCCGCGGGCCCGACCTCGCGGGGGCGGCGGAACTGCTCGGGCGCCATGAAGGGCGGCGTGCCGATCAACTTGCCGGTCTCGGTGCGCAGTTCGCTGTCCTTGGGCCGGGAGATGCCGAAGTCGATGACCTTCGGCCCGTCCTCGGCGAGCAGCACGTTGCTGGGCTTGAGGTCCCGGTGCACCACGCCCACCCGGTGGATGTCGCGCAGGCCCTCCGCGAGGCCGGCCATCAGCCGGCGCACCTGCGCCGGCGCCATGGGCCCGTTCCGCTTCACCTGGTCGGAGAGCGTGGGCCCCGGGATGTACACGGTGGCCATCCAGGGCCGCGCGGCATCCGGGTCGGCGTCCACGACCGGCGCGGTGAAGGCACCGCTGACCCGCCGCGCCGCCGCGACCTCCTGCCGGAAACGCCCCCTGAACTCGGGGTCCCGGGCGAACTCGGCATGCACGACCTTGACCGCGAGCCGCAGCCCCGACGTGCTGCGCGCGAGGTGCACCACGCCCATGCCGCCGGAACCGAGGCACGACTCGAGGCGGTAGTGACCCGCGTACTCGGGAAGTTCCGCTTCCGCGCCCGCTCCGCTGTTGCGCCCTGGCGCCATGGACCACCCCCGTGCCGTTCGTCCTGTACGTCCGCGCGCGCGACGCACGGAGCCTAGTCGATGACTCGTACGGGACAGAGGCGGCTTGCTAGCCTCCCCGTGCGAGTCGCGCGCAGGCGTTCCGGCGCGCGTTCCGAGGTCAAGGGGACCCCATGACCGTCATGGGGTGCAACGGGGGAGGTTCTTCATGTCCGTCGAACGCACCGCGGGTGCCGGACGCGTCGAGGGGGCCGGCGCCGCCGGGGCGGAGGTCTACGCGGCCACCGCGGCCGTGCGGTACTACTCGGTCGCGCCGGGCGTCCGGCTCAACGTCCGCAGCGGCCCGGGCACCGGCTACGGCATCGTCCGCGTGCTGCCCGAGGGCAGCACCGTCCCGATCTACTGCCAGACGCCGGGCACGTCGGTCACCGGCCCGTACGGCACCAGCAGCATCTGGGACAACATCGGCAGCGGCCAGTACGTCGCCGACGCCTACGTGCAGACGGGCAGCGACGGCTACGTCGCCTCCCGCTGCTCCTGATCCCGCACGGAGCCCGCGGCCGGGCCGGAGCCATAATCGACGCGTGAGCGACGACAACGGCACCCCGGCCGCCCCCGCGGGCTCCACGGCCCCGGCGGGTCCAGGGCCCGAGCCCCTGCGCTTCTTCGGCACGACCTGGGTGCACCACGACGGCGGCTACCCGCTCCGTCGCGCCGCCGTCGCCGTCGGCTCGCTCGCGGCGGCGGCCGCCTCCTGCCTCGTGCTGCGCCTCGCGTACGAGGGGCTGGGGACCTCAGGCTCCGGCGCGTTCGTGTCGGTGCTCGTGGTCGTGATGTTCGCGGTGTGCAGCGCTCTCGCCTTCCGCCACACCTGGGACGGTTTCGGCAGTCGCCCCGACCCCGAGCGCCAGGCGTCCCTGCGCGGCCTGCTCGCCGTCGGCTTCGTCGGCTCCCTGCTCGCCTACTTCGTCCGCTCCCTCGTCGAGGCGCCCGGGGAGAAACTGCACCGCGCCGAGTACGAGCAGGCGCGTGAGCTGTACGAACGCCGGTCCACCCGCCGCTCGGGCAACCCCTCCAGGAAGCGCCGCCGCTCCTGACCCGCCCCTGACCCTGCGCCGGAAGCCGCCGTCGCGGCACCGCCGGCCGGGCGCACCGCGGGGTGCGGCACGGGACCGTGACGAGGCACGGGCGTGGCCGTCCCCGAACCGTCCGCGGGAGCACGCTGGCCCGTATCAGCGCATCCCGTCACCCGTCCCGGACCCCGCCGCCCTGAACGCCGCCCGCGCCCGCTCCTTCGACGCCGCGGCCGTCCAGTACGCCGCGAACCGCCCCTCCTACCCGCCCGCCCTGCTCGACGCGGTCGAGGAACTCGCCGGCCGTCCGCTCGCCGGCGCCCGCGTCGCCGACGTCGGCGCGGGGACCGGCGTCGCGACCGTCCTGCTGCGCGAGCGCGGTGCCGACGTGCCGGCCGTCGAGCCCGGCGCGGGCATGGCGGACCAGCTCCGCCGCGGCCTGCCCGGCGTCCCCGTCGTGCGGGGCAGCGGCAACGCCCTCCCCCTCGCCGACGGCTGCGCCGACCTGCTCACCTACGCGCAGGCCTGGCACTGGACCGACCCCGTCCGGTCGGTGCCGGAGGCCCTGCGCGTCCCGCGGCCGGGCGGCGCGCTCGCCCTGTGGTGGAACACCGCCGCCCTCGACGTCGTGTGGATCGCCGAGGCCGCCCGGCGCGCCGCCCGCTTCTTCGGCGTCGACGCCGCCGCCGAGAGGCGGGCGGCGCGTGCCCGCGCGGACCTGGCCGACCCGGCCGGCCGCCTGGACTTTCGCCCGCCGGGAGATCCGCTGGAGCCGCCGCGTGCCGGTCGGCACCCACCTCGCCAACATCGGCAGCCACTCCCTCTTCCTGCTCTGCCCCGCGCAGCGCAGGTCCGCCTTCCTCGCCGAGGAGCGGAACCGCCTGCTGGAGGTGTTCCCCGACGGCATCGTCGAGGAGACCTACGACGCGGTCCTCCTCGTCGCCGTCACGCCCTGACCCGGGCCCGCCCGGACCTCGTCCGCCGCACACTCCCGCCCCCGCGCGGTCACACCCCGGCGGCGCCCCGGCCTCCGGGGCGCCGCCGGACCGCCGTGCCGCCGCCGTGGCGTCCGCGCCGGATCCCGGCCCTCCCCGGCGGGGCCGGTCCCGTCCAGCGAACCCGCCGTCCACCCCGCCACGCCCTTGACGGCGCCCCGCCCCGCGCGCATTATTCATCACATGATGAATTACAGGGCCGCCGACCCGCCCGCGACGGCCACCCCCGCTCTCCGCGCCGAAGGCCTCACCGTCGTCCGCGGCTCCCGCCCCGTCCTGCGCGGCCTCGACTTCACCGTCCCCCGCGGCCGGATCACCGGCCTGCTCGGCCCCTCCGGGTGCGGCAAGTCGACCCTCCTGCGCGCGATCGTCGGCACCCAGGCCAAGGTCTCCGGCACGCTGGACGTCCTCGGCCACCCCGCCGGCCACGCCGGGCTGCGCACGCGCGTCGGCTACGTCACCCAGGCGCCGTCCGTCTACGACGACCTGACGGTCCGCCAGAACCTCGACTACTTCGCCGCCGTCCTCCAGCCGGGCCGCGCCGCGGCCGAGCAGCGCCGGGCCGACGTCACCCGGGCCATCGCCGACGTCGACCTCGCCAGCCACGCCGACGCCCTCGCCGGCGCGCTCTCCGGCGGCCAGCGCAGCCGCGTCTCCCTGGCGGTCGCTCTCCTCGGCACGCCCGAACTGCTCGTCCTCGACGAACCGACGGTCGGCCTCGACCCCGTCCTGCGCCGCGACCTGTGGAACCTCTTCCACGACATCGCCGCGACGCGCGGCGCCACCCTCCTCATCTCCTCCCACGTCATGGACGAGGCCGAGCGCTGTGACCACCTCCTCCTGATGCGCGAGGGCGAGATCCTCGCCGACGACACCCCGGAGGCGCTGCGGTCCCGCACCGGCGCGCAGACCGTCGAGGGGGCCTTCCTGCACCTGGTGGACGAGGCGGCCGCGGCAGGCCGCGACAAGGAGACGGCCCGATGAGCACGACGACTCCCGCGGCGCACACGCAGCACCCCGCGCAGGCGCCCACCGGCGCCCTGAACGCCTCCCGCACCGTCGCCACCGCGGCCCGCGTCCTGCGCCAGCTGCGCCACGACCCGCGCACGATCGCGCTGATGCTGCTGGTGCCCTGCCTGATGCTGGTCCTGCTGCGCTACGTCTTCGACGGCAGCCCGCGCACCTTCGACAACACCGGGGCGTCACTCCTCGGCATCTTCCCCCTGATCACGATGTTTCTGGTGACCTCGATCGCCACGCTGCGCGAACGCACCTCGGGCACCCTCGAACGCCTGCTCGCCATGCCCCTCGGCAAGGGCGACCTCATCGCGGGCTACGCCCTCGCCTTCGGCCTGCTGGCCATCGTCCAGTCGGCCCTGGCCACCGGTCTGGCGCTGTGGCTCCTCGGCCTTGACGTCACCGGCTCGCCGTGGCTGCTGCTTCTGGTGGCCCTGCTCGACGCCCTGCTCGGCACGGCCCTCGGCCTCTTCGTCTCGGCCTTCGCGGCCTCGGAATTCCAGGCGGTCCAGTTCATGCCGGCGGTGATCTTCCCCCAGATCCTCCTCTGCGGCCTCTTCACCCCCCGCTCCCGCATGCACCCGGCCCTGGAGGCCGTGTCCGACGCCCTGCCGATGTCCTACGCGGTCGACGGCATGAACGAGGTCCTGCGCCACACCGACATGACGGCGACGTTCGTACGGGACGTGCTGATCGTGGCCGGCTGCGCGCTCCTCGTCCTGGCCGTGGGCGCGGCGACCCTGAGGCGCCGCACGACGTGAGCCCCGGTGACCCGTCCGGCCGGGCGACCGGCCGGGCAAGGGGCGGGGCGGAGGGCCGCCGATCACCCGTCGGAGGAACCGGCCGAGCCCGCTCGGCCGGCCGCACCGGCGGGGCGACCGACCGGCGCAGGCAGGGCAGACCGGCGACGTCCGCCTGCCGGACAGAAACGGCCCGCCCGCCGCCCCCGGTGCGAGGATGAATCCGGACGACGCACACCTCCGGAGGGCACCGCAGTCATGACGCAGAAAGTCGCAGTCCTCGGCACCGGCAAGATCGGCGAGACCCTGCTCAGCGGAATGATCCGAGCCGGCTGGGCCCCCGCCGACCTCCTGGTCACCGCCCGCCGCCCCGAACGAGCGGAGGAACTCCGCACCCGCTACGGCGTCACCCCGGTCACCAACGCGGAGGCCGCGAAGACCGCCGACACCCTGATCCTCACGGTCAAACCGCAGGACATGGGCACCCTCCTCGACGAACTCGCCCCGCACGTCCCCGCCGACCGCCTGGTCATCAGCGGCGCCGCCGGCATCCCGATCTCCTACTTCGAGGACCGTCTGGCCGCCGGCACCCCGGTCGTCCGCGTCATGACGAACACCCCCGCCCTCGTCGACGAGGCCATGTCGGTCATCTCCGCCGGCAGCCACGCCTCCGCCGAACACCTCGCCCACACCGAGGAGATCTTCGGCGCGGTCGGCAAGACGCTCCGCGTCCCCGAGTCCCAGCAGGACGCCTGCACCGCCCTCTCCGGCTCGGGCCCGGCGTACTTCTTCTACCTGGTCGAGGCCATGACCGACGCCGGCATCCTCCTCGGCCTGCCCCGTGACAAGGCGCACGAGCTCATCGTCCAGTCGGCGATCGGCGCCGCGGTGATGCTGCGCGACAGCGGTGAACACCCGGTCAAACTGCGCGAGAACGTCACCTCGCCGGCCGGCACCACCATCAACGCCATTCGCGAGCTGGAGAACCACGGCGTGCGCGCCGCCCTCATCGCCGCCCTGGAAGCGGCCCGCAACCGCAGCCGCGAACTGGCCAGCGGCAGCAAGGACTGACGCTCTCCGCCCCGGCTCACCGGAGGTCACGGAGCCCGTCGGCACCGCCCGGCGGGCCGGGGGTTGACACACCCCCGCGCGGTCCGTACAGTTCTTCGGGTTGTCCGAAGTGAGAGCCGACTCCGGTCGGTCCCCGGGCAGCCATCCCGCACGTACCAACCTCTCTCGACGACAGTCGTCACGGCTGCCGTCGTCTCATGGGCGTCTGTATTTGCGGAATGAGGAATCCGCGCCCGAAAGGGCGCAGGCCCCCGATTCGCTCGGGGGCAAGGAATCCGCTAAAGTCTCACTCGTCGGAAGGGCCCAACGGCCCGGAGGACAAGCCCCGCTGACTGGGGATCAGGTCGGAAAAGGATCTGATAGAGTCGGATCTGCCGGAAAGGGAAACGCGGAAGCGGGAACCTGGAAAGCGCCGAGGAAATCGGATCGGAAAGATCTGATAGAGTCGGAAACATCGAAGGGAAGCGCCCGGAGGAAAGCCCGAGAGGGTGAGTACGAAGGAAGCGTCCGTTCCTTGAGAACTCAACAGCGTGCCAAAAGTCAACGCCAG
>NZ_JBEYXZ010000036.1:14379-71500 GCF_040645305.1 Streptomyces sp. NPDC046831 | reverse complement strand
TGCAGGGGCAGCGGGTCGGAGGCGGTGACCAGCTCCCGCAGCGGATGGCGGGCCAGCACCGCGTCCACCTCCGGCGTCAACGCCGCCGCCAGCCGTGCGGAGGCCGGACGGTCCCCGTCCCGCAGGGCGTCCACGGCGGCCAGCACGACGTCCCGCTGCCCGTCCTCCTCGGGCACGCCGGCGGCCGCCCGCTCGTACAGCCGGGCGCCCTCCTCCAGCACCAGCTCGGTGTCGAGCCCGGCCGGGATCTTGATTCCGGCGTGGTGGCGCCAGGTGGTGACCGGGTCCCCCCAGGCCTCGACCGTGTACGTCCACAGCCCGGGCTCCCCGGCGGACACCGTGGCGCCCCAGCGGTCGGTGCCGGGGGCCAGTTCCCGCATCGGGGTCCACGGTCCGGGGCGGCCCCGCGGGTCCCGCAGCACCACGTTCGCCGCCACGGCGTCGTGCCCCTCGCGGAACACGGTGGCGGTGACCTGGAACGTCTCGCCCACGACCGCCTTGGCGGGGCGCCGGCCGCGCTGGACGACCGGGCGGACGTCGAGGACGGGGATCCGCCCCACGGCGGTGGCCTCGCCCGTGGCATGCGGATCCGCGGCGGCGGCCGGGGAGCTGCCGCGCCGCCCGGGTGGCGCGGCAGCGCCGGGTGTGCTGGTGGTCGGGGGTGGTGCCGAGTGGTGCGTGGCGGGCATGAACCGCTCCTGTCCGCGTCAACGAGGGTGTGGGCGGATGTCTGGGGGAGAAAGGTCCTGAGTGGTCCGGTGAGGTGTACCGGTGGAGCCTTCCCACCCTGTTCGGGTGAGCAATCCGGCACTTTGTTAACTACTCACGCGTATCTCCGCACCCGGGACCGGCTCCTACGCGCGGGAGCCACTGCCCGGGCTTCCGCCGCTACGAGCGCGGTACCCGCAAAACTGTGTTCGACGCCCCCCGGACCGGAGGATCTGACCGGCACGGTTTGGAAACCGGCCGACCGGTGGGCGCAGGCGGGCGGACGGGGGTCGCGCGGGGGCATGCGGGCGCACTCCCCGGCGAGGGCGACACGAACGCCGGTACCGTCAAGTTAGACGACGAGACGCACATCGCCGTGCGTCACCCTCGAACGCGCTGAGGTGGAATGTGAAGGCGATCCGCCGGTTCACCGTCCGTCCTGTCCTCCCCGAGCCCCTGCGGCCCATCGGCGAGCTGGCGCGCAATCTGCGCTGGTCCTGGCACGCAGAGACGCGCGACCTCTTCCAGTCCGTCGACCCCGAACGCTGGGCCGCCTGCGGCGGCGACCCGGTGCGGCTGCTCGGCGGCGTGGCGCCCGAGCGGCTCACCGAGCTGGCCGGGGACCGCCACTTCCTGCGACGCCTGCGGGCGGCCGCCGACGACCTGCACGACTACCTGAGCGGCGAGCGCTGGTACCAGACCCAGTCCGCCGAGCTGCCCGCGGCCGTCGCCTACTTCTCGCCCGAGTACGGCATCACCGCCGCCCTGCCGCAGTACTCCGGCGGCCTCGGCATCCTGGCCGGCGACCACCTGAAGGCCGCCAGCGACCTCGGCGTACCGCTGATCGGCGTCGGGCTGCTGTACCGGCACGGCTACTTCCGCCAGACCCTGTCCCGGGACGGGTGGCAGCAGGAGCACTACCCGGTCCTCGACCCCCACGAGCTGCCCCTGACCCAGCTGGAGGAGGCCGACGGCACCGCGGCGCGCGTCTCGCTCGCCCTGCCCGGCGGCAGGGCGCTGCACGCCCGGCTCTGGCTGGCCCAGGTCGGCCGGATCCCGCTGCTGCTCCTGGACTCCGACGTCGAGGAGAACGACCTCGGCGAGCGCGGGGTGACCGACCGGCTCTACGGCGGCGGCAGCGAGCACCGCCTGCTGCAGGAGATGCTGCTCGGCATAGGGGGCGTCCGGGCGGTGCGCACGTACTGCCGGCTCACCGGCCACCCCGAGCCGGAGGTGTTCCACACCAACGAGGGGCACGCGGGCTTCCTCGGCCTGGAGCGCATCGCCGAGCTCTGCGGCCAGGGGCTGGACTTCGACGCCGGGCTGGAGACGGTGCGGGCCGGGACCGTCTTCACCACGCACACGCCCGTCCCGGCCGGCATCGACCGCTTCGACCGCGAGCTGGTCGCCCGCCACTTCGGGCCCGGCGCCGAGCTGCCGGGCATCGACGTCCAGCGCATCCTGCAGCTCGGCATGGAGACCTATCCGGGCGGCGAGCCCGACCTGTTCAACATGGCCGTGATGGGCCTGCGCCTGGCGCAGCGCGCCAACGGCGTCTCCCTGCTGCACGGCCGGGTCAGCCGCGAGATGTTCTCCGGGCTGTGGCCGGGGTTCGACCCCGAGGAGGTGCCGATCACCTCGGTGACCAACGGGGTGCACGCCCCGACCTGGGTGGCCCCGGAGGTGTTCCGGCTCGGAGCCCGGCAGATCGGCGCCCAGCGCGCCGAGGACGCGCTGTCCGTCGGCGACTCGCCCCGCTGGGACTCCGTCGCCGACATCCCCGACCAGGACGTCTGGGACCTGCGCCGCGAACTGCGGGAGCAGCTGGTGATGGAGGTGCGGCGGCGGCTGCGCGCCTCCTGGCGCCAGCGCGGCGCCGGGGAGGCCGAGCTCGGCTGGATCGAGGGGGTGCTGGACCCCGGGGTGCTGACGATCGGCTTCGCGCGCCGGGTGCCGTCGTACAAGCGGCTGACGCTGATGCTGCGGGACCGGGACCGGCTGATGAGCCTGCTCCTGCACCCGGAGCGGCCGGTGCAGATCGTGGTCGCGGGCAAGGCGCACCCGGCCGACGACGGCGGCAAGCGGCTCATCCAGGAGCTGGTGCGGTTCGCCGACGACCCGCGGGTGCGCCACCGGATCGTCTTCCTGCCGGACTACGGCATGGGGATGGCGCAGAAGCTGTACCACGGCTGCGACGTCTGGCTGAACAATCCGCTGCGGCCGCTGGAGGCGTGCGGCACCTCCGGGATGAAGGCCGCGCTCAACGGCTGCCTGAACCTGTCGGTGCTGGACGGCTGGTGGGACGAGTGGTACCAGCCGGACTTCGGGTGGGCCGTGCCCACCGCGGACGGGGCGGGGGACGATCCCGACCACCGCGACGACGTCGAGGCGGCGGCCCTGTACGACCTGCTCGAACGGCGGGTCGCCCCGCGCTTCTACGAGCGCGGCCGGGCCGGGCTGCCCGAACGCTGGATCGAGATGGTCCGCCGGACGCTGTCCCTGCTCGGCCCGAAGGTGCTGGCCGGCCGGATGGTTCGTGAGTACGTCGAGCGCCTGTACACCCCGGCGGCCCTGGCGCACCGCGCGATGGACGCGGACGCGGCGCGCGAGCTCGCGGCGTGGAAGCGGCGGGTGCGCGCGGCCTGGCCCGGCGTGCGGGTCGAGCACGTGGAGACGTCGGCGGCGACGGCGACCGCGGAGCTGGGCGCCAGCCTCGGCCTGCGGGTGCGCGTCGGCCTGGGCGAGCTCGGGCCGGACGACGTCGAGGTGCAGGCGGTGTCGGGGCGGGTGGACGAGGAGGACCGGATCGCGGACGCGACCCCGGTCCCGCTGAAGCCGGCGGGCGGGCCGGACGCCGACGGCCGCTGGGTCTACGAGGGCGCGCTCTCCCTGGACCGCACCGGGCCCTTCGGTTACACGGTCCGCGTCCTGCCCGCGCACCGCCTGCTCGCCTCGGCGGCCGAGGCGGGTCTGGTGGCGGTGCCGTCGGAGGAGACGGGGGAGGGCGGCGGGGTGCTGATGAGGTGACCGTCAGTCCTCGCCGTCCTGCCCGCACAGCCGCCTCAGCACCATGCCGCACCGGCGGGCGTAGGCGTGCTGCAGGCCCCGGGTCGCCGGGCCGCCCGCGCGGGAGTACCACTTCGCCGGGCGGCTGAAGGCGGTCACCGTCAGCCAGACGGTGCCGTCGCCGGTGCGGTCCACGACGAAGGACTCCTCGCCGGTCTCCGGGTGCCCGGGCAGGGTGCCGTAGGCCCACCCGGCGCGGCGGGACTCCTCGACCGTCCACACCACACGGCACGGGGCCTTGATCACGCCGGCGAGGGTGACGGTGACGTCGACGCCGGGCGCGGCCCGCTCGGCGGTGGCGTCGACGCCGACGCCGACGGCCCGGTGCATCTGCCAGGTGAGGAGGGCCTCGGCGGCCCGGTCGAAGACGTCGTGGCCCTCGCCGACGCGTGTGCGCACGTGCATCGTGTGGAAGCCCGGGGGAAAGGAGGCGGGATCCTTGCGGGTCGCGCCGACCTCCTCGTAGGTGAAGGACATGGGCCCCAAGCCTAGGGTCTCCGGTGCGGATCGGGCCGGTGGTCAGGTGCGGTGCCGGGGTGATCCGAACGACAGGGGCCGGGTGCCGCGGCCGGACTCCCGCCGCGCCCCCGCGCGGCGGGAGTCCGGCCCGGAGACGGGACGGCACCCGGGAGGACCGGCCTCCCGGGTGCCGTTGCGTGGCTGTTCCGCGTCAGCCGCTGACGTTGACCGCGGTCCAGGCCGCGGCCACCGCGTTGTACTCGGCGCTGCCGGAGCCGTACAGCGCCGACGCCGCGCTCAGGGTCGCCGAGCGGGCGCCCTTGTAGTTCGTCGACGACGTCATGTAGGACGTCAGCGCCTTGTACCAGATCTGCAGCGCCTTGGCGCGGCCGATGCCGGTGACGGTGGAGCCGTTGTACGTCGGCGAGTTGTAGCTGACGCCGTTGATCGTCTTCGCGCCGCTGCCCTCGGACAGCAGGTAGAAGAAGTGGTTGGCCGGGCCGGACGAGTAGTGCACGTCCTTGCTGCGGAGGGTGGAGGACCAGTAGTCGGCGGACGCGCCGTCCTTGCTGGGCTTGTCCATGTAGCGCAGCGGGGTGCCGTTGCCGTTGATGTCGATCTTCTCGCCGATGAGGTAGTCACCGGCGTCGCTCGCGTTGCCCGCGGCGAACTCCACGCCCGTGCCGAAGATGTCGGAGGTCGCCTCGTTGAGACCGCCGGACTCGCCGCTGTAGTTGAGGCCGGCGGTGACGGAGGTGACGCCGTGGCTCATCTCGTGGCCGGCCACGTCCAGCGAGGTGAGCGGGTGGGTGTTGCCCGAGCCGTCGCCGTAGGTCATGCAGAAGCAGCTGTCGTCCCAGAAGGCGTTGACGTACGCGTTGCCGTAGTGGACGCGGGAGTAGGCGGCCTTGCCGTCGTTGCGGATGCCGCTGCGGCCGAAGGTGTTCTTGTAGAAGTCCCACGTGACCGCGGCGCCGTAGGCGGCGTCGGCGGCGGCCGTCTGGTCGCTGCTGGAGCTGGAGGCGGTGCCGGTGCCCCAGATGTCGTCGGCGTCGGTGAACAGCGTGCCGGTGCCGGAGGTGCCGCGGGCGAGGTTGTAGGTCTTGTGGCCGCCGCGCGTGGTGTCGTACAGCTGGTACGACGTGCCCGAGTTGTAGGTGTTGAGGGTCACCGTGCCCGAGTACAGGGTCTTGCCGGTGCCGGTCTCGATGGCCTGGTACTCGTGGAGCTTCGCGCCGGTGGCCGCGTCGGTGACGACGTGCAGCTCGTTCGGGGTGCCGTCGTCCTGGAGGCCGCCGACGACCGTCTCGTAGGCGAGGACCGGCGTGCCCTCGCCCGCCCAGATCACCTTGCGCGGGGCCTGGTCGGCGACGGTCTTCTCCGAGCCGGCGGCCTGCGCCGCGGTCAGCGCCTGCTTCTCCGCCTTGGCGGCGGCGATCTGCGGCTTGAGCGAGGCGACCTTCAGCGACGCGTTGGTCGCCTTCGTCACGCCCTGCGTCTTCCCCGACTTGTCGGTGTGGACGATGAGGTCGCCGCCGAGGACGGGCAGGCCCGCGTAGGTGCGCTCGTAACGGGTGTGGAGGCTGCCGTCGGCGTCCTTGACGACATCCTTGACGACCAGCTTCTCCTCGGCGCCGAGGCCTATCTGACGGCCCGTCTCCGCGACGTCCGCCTGGGCCTGCTGGATCAGCGAGGAGCGGGCGGAGGGCGTGAGCGCGGTGGGCGCGGCGGCGAGGGCCGTGCTTCCGGCGGGGGCGGCTGCCGCGGCCTGGGCCGAGGCGCTCGTGGTCAGAGCGGTGCCGAGGAGGGCTCCGGCCGCGACAGCGGTGGCGGCGGCCAGGGTGATGCGCTTGTTACGCGCGTAGCGGGGAGTCACACAAGCTCCTTGGGGGGAGTCCGGGACGGCGTGGGGCACCGGCCGGAATGGATGGGGGGTTCTGCGCTCGTGCGGCGGTGCACGAAGACTGGCACCTCCGCCGCGTACATGTCATGGGCGACAAGTGATGTTGGCCAAAACTTGACTGTCCGGTAAACGTTGCGGGCATGTGAACGGGCGCCGTTCCGGGCCTGTGACCTCCGGAACGGCGCCCTGTCCGCCGACGCCCGTGGGGCCTACGGGAAGGTCAGCTTCCAGCCGTCGATGTAGCCGGTGTCGTAGCTGGCCACGTCCTGGACGCGCAGCTGCCAAGTGCCGTTGGCGGGCTGGGTGGAGGCGTTGACCGTGTAGGTCGCGTGCACGTCGTCCGCCGAGTCGGAGCTGCTGGAGTTCTTCAGCCGGTAGGCGGTGCCGGACGGGCCGACCAGGTCGACCACGAGGTCACCGCGGTAGGTGTGCACGATGTCGACCGAGACCTGGAGGTTGGAGGGGGCGTTGCCGCTCCGGCCGGAGACGGTGATCGACGAGGTGACCGCCGAGCCGCGGTCCGGGATGGCGACGTCGGTGGTGCTCTCGAACGACGTGCCGCCACCGCCGCCACCGCCCGACCGCGAGCCGACCGCGACGCCCGCCCACGCGTCCTGCACCGCCTTGTACTCGGCGCTGGAGGTGCCGTACAGCTCACCCGCCGCCGCGAGCGTGCCGGTGCGGGCCCCCGCGTAGTTGGTCGTGGAGGTGAACTTCGTGGTCAGCGCCCGGTGCCAGATCGCCAGCGCCTTGTCCCGGCCGATGCCGGTGACCGCAAGCCCGTCCGCCGTGGGCGAGTTGTAGCTGACGCCGTTGACGACCTTGGCGCCGCTGCCCTCGGACAGGAGGTAGAAGAAGTGGTTGGCCGGACCGGACGAGTAGTGCACGTCCACCGATCCGATGCCGGAGTACCAGTTGTCCTTGGACGCGCCGTCCTTGCTGGGCTTGTCCATGTAGCGCAGCGGGCTGCCGTCGCCGTTGATGTCGATCTCCTCGCCGATGAGGTAGTCACCGATGTCCGAGGAGTTGCCGGCGTAGAACTCCACGCCCGTGCCGAAGATGTCGGAGGTCGCCTCGTTCAGACCGCCGGACTCGCCGCTGTAGTTGAGGTCCGCGGTGTTGGAGGTGACGCCGTGGCTCATCTCGTGGCCGGCCACGTCCAGCGAGGTGAGCGGGTGGGTGTTGCCCGAGCCGTCGCCGTAGGTCATGCAGAAGCAGCTGTCGTCCCAGAAGGCGTTGACGTACGCGTTGCCGTAGTGGACGCGGGAGTAGGCGGCCTTGCCGTCGTTGCGGATGCCGCTGCGGCCGAAGGTGCTCTTGTAGAAGTCCCAGGTGACCGCGGCGCCGTAGTGCGCGTCGGCGGCCGCCGTGGCCGCGTTGGACGCCGTGCCGTTGCCCCACGTGTCGCTGGTCTGCGAGAACAGGGTGCCGGTGCCGGAGGTGCCGCGGTTGAGGTTGTACGTCTTGTGGCCGCCGCGCGCGCCGTCGTTGAGCGTGTACGTCGAGCCGGACAGCGTGGTGGTCAGCGGCACCGTGCCGCTGTACATCGTGTTGCCGGTGCCGGTCTCGATGCCCTGGTACTCGTACAGCTTCGCGCCGGTGGCCGCGTCGGTGACGACGTGCAGCTTGTTCGGGGTGCCGTCGTCCTGCAGGCCGCCGACGACCGTCTCGTACGCCAGGACCGGCGTGCCGCTCGCCGCCCAGATCACCTTGCGGGCGCTGTCCGCCGCGGACCGGGTGCCGCCGAGGGCCTTGGCCCGCTCGACGGCCTGCTTCTCGGCGGCCGCCCGCGACACGTCCGGGGTGAGGTCGGAGACCTTCAGCGCGGCCCGCGTGGCCTTGATGACGTTCGTGGTCCTCCCCGAGGGGGTCGTCTCCACGACGAGGTCGCCGCCGAGGACGGGCAGGCCCGCGTAGGTGCGCTCGTAACGGGTGTGGAGGGTGCCGTCGGCGTCCTTGACGACGTCCTTGACGACGAGCTTCTCCCGGGCGCCGAGCCCGAGGTCGGCCGCCGTCCGCGCCGTGGCGCCGTCGGCGTCCCGGATCAGTTCGGCGCGCTGCGAGGGGGTGAGCTTCACCGCCGTGTGGGCCGAGGCGGTCCGGCCGGCGGACGCCTGGCCGGGGGCGGCGGTCGCGGTGCCGGACTGGACGGCCGCGGCGACCAGGGCGGCGACGCCGGCGAGAGCGACACCGGCCGTGCGGCGGCGCGAGGTGTGGGAGGTGCGTCTGCGGGAGGAACTGCTTCTCAACACTGACTCCTTCTGCGCGGCCGCGGATCGCGCGGCCAGGGGAGACCGGGCGGCGGGTCGGCCGTCCGGGCAGAACGGGGCGGAGCGCGGAACCAGGTGCGGAAGTGCCGGGCCGGACCACAGGCGGAACCGTGGGAGTCCTGTGACGTTGCTGTGAGGGTGGCCGTGGGAAGCGTGGCAGGAGATCACGGTTTCTGTCAGGAGCGCGTCAGGAACTTGGCCGGAAATCGTTCGTTGTCCGGATGTTCATGTTCGGTATACGGACAAGCTGCCGGGTGTGGGTACAAGGCGCCGGCTGCCCGTGCCGCCGCGGTGGCCGGATCGCATCGGTCCGGCCTGGTGCTCGGCGCACTCCGGCGTCGGTGTCCGAGCCTGTTCCTGAGCGGAGTCGAGGCGGTCGGGCCGGGCGGGCGGGACCGCCGAAGCGGGGTCCGTGCACGGGGACGGCCGCGTCACCCGGTGTGTGCTTCCGGCCCCGGGGCGCCCCGCCCGCCTGCGGCACTGCCCGGGCGCGGACGACGGTCGCTCAGCTCGCCGCGCGGCGGCGTGCCAGGCCACCCAGGAACGCGGTGCGGAGTGGGTGAAGTCGGCGTGTCGGCGAAAGCGCGGGTGCGGGCGCTGTCAGGCGCGAGGTGCCCTTCCACGGGGGGCAGCCGCACGCACCCGCGGGCCGGCGCTCCGTGCGGGTCGCCGCTCCGGCCGGGACGCCGCCCGGCCCCGCGGACCGGGGCAGGCGCGTCCCGCTAGCGTGCCCGCCCGCGCCCGGGCATCGGCCTCGGTGCGGGCCGTGCTCACCACACCGGTACGAGCGACCATCCCTCGTGCTGGCGCAGGGCCACGTGCCACACGGCCGCCGGCACCACCTCGACGCCGGGCAGGACGTGACCGGCTCCCAGGCCGCGGCCGGCCAGGCTGTCGGCGCACGCGAACAGGCGTGCCCCGGCCTGGCGCAGCCGCGCCGTCTGCTCCGCGGCCTCCTCGCCGAGGACCAGGTCGAGGCCCGCTCCGTAGAGGACGACCTCCACCTCGACCGGGCGGTCGGCCGCCGTCAGCAGGTTCGTCACCGCCCGCACCACGTGTTCGGGCCGGGGCGCGGCCACGACGGCGCGTACGGGACCGGTGGAAGCTGTTGCCGCCTTCATGGGCCCACCCTGGCACACGGCGGCCGGGGTCGGGCGACGCCGCGCAGCGGTGGCCCGCGGGCGCCCGGGAAAAGTCGGATCGTCTTCCCGCGGGGATGGCTTCTGCTCGCGACAGGAGCGCCGTCACGTCCGGTCCCCGCGAGCGGCGGCCCCGTCCTCCCCGTGAGCGGTCTCCCGAGCGGCGACCGCCTGGTCCCCATGGCCGGTTCGCGCCGCTCCGTCCCCGGGTGCCGCCCCGTCCCCGTGCCACGTCCTCCACAGGGCCGCGTACGCCCCGTCCGCCGCCACCAGTTCGTCGTGCGTACCGAGTTCCGTCAGCCGGCCGTCCTCCATCACGGCGACCCGGTCCGCGTCGTGCGCGGTGTGCAGGCGGTGCGCGATGGCGATCACCGTGCGGCCGCGCAGCACGGCGGCCAGGGCGCGCTCGGTGTGCCGGGCGGTCGCGGGGTCGAGCAGGGCCGTGGCCTCGTCCAGGATCAGCGTGTGCGGGTCGGCCAGCACCACGCGGGCGAGGGCGAGTTGCTGCGCCTGCGAGCCGTCGGTGCGGCAGCCGCCCGGCCCCAGCACGGTGTCCAGGCCGTCCGGCAGCCGCCGGACCCACTCGTCCGCGCCGACCGCGGCCAGGGCCTGCCACAGCTCCGCGTCACCGGCGTCCGGCGCGGCGATGCGCAGGTTGTCGCGGACCGTGCCGAGGAACACGTGGTGCTCCTGGGTGACCAGGACGACCTGCCGGCGCAGCCGCTCGGGCGCGAGGGCGGCGACCGGCACCCCGCCGACCGTCACCGACCCCGCGGTCGGCGCGTCGACACCCGCCAGCAGTCTGCTGAGCGTGGTCTTGCCGGCGCCGGACGGGCCGACCACGGCCAGCCGTTCACCCGGCCGCACCGCCAGGTCGATCCCGCGCAGCACCTCGCCTCCGTGCTCGTAGGCGTACCGGGCGCCCGACACCTCGATGCGGTCGTCCGCCGGCTCCGGAGGTTCCACCGGCTCCGCAGGTTCCGCCGCTCCCGGCGCGGCGGCGGGACCGGGGCCGCCCGCCCGCCCGGACGGGGCCCGGGGGCCGGGCGACCGCGTGGCGGCGGCCAGCCCCTCCACCCGCGCGAACGAGGCTCCGCTGCTCTGCAGTTGCTCCACCCGCATCAGCACCTGGTCCAGCGGTTCGGCCAGTTGCCGCAGGTACAGCGCGGCCGCCACCACCTCGCCCAGGCTGACCGCGCCGCGCGCGTGCAGCATCCCGCCGATCAGCAGCACGCCCGCCACGGGCAGCACGTACGACACATCCACCACGGGGAAGAACACCGAGCGCAGGTGCAGGGTGTACAGGCGGGTGCGGCGGGACGTCTCCAGCGCGTCGCGGCCGGCCGACGTCCGCCGGCGCCCGAGCCGGAACGCCTCGACCGTGCGGGCCCCGGCCGCCGTCGCCGCGAGGACCTCGGCGACGTCGGAGGTGGCCGCGCCCTCCGCGAGGTAGCCGTCCCGCGCCCGGCGCAGGTACCAGCGCAGGCCCCACCAGATCGGCGCCACCCCGAGCACCGCGACCGCGCCCAGCAGCGGGTCGAGCACGACGACCGCGCCGAGCAGGAACAGCGCCTGCGCCCCGTTGATCACCAGCTCGGGTCCGGCGTCGCGCAGGGTGGTGCCGACGGTGGCCACGTCGGCGGTGCCACGCGCCGTCAGGTCACCGGTCCCGGCCCGCTCGACCACCGACGCGGGCAGGGCCAGCGTCCGGTCGACGAACTCCTCGCGCACCCGGGCGAGCGTTCGCTCCCCGAACCGGTGGCCCACGTACCGCGCCCAGCGCGCCAGCAGCACCTGCGCCGTCGCGCACACGAGGATGCCCAGCGCCGGCCCGTCCACGGCGTCCGTCCCCCGTCCGGCCCGGACCCCGTCGATGATCCTCCCGAGCAGCCACGGTCCGGCGAGCCCGGCCGCGGCGGTCAGCGCGTTCAGGGCGACCGCGGCGGCGAACGCCCGCCCGTCGGCCCGTACCAGCCGTACGGCGGCCCGCCGCACCTGGCCGCGGGAGGCGACGGGAAGCCGCCCCGAGCCGTCCACCGCCGCGGTCACCGGACGGCCCCCTCGGCGCCGCCGGCCCGCCCGGCCTTGCCGGTGCCCTCCGCCGCTCCCGTCCGCTCCGCCTCCGCCTCCCGCGCCACCAGCGCCCGGTAACCGGGCTCCCGGGTGAGGAGCTCGCGGTGGCGGCCGGTGGCGGCGACCTTGCCGTCGACCAGGTAGTGCACGGTGTCCGCGTGGTCGAGCAGGAGCGGGGACGTGGTGGTCACCACGGTCGTACGGCCCGGGCGCGCCCGCCGCAGCCGCTCGGCGACCACCGCCTCGGTGTGCGCGTCGAGCGCCGAGGCCGGCTCCACGGCGAGCAGCACCTCGGGGTCGGCCAGCAGTGCCCGCGCCAGCCGCACCCGCTGCCGCTGGCCGCCGGACAGGCTGCGGCCCTGGGCCGCCACCGGTGAGTCGAGGCCGTCGGGCAGGTGCCGCACGATGTCGTCCGCCGCGGCCGCGTGCACCGCCCGCGTCAGCTCCTCCTCCGTGTGCTCCCCGCGCCCGTCGACCAGCTCCCGCAGCGGCCCGGCGAACAGGTCGGCCTCGTGGTCGGCGACCAGGATCCGCGCGCGGACCTGGGCGAGCGGGACGTCGGCCAGCGGGACGCCGCCCCAGGTCGCCGCCGAGGGCGCGTACCGGCCCAGCCGGTCGACGACGGCCACCGCGTCGGCGGGGCGGGCGCAGACGAGCGCCGTCAGCCGGCCCGGCAGCACCCGGACCCCGGAGTCCGCGTCGTGCAGCACCGACGGCTCCGCGGGGGCCTCGCGCGTGCCGGTGTCCGCGGCCGGCTCCAGCCGCAGCAGCCGCACGACCCGGCGGGCGGCCACCAGGGCGCGGCTCAGCTGCCGGCCCATCTCGATGAGGAACGCCACCGGCCCCACCAGCACCGCGACGTACCCGTACACCGACACCAGCTCCCCCACGGTGATCTCCCCGCGGGCGGCGAGCCGGGCCGCCGGCCAGGTCACCGCGGCGAGGAACAGGGTGGGCAGCCCCACCCCGAGTGACTGGATCCAGCTGGTCACCGCGCCCACCCGGTAGCCCTGGGCCAGCAGCCGGCCGGAGTCCCGGCGGAAGGCGCCGGCGAGGAGGTCCTTGCCGCCGAGGCCGCCCAGGACGCGCAGACCGCCCGCGAGGTCGCCGATCCGCGCGGTCAGCACACCCTGGCGCTCGCGGTACTCGCCCTCCGCGCCCTGCAGGCGCCCGAGCAGCGGGCCCACCACCACGGCGGTCAGCGGCACCCCGAGCAGCACCACCACGGCCAGCAGCGGCGAGAGCGACAGCAGCAGCGCGGCGACGACCGCGCAGACGACGACCGAGCCGATGCCGGGGCCCACCATCGTCAGCGACTGGCTGATCGTCTGCACGTCGCCGACGCCGATGGTGACGACCTCCCCGGCGCCCACCCGCCCGGGCAGCGCCGCCCCGAGCCGTACGGCCTGCTGGACGACGACCTTGACCGTGCGGAAGTTGGCGTCCATGCGCACCAGCGTCATCGTGCGGTGCCGCATCACGCCCACCCAGGCGTTGACCGTCCCGGTCGCGACCAGCGCACCCGTCCAGCCGGCCAGCGCGGCCGTGTCGCCCCGCTGGAGCCCGTCGTCGATCGCCCGGGACAGCAGATAGGGCGCCGCCGCCAGCAGCACCATCCAGGCACTGGCCAGCACCGCCCCCGCCAGGCACCGTCCCGGCTGCCGGGCGACCAGCCACCACAGGTACCGGGCGCCGCCCCGGCAGTCGGGGGTGCCGGGGTCCTCGTACGCGTCGATCACCGCGGCCCCCGGCTCACGCGAGGCTGTCGCGCCAGGCCCGGTGCAGGGCGGCGAAGCGGCCCGTGCCGGCGATCAGGTCGGCCGGGCGGCCGTCCTCCACGATCCGGCCGCGCTCCATCACCAGCACCCGGTCGGCGATCTCCACCGTGGACAGCCGGTGCGCGATCACCACGGCCGTACGGCCCGTCAGCACCGTGGCCATCGCGCGCTGCACCGCCTTCTCGCCCGGCACGTCGAGCGAGCTGGTCGCCTCGTCGAGGATCAGCACCGCCGGGTCGGCGAGCAGCGCCCGGGCGAACGCCACCAGCTGGCGCTGGCCGGCGGAGACGCGGCCGCCGCGCTTGCGGACGTCCGTGTCGTAGCCGTCGGGCAGGGCGGCGATGAAGTCGTGGGCGCCGATCGCCTTCGCCGCCTGCTCGATCTCCTCGCGGGTCGCGTCGGGGCGGCCGATGGCGATGTTGTCGGCGACCGTGCCGGAGAACAGGAATGCCTCCTGCGTCACCATCACGACCCCGCGCCGCAGCTCGGGCACGGTCAGGTCGCGCAGGTCGACCCCGTCGAGCAGGACCCGCCCGGCGGTCGGGTCGTGGAACCGGGCCAGCAGCTTGGCCAGCGTCGACTTGCCCGCGCCGGTGGAGCCGACCACCGCGACCGTCTGCCCGGCCGGGACGGTCAGGTCGAAGCGGGGCAGCACCTCGCCGCCGGTGCGGTAACCGAAAGCCACCCCGTCGAAGACGACCTCGCGGCCGGGCAGCTCCGAGCGGCGGGCCGGCAGCCGCTTCGGCGCGGAGGGCTCGGGCACGGACGGCGTCTGGGCCAGCAGCCCCGCGATCTTCTCCAGCGAGGCCGCCGCCGACTGGTAGGAGTTGAGGAACATGCCGAGCCGGTCGATCGGGTCGTACAGACGGCGCAGGTACAGCACCGCGGCCGCCAGCACGCCCAGCTCCAGCGATCCGCCCGCCACCCGGTG
The DNA here is from genome assembly GCF_040645305.1 of Streptomyces sp. NPDC046831. Classification (NCBI taxonomy): domain Bacteria; kingdom Bacillati; phylum Actinomycetota; class Actinomycetes; order Kitasatosporales; family Streptomycetaceae; genus Streptomyces; species Streptomyces sp. NPDC046831. Next base: position 57,173 of record NZ_JBEYXZ010000036.1, on the reverse strand, counting down.
CGCGCCCCACAGCACGATCAGCGCGACCGCCGTGTTGGCCACCAGCCGCGATCCGACGACGTAGCGGGCCATCTCCAGGAGCGAGTCGCCGTTGGTCCGTTGGTGCCGCCGGTTCAGGACGCCGAATCCGGCGTCGTTGGCGGCCTCGCGGCGGAACGCCCGGACCGGCCGGATGCCGTTCATCGTCTCCACGAACTTCACGATCACCGCCGCGATCGCGGTGGACCGCGCCCGGAAGACACGTCCCGCGCGCCGCTGGTAGAGGCGGATCAGCAGGTACAGCGGCCCGAAGGAGGCCACCGCGACCGCGCCGAGCCCGAGGTCCAGCCACAGCAGCGTCGCCGAGATGTACCCGAACGACAGGACGACGGTGACGAGTTCCTGCAGCCCCTCGTTCAGCAGCTCGCGCAGCGACTCGACGTCCGTCGTGGACCGGGAGATGAGCCGGCCCGAGGTGTACCGCTCGTGGAAGTCGACGCTGAGTGCCTGCGCGTGCCGGAAGATCCGGCCGCGCAGGTCCAGCAGCACGTCCTGGCTGACGCGGGCCGAGGTGACGATGAAGGCGTACTGCAGCGCGCCGGACGCCGCCGCGCACAGCAGGTAGGCGACGGCGACCGCGGCCAGCGGGCCGCGGTCCCCGTCGCGCAGCGCCGGTACGGCCCGGTCGATCGTGTAGGCGACCAGCAGCGGGCCCGCCTGGACCGCCGCCTGCTGGAGCAGCAGCAGGAGCGTGGTGAGGGCGACACGGGCCCGCATCGGCGCGAGCAGGGAGCGCAGCAGGGCGGTGGTCGCGCCCGGCGGCGTGGGCAGGACATCGCGGTCGAAGGGGTCGCCGGTGTCCTTCCCGCCCGGCCGGTCCGGTTCGTCGTCGGCGACGGCGACGGACGTCGTGGGGGCCGTCATCGGGCGTCCTCCTGTTCCCCGGACATCAGGTGCGCGTACTCGGGGTTGCCGCGCAGCAGTTCGTGGTGGGTGCCGACGGCGGCGATCCGGCCGCCGGAGAGCAGGGCGACCCGGTCGGCGAGCAGGACCGTGGAGGGGCGGTGCGCCACGATCAGCGCGGTCGTGCCGGCGAGGACCTGCCGCAGCGCGGCCTCCACGGCGGCCTCGGTGTGCACGTCGAGGGCGGACAGGGGGTCGTCCAGCACGAGGAAGCGGGGGCTGCCGACGACGGCGCGGGCGAGGGCGACCCGCTGCCGCTGGCCGCCGGAGAGACTGAGGCCCTGCTCGCCGACGCGGGTGCCGGCGCCCTGCGGGAGGGCGTGCACGAAGTCGGCCTGCGCGACGGCGAGCGCCCGGTCCAGCTCGGCGGCGCCCGCCCGGTCGCCGGCGCCCATCAGGACGTTCTCGCCGACGCTCGCGGAGAACAGGGTGGGCTCCTCGAAGGCCACGGCGACCCTGGCCCGCAGCTCCTCGCGGGGCATGGCCGTGATGTCCTCGCCGTCCAGGGTGATCCGGCCCGAGGTCACCTCGTACAGGCGGGGCACCAGGGCGGTGAGAGTGGTCTTGCCGCTCCCGGTCGCGCCGACCAGGGCCATGGACTCGCCCGAGCGGACGTGGAGGTCGACGCCGTCGAGGATCGGCGGGGAGCCGGGCGGGGCGTCGGGGTGGCGGAAGCGGACCCGCTCGAAGCGCAGGCCGTCCCCGCGCCCGGCGCCCGCGCCCGGCCGGGGGACGTCGCGCGGGCCGGCGCCGCGGGCCGGGCGCGCGGACGCGCCCGCGTGGGCGTCGCCCGAACGGGGAGCGCCCGCTTCGCCCGTCCGTGCCGGCCCGGTGCCTTGCGGGCGTGCGGCGCCCGGGGATCGAGGACGGCCCGCGGCCGCGGCGGGGGAGCCGCCGGGCTCCTCCGGCTCGGCGTCCAGCACCTCGAAGTACCGCTCCGTCGCCGTCGCCGCCTCCTGGCTCATCGCCAGCAGGAACCCGATGGACTCCACCGGCCACCGCAGCGCCAGCGCCGTCGACAGGAACGCCACCAGGGTGCCCGCCGACAACTGCCCGTCCGCCACCCGTACGGCCCCCACCACCAGTGCCGCCCCGACGGACACCTCCGGCAGGGTCATGATGACCGCCCAGATCGAGGCCAGCAGGCGGGACTTGCGCAGCTCCGTCTCCCGCAGCGTGCGCGCCAGCTCACCGAACGCCCGCGCCTGGCTCCGGTGCCGCCCGAAGCCCTTGACGACGCGGATGCCGAGCACGCTCTCCTCGACCACGGTCGTCAGGTCGCCCACCTGGTCCTGGGCGCGCCGCGCCGCGTCGGCGTAGCGCTTCTCGAAGACCACGCAGGTGAGAAGCACGGGCAGGGCGGGTCCGAGGACGACCAGCCCCAGCGTCCTGTCCTGCAGCAGCATGACGACGACGCCGACGACGATCGTCACCGAGTTGACCAGCAGGAACGTCAGCGGGAAGGCGAGGAACATCCGCAGCAGCATCAGGTCCGTCGTGCCCCGCGACAGCAACTGCCCGGACGCCCACCGGTCGTGGAAGGCCACCGGCAGCCGCTGCAGGTGCCCGTACAGGTCCGCCCGCATCCGCGCCTCGACGTGCGACAGCGGCCGGGCCACCAGCCACCGCCGCAGCCCGAACAGCAGCGCCTCGGCCAGTCCGAGCAGCAGCAGGTACAGCGCGCCGAGCCACACGCCGCCGGGGTCCCGGTGGGCGACCGGCCCGTCGACCATCCACTTCAGGACCAGCGGTATCACCAGCCCCAGGCAGGAGGCGACGACCGCGACGAACGCGGCGGTGAACAGCCGCAGGCGCACGGGCCGCACGTACGGCCACAGCCGCAGCAGGGTGCGGACGGCGCTCCGGCCGGTACGGTCCTCGGGGGGTGTGGGGTGAGTGGCCATCAGAAGGGAGCGTACGGACTGGCCCGGGCGCCGCCCACCGAGTTTCTGCCGGACTTCTCTCCGTCGCTGGTCCTACGACCTGCGTGGACGTCAGGCGGCCACCCTCAGCAGCAGCACCGAGCGGGCGGGCACGGTGATCGCCGTCCCCGCCCGGTGCCCGGTGCCCGGCGCCCCGGACTGGTCCTCGCGGGAGGTGTCGACGACGACGTCGTAGCGCGTCGCCCACGGCGGCCCCGGCAGCTCGAAGTCCACAGGGCCCTCCCCGGCGTGCAGGACGGCCAGGAAGCTGTCGTCGACGATCGCCGCGCCGCGCTCGTCCCGGCCGGGGATGTCCCGGCCGGACAGGTACATCCCCAGGGTGGCCGCGGGCGCGTACCAGTCGCCCTCCGTCATCTCCGTGCCCCGCGGGGTGAACCAGGCCAGGTCCCGCAGCCCGTCCGCCGAGTGCGCCCGGCCGGAGAAGAACGCCCGGCGGCGCAGCACCGGGTGCCGGTGGCGCAGGCCGATCAGGCGGGAGGTGAGCTGGAACAGGGCCTGCCAGCCCGGCTCCTCCAGCAGCCCCCAGTCCAGCCAGCCGATCTCGTTGTCCTGGCAGTAGGCGTTGTTGTTGCCGCGCTGGGTGCGGCCCATCTCGTCGCCGGCGACCAGCATCGGCACACCCGTCGACAGCAGCAGCGTGGTCATCAGGTTGCGCAGCTGCCGGCGCCGCAGCGCCCGCACGTCCTCGTCGCCGGTCTCGCCCTCCACGCCGTGGTTGGCGGAGCGGTTGTCGTTCGTGCCGTCCCGGTTGGCCTCGCCGTTGGCCTCGTTGTGCTTGCGCTCGTACGACACCAGGTCCCGCAGGGTGAAACCGTCGTGCGCGGTGACGAAGTTGACCGACGCGTACGGGCGCCTCCCACCCCATGCGTACAGGTCGCTGGAGCCCGACAGGCGGTAGCCCATCTCCCGCACGTCGGGCAGGGCGTGGCGCCAGAAGTCCCGGACGGTGTCGCGGTAGCGGTCGTTCCACTCCGTCCACAGCGGCGGGAAGGCCCCCACCTGGTAGCCGCCCGAGCCGACGTCCCACGGCTCGGCGATCAGCTTCACCCGGCGCAGCACCGGGTCCTGGGCGATCACGGCGAGGAACGGCGACAGCATGTCGACGTCGTGCATGGAGCGGGCGAGCGCGGCCGCCAGGTCGAAGCGGAAGCCGTCCACCCCCATCTCCGTCACCCAGTACCGCAGCGAGTCGGTGATCAGGCGCAGCACGTGCGGCTGCACCACGTGCAGGGTGTTGCCGCAGCCGGTGTAGTCGGCGTACCGGCGGGCGTCCGGCGTCAGGCGGTAGTAGCCGCGGTTGTCGATGCCCCGCAGGGAGAGGGTGGGGCCCAGCTCGTTCGCCTCGGCCGTGTGGTTGTAGACGACGTCCAGGACGACCTCGATCCCGGCCGCGTGCAGGGCGCGCACCATGCGCTTGAACTCGCCGACCTGCTGCCCGGCCGTGCCGGAGGCGGCGTAGGCGGCGTGCGGGGCGAAGTAGCCGATCGAGTTGTAGCCCCAGTAGTTGCGCAGGCCCCGGCGCAGCAGGTGGTCCTCGTGCGCGAACTGGTGCACCGGCAGCAGCTCCACCGCCGTCACGCCCAGCTTCACCAGGTGCTCGATCGCCGCCGGGTGCGCGAGGCCCGCGTAGGTGCCCCGCAGTGCGGGCGGTATGTCCGGGTGCAGCCGGGTGAAACCGCGCACGTGCAGCTCGTAGATGACCGAGTCCGCCCACGGTGTCTTGGGACGCCGGTCGTGCGCCCACTCGTCGTCGGCGCCGGCGTCGTCGTGCACCACGACGCCCTTGGGCACATGGGGAGCGGAGTCGCGCTCGTCGCGCACGGTGTCGGCGACGGACTGGTCCGGCCAGTCCCGCACGTGCCCGTACACCTCCGGCGGCAGCCGGAACTCGCCGTCCACCGCCCGGGCGTACGGGTCCAGCAGCAGCTTCGCCGGGTTCCAGCGGGCGCCCGTCCACGGGTCCCAGCGGCCGTGCACCCGGTAGCCGTAGCGCTGCCCCGGCATCACGCCGGGCACGAAGCCGTGCCAGATCTCGTGCGTCAGCTCGGTCAGGCGGACCCTGGTCTCCCTGCCGTGCGGTCCCGGCCCGTCGAAGAGGCACAGCTCGACCGCCTCCGCCCCGCCCGCCCACAGCGCGAAGTTGGTGCCCGCCACCCCGTCGGGGCCGGTCCGGAAACGGGCGCCCAGCGGCGTCGGCGCACCCGGCCACACGGCCGGACCCGGCGGCGGGACGGCCCGGCGGGTGCCGTGCGCGACGGCGGCCGGGCGCCATTCCCCGGCGGCCCGCCCGCCCGCGACCGCCTCCTGCTCGGCTGCGCTGGACACCTGTGCGCCTCCCGCGGCTCCTGGAACGACAGGGAAAAGGGCGTGCGGCGTCCCGGCCGCGGTTCCCTCGGTGCGTCGTCCTCCCCTCTGTTCTGCCCAAAGCTCGGGTCGCACTCACGTTTCCCCGGAGCGTGCCCGGTCGTTGGGCAGTCCGTGAGGCACGTACAAGGGCGCGCACGGCGCGCGAGGGCCGCGCTGGCCGCCGTACTGACGTGGGCAGGACTGCTGGCCGCGGCCGCCGGCTGCACCTCCGGCGGCACGGGCGGATTCGGCGGGATGTTCGGCAAACAGCCGTCGGCCGAGGACGTGATCCGCGTCTCCCCGCGGGACGGCAGCAAGGACGTCCGCCCCGGGAGCAGGCTGCGGGTCCGGGCGGCCGGCGGACGGCTGGAGTCCGTGAAGGTCGTCAAGTCCCGGGACGCGCAGGACACCCCGGTGCCCGGGCACTTCTCCCGCGACCGCCGGCACTGGGAACCCGGGGAGGACCGGCTCGCCCTCGCCGCCAGGTACACGGTCGACGCGGTCGCCGTCGACGGCGGCGGGCGCCGCTCCGCGCGGCACACCACGTTCACCACCTTCGTCCCCGAGCAGCGCTTCATCGGCTACGTCACCCCGGAGAACCGCTCCACCGTCGGCACCGGGATGATCGTCTCGCTGGAGTTCAACCGGAAGATCACCGACCGCGCGGCCGTCGAGCGCGCCGTGCACGTCACGGCCAGGCCCCCCGTCGAGATCCGCCCGCACTGGTTCGGCGGGGACCGCGTCGACTTCCGCCCCCGGAACTACTGGAAGCCGGGCACCCGGGTCACCGTCGACCTGCGGCTGCGGGACGTCGAGGGGGCGCCCGGCGTCTACGGGCAGCAGTACCGGCGCTTCTCCTTCACCATCGGCCGCAGCCAGGTCTCCCGGGTCGACGCGGCCGCGCACACCATGGAGGTCCGGCGCGACGGCGCGCTGCTGGCCACTCTCCCGATCACCGCCGGCGCGCCCGGCGCCACCACGTACAACGGCACGATGGTGATGACGGAGATGCTCGAGGTCACCCGCATGAACGGCAGCACGGTCGGCTTCGGCGGCGAGTACGACATCCCGGACGTCCCGCACGCCATCCGGCTGACCGAGTCGGGCACCTTCGTGCACGGCAACTACTGGGCCGAGGAGGACGTCTTCGGCCGGGTCAACGTCAGCCACGGCTGCGTGGGCCTGCGGGACGTCAAAGGCGGCGGGTCCGACACCCCGGCGGGCTGGTTCTTCGACCGCAGCCTCGTCGGCGACGTCGTCGAAGTGGTCGGCAGCAGGGACAAGAAGGTCGCCCCGGACAACGGCCTCGGCGGGTGGAACATGAGCTGGGCCGACTGGAAGCGCGGCAGCGCGGTCAAGTGACCCGGGCCCCGCGCGGCCGACCCCCGCCGCGGGGGCCGAAGTTGGAACGGAACAGTGACAGTTCCCGCTCGCCCACCGCCCTGACCTTGCAGTTACCATGCGCGCACGCGCGCTGTCGCGCTGGTGTACGGGCCTGATGACCAGGCCGGGGGAGGGGAGACCAACTTGAACGTGCGGCCGATACGGGGGGCGTCGGTTGACGCGCGAGCGCGGGTGCGCAGGGGACTGGCGCTCGTGGCGGGGGCGCTGCTGGTCACGCTGACGGCGTGCGGCGGGTCAGGCTCGGGGCCGGAGTCCGGCGGGGGCAAGGACAAGGACTCCGAGCAGGCCGGGAGCGCGCAGTCGCAGGCCGTCGTCACCATCGCGCCGAAGGACGGCGCGAAGTCCGTGGACACCAGCGGCACCCTGAAGGTCGCCGCGAGCAGGGGCACGCTGACCCGGGTGGTGGTCAAGGACGACCAGGGCACCGCGATACCCGGGACGATCACCGGCGGCGGCACCGCCTGGACGCCCGCCGGCCACCTGGCCGCGGCCACCACGTACACGGTGCACGCGGTCGCCAAGGACTCCGCGGGCCGCCAGGCGGCCGAGGACTCCAGCTTCACCACCCTGACGCCGAAGAACACCTTCGTCGGCACCTTCACCCCCGAGGACGGCTCCACCGTCGGCGTGGGCATGCCGTTCTCCCTCCGCTTCACCCGGGGCATCACCCACCCCGAGGACGTCGAGAAGGCCATCCGCATCACGACCGTGCCCGCCGTCGACGTCCAGGGCCACTGGTTCGGCAACGACCGCCTCGACTTCCGCCCGGAGCAGTACTGGAAGGCCGGCACGAAGGTCACCGTCCGCCTCGCCCTCGACGGGGTCGAGGGCCGGCCCGGCGTCTACGGCAAGCAGTCCAAGACCGTCTCCTTCACCATCGGCCGCAGCCAGGTGTCCGTGGTGGACGCCGGCAAGCACACGATGAAGGTCATGCGCGACGGCAAGCTGTTCAAGACCCTGCCCGTCACCACCGGCAAGCCCGGCTACGAGACGTGGAACGGCCAGATGGTCATCAGCGAGAAGCTGACGGTGACCCGCATGAACAGCGAGACGGTCGGTTACGGCGGCGAGTACGACATCAAGGACGTCCCGCACGCCATGCGCCTGACCACCTCCGGCACCTTCGTCCACGGCAACTACTGGGGCGGCGGCGCCTTCGGCAACTACAACGCCAGCCACGGCTGCGTCGGCATCAGGGACGTGCGCGGCGGCCACGACAGCGGCGTGCCGGCCGCCTGGTTCTTCGACCACTCGATGATCGGCGACGTGGTCGTCGTCAAGAACTCCCACGACGGCACCGTCGCCCCGGACAACGGGCTCAACGGCTGGAACATGTCCTGGGACAAGTGGACGGCCTGAGGCCCTGCCTCCGCCCCGGCCCCCGGGGCCGGGGACGCGGCCCGGTGTGACGGAGCGCACCGGGCCGTTCCCCGTTAGTGGCCGTTAACCTGCTGGGCATGACCGTAACTCTGGAAGTCGCCGAGGGCGTCGGCACGCTGCGCCTGGACCGCCCGCCCATGAACGCGCTCGACGTCGCCACGCAGGACCGGCTCAGGGAACTCGCCGAGGAGGCCACCCGCCGCGAGGACGTGCGCGCCGTGGTGATCTACGGCGGCGAGCGGGTGTTCGCGGCGGGCGCGGACATCAAGGAGATGCAGGCGATGGACCACACGGCGATGGTCCTGCGCGCCCGTGCCCTGCAGGACTCCTTCACGGCGGTGGCCCGCATCCCCAAGCCGGTGGTGGCCGCGGTGACGGGCTACGCGCTCGGCGGCGGCTGCGAACTCGCCCTCTGCGCGGACTACCGCATCGCCGCGGACAACGCCAAGCTCGGCCAGCCGGAGATCCTGCTGGGGCTGATCCCCGGCGCCGGCGGCACCCAGCGCCTGGCCCGCCTGATCGGCCCGTCCAGGGCGAAGGACCTCATCTTCACGGGCCGTCAGGTCAAGGCCGACGAGGCCCTGACGCTCGGCCTGGTGGACCGGGTCGTGCCGGCCGCCGAGGTGTACACCGAGGCGCACGCCTGGGCGGCGAAGCTCGCCCAGGGCCCGGCGATCGCGCTGCGCGCCGCCAAGGAGTCGGTCGACACCGGCCTGGAGACGGACATCGACACGGGCCTCACCGTGGAACGGAACTGGTTCGCGGGCCTGTTCGCCACCGAGGACCGCGAGCGGGGCATGCGCAGCTTCGTCGAGGAGGGCCCCGGCAAGGCGAAGTTCCTCTGAGGCGACCGCCGTCCCCCCTGCCACGGACGTGACGTCCGTTCCGGGTCCCTCGATGGGGCGGATTCCGGGCGCCTGAGGCGCTCGCCGGCCCGCTTCGTCGAGGGAGCCCGGCGCCTGCCGCGCGCCGAGCCGTCCGCGCAGCTCAGGGGTGCCGCCCCGGCCGCCGAAGTGCCGCCGGCACATGACAGGGGCCCGGCGCGGGGCGGGGCGCCCGGGGGGCGTATTCCCCGGGATCGGCCCCGGAGCGCGGCCCGGACGGCCATGATGGGGGGCATGGCGGGGCTGGAGGGTATCGAACAGCCGCGGGGACAGGAACGTGCGGCCGCGGCGCGCTGGTCGCCCACGGTCGAGGACGAACGGGCGCTCAAGGCGCTGGAGTTGTTCGGCAATCCGACGGAGTCCGAGGTTCCGCTGCCGTCCCTCCCGGAGTCCGCCGCCACCGCCCGCCGGCTGGTCCAGGTCGTCGTCCTGCGCCACTGGGGACTGTCGCCGAAGACGACGGAGGACACCGTCCTGCTCGTCTCGGAACTGGTGGGCAACGCCGTGCGCCACACCGGCGCCCGCGTCTTCGGCCTGCGCATGCGCCGCCGCCGCGGCTGGATCCGCGTCGAGGTCCGCGACCCCTCCCGCGGCCTGCCCTGCCTGATGCCCGTTCAGGAGCTGGACGTCAGCGGCCGCGGCCTGTTCCTCGTCGACACCCTCTCCGACCGCTGGGGCGTGGACCTGCTGCCCCGCGGCAAGACCACCTGGTTCGAGATGCGGGTGCCCGAGCGCTGACGCCCTCCGCCGCGCACCGTCCGCCGCGCACCGTGTCGGCTCATCCGGAAGTGGCGGCTGCCCGACGGCGGCAGCCCCGACATGGGCGGCGTCTCCGCCGACGGCTAAGGTCCTGTGGCTGTCCGGACGCTACGACGCGGAGATGTACGCGATCGACACCCGCACCGGCGCGCTGCTCGCCCGCATCAAGGTCGGCAGCGGGCCGCACGGCCTCGCGGTCTTCCCGCAGCCGGGCCGGTGCTCACCGGGCCACACGGGCGTCTTCCGCTGACCGGCGCCCGGCTGGACGGGCGGCCGCCGTAGCACCGGCGGCGACGCGCGGCCCACCGGCGCCCCCGCCGGAGCCTCACTGTGGTTCGCCCGGCGCCTGGTCGACACGGTGGGGGCCGCCCGGCGGCGGGGCGTCGCACCCGAGGCGCCCGAGGCCGACGCCGTGCTGCGCGAACTCTTCGGGCACGCCGACTCCGCCGCCGTGCTGGAGCGGCTGGAGACGGCCTGCGACGACCGGATGGCCCGCTACCGCGAACTGCTGTGTGCCGTGATCGGCCGCCCCCTGAGTCCGCACCGCGAGGAGTTCGCCGGGGTGGTCGCCGCACTGCGCGTGCGCACGGGCCGTTAATCTGACCTGCGTCACTACGACAGCGAGACAGAAGAACGCGACACAAAGGGGCGGACCGGTGGCGGACATCGAGGAAGCACGCAAGCAGTTCCAGCGGATCGATGCGGACGGTGACGGGTTCATCACCGCCGCCGAGTTCAAGTCCGCCCTCGCGCGGGGAGGCGACTGGCACGTCACCGAGACGGTGGCCGAGGCCGTCATCAGGACGCGTGACCTGAACGGCGACAAGATCCTGTCGTTCGACGAGTTCTGGGCGTACCTGAGCAAGTGACCGGACGGAAGGGGCGCCGGGCCGTCACGGCCGGGCGCCCCTTCGTCGTGCCCCCGACGTGGTGCGGCCCTTGTCGTGCCGTCCCGCGTCGCGCCGTCCCGCCCGGGCCGCCACCCGTTCGGACTCGTCCGGAATAGCCCGCCCCGCACATGGGTTGCCGTGCCTGACAGGACGTCCGCAAGGACACCGACCCCTGGAAGGGCGAGGCGGGTTCAGACATGAAGATCGGCATCATCGGGGCGGGCAACATCGGCGGCAACCTCACCCGGCGGCTCACCGCCCTCGGGCACGACGTCTCCGTCGCCAACAGCCGCGGTCCCCAGACGCTCACCGCACTGGCCGAGGAGACCGGCGCGACGCCCGTCCGCGTCGAGGACGCGGCACGCGGCGCCGAGATCGTCGTGGTCACCGTCCCGATGAAGGCGGTGCCGGACCTGCCCTCCGGTCTGCTCGACGGGGCTGCCGCGGACGTGGCGGTCATCGACACCGGCAACTACTACCCGCAGCAGCGCGACGGGAAGATCGCGGGCATCGAGGACGACGGACTGACCGAGAGCCGCTGGACCGAACGCCAGATCGGCCACCCCGTGATCAAGGCCTTCAACGGCACCTACGCTCAGGACATCCTGGACCGCCCCCGGCCGGCCGGTGACCCGGCGCGGACGACGCTCCCGGTGGCCGGCGACGACGAGGCGGCCAAGCGCAAGGTCCGCGCCCTGATCGACGAGCTCGGCTTCGACACCGTGGACGCCGGCGGCCTGGACGACTCCTGGCGCCAGCAGCCCGGCACCCCGGTCTACGGCCTGCAGGCCGGCACCGCCGAGGTCACCCGCGCCCTCGCCGAGGCCTCCCCGGAGCGCACGGCGGACTGGCGGGCGTAAGGCCGGCGTCCCGAGCCGTCCGCCCGGGAGGCGGACGCGGTGCAGGAGGGTCGCCGGCGGACGGTGCGGGCCGGGCGGGCAGCACGGCCCCCACCGGGGCACGTCCGGCTGCTGCCGACCGCGGCGGTCGTCCCGCCCCTGTGGCCGCCCTACGGAGTCGCCCAGTCGCGCAGGGCCGCGCGGGTGGAGAACGCGGCCACGTTCTTGTCGTGGGGATCGCTCGTGTACTGGTGGAAGCGCCACGGGGCCTTGATGCGGGGCTTGCCCGCGGTGACGTAGTCGGCGATCCACAGGCCGTCGCCCGCGTAGGAGGTGTCGTCCACGTTCAGCCAGAAGTGGCGGTTGCAGTACAGGAGCACCCGGTGGTGGGGCCGCAGCTCCTTGACCTTGCGGATGAAGCGGTCCTTCTCGGCGTTCGAGGCGTGAGTGCCGTCACCGGTGGTCTCCCAGTCCACCGCGAGGATGTCGCCGGCCCGCTCCGGGGCCTTGGAGACGAAGTACTCGGCCTGGGCCGTGAGGTTGCCCGGCCACAGGAAGTGGTAGAAGCCGACGACCAGACCGGCGTCGCGGCCGCGCTTCGTCTGGGCGGCGAGCTTGGGGTTGACGTAGCTGCGGCCCTCCGTCGCCTTGATGAAGACGAAGGAGAGACCGTCCGTGTCGTAGGCGGAGGACTGGTACGCGCTCACGTCGATGCCGCGAAGCATGGGAACTCCCTGAAAGTGCCGTGGGGGAAAAGGAGTTGGTGTAGGTCTTCTGCCCCGTCCCGCCCCAGCCGATCCCTGCCGGCGGCCCGAACACCCGTACCACTCCACCGCGGTCCGGCCGCGGGCGGTCCCCGGGCGCGGCACCGACGGCCTCACCGGCCGTCCGGCGGCGGCGACCGCAGCCGCCGCTTCCGGCCCTCCGCGCAGGGTCTCAGCACTCGATGATGTTCACGGCTAGGCCGCCGCGGGCCGTCTCCTTGTACTTGACCGACATGTCGGCGCCCGTGTCCTTCATGGTCTTGATGACCTTGTCGAGGGAGACCTTGTGCGAGCCGTCGCCGCGCAGCGCCATGCGCGCGGCCGTGACCGCCTTCACCGCGGCCATCCCGTTGCGCTCGATGCAGGGGATCTGGACCAGCCCGCCGACGGGGTCGCAGGTCAGCCCGAGGTTGTGCTCCATGCCGATCTCGGCGGCGTTCTCCACCTGCTCGGGGGTGCCGCCCATGACCTCCGCGAGCGCGCCCGCGGCCATCGAGCAGGCCGAGCCGACCTCGCCCTGGCAGCCGACCTCGGCGCCGGAGATGGAGGCGTTCTCCTTGAACAGCATGCCGATGGCGCCCGCGGCGAGCAGGAAGCGGACCACGCCGTCCTCGTCGGCGCCCGGCACGAAGTTGATGTAGTAGTGCAGGACCGCCGGGATGATGCCGGCCGCGCCGTTCGTCGGGGCGGTCACGACCCGGCCGCCGGCCGCGTTCTCCTCGTTCACCGCCATCGCGTACAGCGTGATCCACTCCATGGAGTGCGCCAGCGGGTCGCCCTCGGCCCGCAGCTGGCGTGCGGTGACGGCCGCGCGGCGGCGCACCCGCAGGCCGCCCGGCAGGATGCCCTCGCGGGTCATGCCGCGCTGCACGCAGGCCTGCATGACCCGCCAGATCTCCAGCAGGCCCGCGCGGATCTCCTCCTCGGTGCGCCAGGCGCGCTCGTTCTCCAGCATCAGCGAGGAGATCGACAGGCCGGTCTCCTCGGTCAGGCGCAGCAGCTCGTCGCCCGTGCGGAAGGGGTACTTCAGGACCGTGTCGTCGAGCTTGATCCGGTCCGCGCCGACCGCGTCGTCGTCGACGACGAAGCCGCCGCCCACCGAGTAGTAGGTCTTGCTCAGCAGCTCGGCCCCGGAGGCGTCGTACGCCCACAGGGTCATGCCGTTGGCGTGGTAGGGGAGCGCCTTGCGGCGGTGCAGGACGAGGTCGTCGTCGAAGGAGAAGGGGATCTCGTGCTCGCCGAGCAGGCTGATCCGGCCGGTGGTCCGGATGGTCTCCACCCGCTCGTCGGCGCTCTCCACGTCGACCGTCCGGGGCGAGGCGCCCTCCAGGCCGAGGAGCACCGCCTTCGGCGTGCCGTGGCCGTGCCCGGTCGCGCCGAGCGAGCCGTAGAGCTCCGCGCGCAGCGACGCGACGGAGGGGAGCCGGTCCTCGTTGCGCAGCCGGCGGGCGAACATGCGCGCCGCGCGCATCGGGCCGACCGTGTGGGAGCTGGACGGGCCGATGCCGATCGAGAACAGGTCGAACACCGAGATGGCCACGGTGACTCCTCAGGGCGGGGATGGTGCGGGGTGGGCACCGCGTACGGGTGTGCGGGACGTGCGGCGGCGGCACCGCGGCGCGGGGTGGGCGCCGGGTGCCGGCGGGCGCGCGAGGGGCACCGCGCCCACGGTCCAGTGTGCGCGGTGCCCGGCGAACGGGTCCTACCGGTTCAGACCCGGGTAGAGCGGGTGCTTGTCGGCCAGCGCCTTCACCCGCGCCTTGAGCGCCTCGGCGTCGTAGGACGGCTTGAGGGTCTCGGCGATCACGTCCGCGACCTCGGCGAAGTCCTCGGCGGTGAAGCCGCGGGTCGCCAGGGCGGGCGTGCCGATGCGCAGGCCGGACGTGACCATCGGCGGCCGCGGGTCGTTCGGGACGGCGTTGCGGTTGACCGTGATGCCGACCTCGTGGAGGCGGTCCTCGGCCTGCTGTCCGTCCAGCTCGGAGTCGCGCAGGTCGACCAGGAGCAGGTGGACGTCCGTACCGCCGGACAGGACGTTCACCCCGGCCTCGCGGGCGTCCGGCGCGGTGAGCCGCTCGGCGAGGATCCTCGCGCCCTCGACCGTCCGGCGCTGGCGCTCCTTGAACTCGTCCGAGGCGGCGACCTTGAAGGACACCGCCTTGGCCGCGATGACGTGCTCCAGCGGACCGCCCTGGAAGCCCGGGAAGACCGAGGAGTTCAGCTTCTTGGTGAAGTCCTTCCTCGCCAGGATGATGCCGCCGCGCGGGCCGCCCAGCGTCTTGTGGGTGGTGGAGGTGACCACGTCCGCGTACGGCACCGGGTTCGGGTGCAGACCGGCGGCGACCAGGCCCGCGAAGTGGGCCATGTCGACCCACAGGTGGGCGCCGGTCTCGTCGGCGATGCGGCGGAAGGCGGCGAAGTCCAGCTGCCGCGGGTACGCGGACCAGCCGGCGATGATGACCTTGGGGCGGTGCTCCTTGGCCAGCCGCTCGACTTCGGCCATGTCGACCAGGCCGTCGTCGCCCACGTGGTAGGCGACCACGTCGAACTGCTTGCCGGAGAAGTTCAGCCGCATCCCGTGGGTCAGGTGGCCGCCGTGCGCCAGGTCCAGGCCGAGGATGGTGTCGCCGGGCTGGGCCAGCGCGAAGAGCGCGGCCTGGTTGGCGGAGGCGCCGGAGTGCGGCTGCACGTTGGCGTACTCCGCGCCGAACAGCTCCTTGACCCGGTCGATCGCGATCTGCTCGGTGACGTCGACGTGCTCGCAGCCGCCGTAGTAGCGGCGGCCGGGGTAGCCCTCGGCGTACTTGTTGGTCAGGACGGAGCCCTGGGCCTCCATGACCGCGACGGGAGCGAAGTTCTCCGAGGCGATCATCTCCAGCGTGGACTGCTGGCGGCGCAGCTCGGCGTCGACCGCGGCGGCCACCTCGGGGTCGAGCTCGTGCAGGGGGGTGTTCAGCATCGACATGTCGCTATGTCTTCCTCAGCCGGCGGTGTGGGAGGCGTACTCGTCGGCGGAGAGCAGCTCGGCCGGCTCCTCCGTCACCCGCACCTTGAACAGCCAGCCGCCCTCGAACGGCGCGGAGTTCACCAGCGACGGGTCGTTGACGACGTCCTCGTTGATCTCGGTCACCTCGCCGCTGACCGGGGAGTACAGGTCGGACACCGACTTGGTCGACTCCAGCTCGCCGCAGGTCTCGCCCGCGGCCACCTGGGTGCCGACCTCCGGGAGCTGGGCGTAGACGACGTCGCCGAGCGCGTTGGCCGCGAACTCGGTGATGCCGATCGTCGCGACGCCGTCCTCGGCGGGCGACAGCCACTCGTGCTCCTTGCTGTAACGCAGCTGCTCGGGGTTGCTCATGGCGTGAATTCTCCTGTACGCGGGTCGGTGCTCGTGACGGGGGGAGGGACGAAGGTGCTGGTGAGCGGGGAGAAAGTGCCCGGTGTCACACGTGTGGCCGGGGGCCGCCGGGCGGCCGGGCGCGCGGTGGCGGTCCCCGCCCGCCGGTGCCTACTTCTGGCGCTTGTAGAACGGGAGCGCCACGACCTCGTACGGCTCGTGGCTGCCCCGGATGTCCACGCCGACGCCCGTGGTGCCCGGCGCCGCGTGCGCGGCGTCGACGTAGGCCATGGCGATCGGCTTGCCGAGGGTGGGGGAGGGGGCGCCGGAGGTGACCTCGCCGATCACCTCGCCGCCGGCGACGACGGGGTAGCCGGCCCGCGGGACGCGGCGGCCCTCGGCGACCAGGCCGACCAGCACGCGCGGCGGGTCGTTCTCGGCGCGCTCGGCGGCGGCCAGCAGGGCCTCGCGCCCGACGAAGCTGCCCTCCTTGTCGAACTTCACCACCCGGCCGAGGCCCGCGTCGAACGGGGTCAGCGAGGTCGTCAGCTCGTGCCCGTACAGCGGCATCCCCGCCTCCAGGCGGAGCGTGTCGCGGCAGGACAGCCCGCACGGGACCAGCCCGGCGGGGGCGCCGGCGTCGGTCAGCGCCTGCCAGAGCTTCTCCGCGTCGGCCGGGGCGACGAACAGCTCGAAGCCGTCCTCGCCGGTGTAGCCGGTGCGGGCGATCAGCGCGGGGACGCCGGCGACCGTGCCGGGCAGGCCGGCGTAGTACTTCAGGCCGTCGAGGTCGGCGTCGGTCAGCGACTTCAGGATGCTGGGGGACTGCGGTCCCTGCACGGCGATCAGGGCGTAGGCGTCGCGGTCGTCGCGCACCTCGGCGTCGAAGCCGGCGGCCCGCTCGGTGAGCGCGTCCAGCACCACCTGGGCGTTGGAGGCGTTGGCGACGACCAGGTACTCGCTCTCGCCGAGCCGGTAGACGATCAGGTCGTCGAGGATGCCGCCGTCCTCCTGGCAGATCATGGTGTAGCGGGCGCGGCCGACGCCGACGGAGGCGATGTTGCCGACGAGGGCGTGGTTCAGCAGCGGCGCGGCCTGCGGGCCGGTGACGGTGATCTCGCCCATGTGGGACAGGTCGAACAGGCCCGCCCTGGTCCGGACGGCGAGGTGCTCGTCCCGCTCGGAGCCGTAGCGCAGCGGCATGTCCCAGCCGGCGAAGTCGGTCATCGTGGCGCCGAGGGAGCGGTGCAGCGCGTCGAGCGCGGTACGGCGCTTCTGTGAGGGTTCGGTACTGCTCATCGGTCGGTCTCCAGGCGATGGGGGTCCCCCGCGCGGGCGAAGCCGGCGGAGGCAGGGCGAGGAACGTTCCTCCCCATCTGTCATCGGAACCTGAGAGGTTCGCCATGACCGCCGGTCCGCGGGAGGGAACCGCGGCCGGGTCACGGCTTGCACCTTGGGTGGGGCCGCACCGGCGGCCCGCTTTTCAGATGTGCCTCGCCCGCGCGGTAACGGGGCCTGAGAGATTCAAGGGAGGGACTTGCTCCTTCGGCGCCCCGGCGAAACGGCTGCCGGGGACTCTCCCGCGCGGATTCAAACGGCCGGTATGCAGTTGGCGCGGACATCATTGCACGGCCCGCACGCTCCTGGCAGGACCGCATCTGTAACCGGCTTGTGGCGGTACGCGCACGAAAACGCGAGACACCGGGTATTACCTTCTTTTTACACTGGAGGGGGAGGGGATCTGTGACCACCCCAGGGGAGGCGATCACGGTGAACAGCACCACGGCACGCGCCACGGCTCCGCCACTCGCGCTGCCCGAACGGGCATTCGCCCTGCCGGGGCGCCGGGCGGCCCAGGCCCGCGCGCGGGCCGGCGAGCGCCCCGCGCCCGTCGTCCGCGATCTGCGCCGGCGGGCCGGCCGCAGTCCGCGCGCCCTGCTCTTCGGGCCCCGCGACCTCGTCGTGGTGACCGGCCTGCCCGGCAGCGGCAAGTCGACCCTGATGCGCCGGGCGGTGCGGGGCAGGCGCATCGACTCCCAGGACACCCGCGACCGCTTCGACGACCGGCTCGCGCGGTTCCTGCCGTACGCGGTCTACCGGCCCCTCGTCCGGCTCGCCCACTACACGGGGCTGCGCCGCGCCCTGCGCACCGGCGAGGGGGTCGTGGTGCACGACTGCGGGACGCAGGCCTGGGTGCGCGACTGGCTGGCCCGCGCCGCCCGCCGCCGCGGCGGCACGCTGCACCTGGTGCTGCTCGACGTCCCGCCCGCCGCGGCCCTGGCCGGCCAGCGCGAGCGCGGCCGCGGCGTCTCGCGGTACGCCTTCCTGCGCCACCGCAGGGCCGCCGAGCGCCTGCTGCGCGCCGCCGAACGGGGCCGCCTGCCCGACGGCTGCGGCTCGGCCGTCCTGCTGGACCGGGACGCGGCGGACACGCTGCGGCGCATCGACTTCACCGGATGAGGCGGGCGGACGGCAAGGGGGCGGCGTCCGCCCGCGGGGGTCCCCCGCCCGACGGGTGTGCGGCCGTGCCGGAGCCGGCGCGGGGCCGCCCGGACGGGCGCGGACGCCGCGTGGCCCCGGGGGCGGCGCTCCCGTTCCGCGGTGCGGTCCGCGGGTGCCGTTCCGCGGTGCGGTCCGCGGGGGCCCGTTCCGGCGGTGCGGGCCCGCAGGGGCCGGCGCGGCACCCGTTAGCCTTTTCAGCCACACCCGTGGTTCCCAGCAGGCGGTAGGCAGATGGACTTCCCGGCGGACATCCCCGCTGACTTCCCGGCACAGGCGCACCCCCAGCCGCACGGCGGTTGGCCCGGCAACGAGCTGGAGGAGGTGCTGTCGGCGTCGCTCGGCATCCCCTCGGCCGGCGGGCGCATCATCGAGGTGCTCGGCCGGAGCTTCGTCTGGGTGCCGCTGCCCAACGGCGGCGGACCGCACAGCGGTCCGCTCGACCTGCCCACGCTGGAGATCGAGGGCCAGGCGTACGTGCCGGTCTTCAGCTCCGAGGAGCAGTTCCGGCAGGTCGCCGGCGCCCACATGGCCTGCACCGTCGCGCCCGCCGTGGAGTTCGCGCGCGGGCTGCCGCCGCAGGTCGGCATCGCCCTGAACCCCGAGGGCGTGGTCGGCGTGCCGCTGCCCCCGCCGGCCGTGGCCGAACTGTGCCGGGCGGGGCGGACGTCGCTGGACGGCCCGGTGAGCGGCGGCCGGGTCCGGCTGTTCGAACCGGACTGGCAGGACGACCCGGTGGACTTCCTCGCCGCCGCCTCCGCGGAGTTCGCCGCGACCGGCGTGGTGCTCACCGCCCGCCGCTGCCTCGCCGCCGTCGAGACCGCCGACCCGGTCATGTTCGTCGGCGTGGAACTGTCGCAGTGGGAGGGCGACCTGCGGGCCCGGCCGCTGGAGGCGCTCGGCCGCGCCCTCGGCAGGGTCCCGGTCGCGTGGCCGGTGAACCTGGTCCTCCTCGACGTGGCCCAGGACCCGGTGGGGGAGTGGATGCGCGGGACGGTCCGGCCCTTCTACCAGCAGGGCCGCTGACGGGGCCCCGGCCACGGCGCGGGCGGCGGCCGCGTGCGGCGCGGCCGTTGAGGGCGCCGGCGGCCCGGGCGATCCGCGGTCGCGGGCCGACGGCGGCCTGTCCGGCGCTGCGCGTCGGCTTAAGCTAGTGGCTCCCGGGCGACGTCGCGTGAACGCGGCCTGCCGGGGCACCGGACGCACGGCTCGGTCGGAGTGTTGGTTGTATGAAGGGGCGGTAAAAAGGTGAGCGCTGGCACCGCCGCGGCCGGGCAGGTCGAGCAGATGCTGCGCCAGGTGACGCCCGGGCGGTACGACGCCTACGAGGCACTCCTGCGCGCGCTCGCGACGCCCTCCTCCGGCCAGGTGTGGATGCTGCTCTGGCACGGCCAGGCCGGCTCCCCCGACGCGCAGTACGGTCACATGGAGGTCGACGGCCACGGCTACGCGCCGTGCGTCACCTCCGCCCAGGAGCTGTCGGCCAGCGGCTGGATGCGGTCGTACGAGGTGGTGGACGGCCTCGACGTCGCCCGCACCCTCTACCCCGACCACTACGGCCTCTGGCTGAACCCGCACGCCCCCGGCGGCGGCGTCGGCATCCCCTGGCTCGACCTGCGCCGCATCGCCACCGGCCTGGACCGCCAGCCGGCCGGACCGCTGCGGCTGTCCGAACCGGCCATCGACGTCGCGCAGTTCTACGCCCTGCTCGCGCAGAACGCCCACCGCACCCCGGCGGTCCGCTCGCTGCGCCGCGCCTGGGTCCAGCCCGCGCTGGGGGCGCCGTACCTGGCCATCGGCCTCGACGTGTACGACACCTCCCCGCCGGCCGTCGACTCGGTGCGCGCGATGATGCAGCAGTCCGTCGCCGCCGTCCCCGACGGCCTGCCGGTCTCCACGGTCGCGATGTCCGACGAGTACGACCCGGTCGCGATGTGGCTGCGTGCCAACGCCCGCCCGTTCTACGACCGCGAGGCGCACGGCGCCCCCGCGCAGCCGCCGGCGACCGGGTACGGCTACCCGCCGGCCCGCGGCGGCTACTGACGCGCGGCAGCGTCCGCCGGCACCGAGGGCTTCCGGATCCGGGAGCCCTTCTTCGCGCGTAGATGCAGGGGAAACATCCGCTTATCTCACTGATTGCCCCAACTGGTCCGCGTCCGACCCCCGTTACCCACTGTCCGGATAACGGAACACCCCAGACAGCATCACGTTTACGCATCCATTCACCGTCAAGTCTGGCAACAGATCGCCAAAGCGTTGAAGACTCCCGCAACAAGGGGGTTCCTACCCCTGTGTACGACGGACTGATCATGCCGCCACAGCGGCAAGTGCGGGCCGGCTACCGCCGGTTGAGAGGGGTCCCTGCCTGATGACGGCACCATTGCACGAGCCGACCGCGGAAGCGGCCCCGAGCGCGGCCGACGAAGCGGCGGTAGCCACCACCGGCGCGAAGGCCGTCCAGGGACGCTCCCTGGGCCGGATCGCCTGGGAACGCCTTAAGCGGGACAAACTCGCCCTCTCGGGCGGCGTCGTCGTGCTCTTCCTGATCCTGGTCGCGATCCTGGCGCCGGTGATCGCGCACCTGGTCGGCCAGGACCCGGAGACCCACCACGAGGACCTGATCGACCCGCTGTTCGGCACGCCCACGGGCTCCCTCGGCGGCATCAGCGGCGACCACCTCTTCGGCGTGGAGCCGGTCAGCGGCCGCGACATCTTCGCCCGCATCGTCCACGGCGCCCGCATCTCCCTGCTGGTCGGCTTCCTGTCCGCACTGGTCGCCGTCGTCCTCGGCACGATCCTCGGCATCCTGGCCGGCTTCTTCGGCGGCTGGGTCGACGCGGTCATCAGCCGCGTGATGGACGGTCTGCTCGCCTTTCCGCAGCTGCTGTTCATCATCGCGCTGGTCTCCGTCATGCCCAACGCGATGCTGGGTCTCACCGGCACGGGTGTACGCGTCTTCGTGATGATCCTGGTCATCGGCTTCTTCGGCTGGCCCTACATCGGACGCGTGGTGCGCGGCCAGACACTCTCGCTGCGTGAGCGCGAGTACGTCGAGGCCGCCCGTTCCCTGGGCGCCGGGCGCTTCTACATCCTCTTCAAGGAGCTGCTGCCCAACCTCGTCGCGCCGATCATCGTGTACACGACCATGATGATCCCGACCAACATCCTCACCGAGGCGGCACTCAGCTTCCTGGGCGTGGGCGTCAAGCCGCCCACGGCCTCCTGGGGGCAGATGCTCTCGAGCGCGATCGACTACTACGACTCGGACCCCATGTACATGGTCATCCCGGGCGTGGCGATCTTCATCACCGTTCTTGCCTTCAACCTCTTCGGCGACGGCGTGCGCGACGCGCTGGACCCGAAGGGCTCCCGCTGAACTGCCGTACCCCAAGCCTCCCGTGGCACTGCCCACGGGGTCTCTCATCAAAACCGGAGGATCCGAGATCGTGACTACCCAACGCACCTCAGGGCGGCGCAAGCAGGCCATGGCCGCTGCCGCCGTGGTCGCCGCGCTGCTGACCACGGCGGCGTGCGGCGGCGGCGACGACGGCAAGGGCGGTTCGAAGAACGGTGCGGCCGGCTTCGACGCCGCCAACAACAAGATCGCCCAGGCCTCCGCGGCCAAGAAGGGCGGCGTGCTGAAGTTCGGTGCGGCCCAGGACGCCGACTCGTGGGACACCACGCGCGGCTACTACGGCTTCATGTGGAACTTCTCGCGCTACTACAGCCGTCAGCTCGTCACGAACAAGACCGAGCCCGGCAAGACCGGCGCCGAGCTCACCCCGGACCTCGCCACGGGTCTCGCCAAGGTCACCGACGGCGGCAAGACCTACACGTACACGCTGCGCGACGGCGTCACCTGGGAGGACGGCAAGCCGATCACCTCCAAGGACGTCAAGTACGGCATCGAGCGCGTGTGGGCGCAGGACGTGCTGTCCGGCGGGCCGACCTACCTGAAGGACGTCCTCGACCCCGCGGGCACCTACCAGGGCCCGTACAAGGACAAGGCCCCGGACAAGCTGGGCCTGAAGGCCATCGAGACGCCGGACGACAAGACCATCGTCTTCAAGCTGCCGAAGGCCAACTCGGACTTCGAGGAGATGCTGGGCCTGACCTCGGCCTCCCCGGTCCGCCAGGACAAGGACACCAAGTCCAAGTACGCGCTGCGCCCCTTCTCCTCCGGCCCGTACAAGTTCCAGTCGTACAACCCCGGCAAGGACCTGACGCTCGTCCGCAACACCGCGTGGAAGCAGTCCTCGGACCCGATCCGCAAGGCGTACCCGGACAAGATCACGATCAAGTTCTTCTCGAACGCCAACGACCTGGACGCGCGTCTGATCGCCGGTGACTACGACCTGGACCTGAACCAGACCGGCATGTCGCCGCAGGGCCGCACCACCGCCCTGAAGCAGCACCGCGGCAACCTGGACAACCCGGTCTCCGGCTACATCCGCTACGCGGTCTTCCCGCAGAGCGTGGCGCCGTTCGACAACATCCACTGCCGCAAGGCCGTCATCTACGGCGCCGACCACGTGTCGCTGCAGACCGCGCGTGGCGGCCCCGTCGCCGGCGGCGACATCGGCACCAACATGCTGCCGCCGTCCGTGCCGGGCGCCGAGGGCCAGAAGTACGACCCCTACGAGCTGGCCGGCGCCAACAAGAGCGGCAACGCCGCCAAGGCCAAGGAGGAGCTGAAGGCCTGCGGCAAGCCGAACGGCTTCAGCACCACCATCGCCGTCCGCAACAACAAGCCGGTCGAGGTGGCCACCGCCGAGTCCCTGCAGGCGTCGCTGAAGAAGATCGGGATCAACGTCCAGATCGACCAGTACGACGGCTCGCAGACCACCGGCATCATCGGCAGCCCGGCGAACGTGAAGAAGAAGGGCTACGGCATCATCATCATGGGCTGGGGCCCGGACTTCCCGTCCGTCCAGGGCTTCGGTCTGCCGCTGTGGGACAGCAAGTACATCCTGCAGAGCGGTAACAACAACTACGCCCTGATCAAGGACAAGGCCATCGACGGCCTGTTCGACCAGTACGTCAACACGCTGGACGACGCCGGCAAGACCAAGATCGCCACGGAGATCAACCACAAGGTCATGGAGGGCGGCTACTACCTGCCCTTCGTCTTCGAGAAGTTCATCAACTGGCGCTCGAACCGACTGGCGAACGTGTACACGACCGACGCCTACAGCGGCATGTACGACTTCGTCAACCTCGGTCTGAAGTCCGCGAAGTAAACCCGGCACACCCGCCGTACGGCACGAAAGGCAGGTGAAGGCCGGCGCGGCGTGACCGCGGGCCCTGGACGATCTCCGGGGCCCGCGGTCCGCGGCGGGCCGTAAGCTGTGCTCGCTTACCTCATCAGGCGGCTGTTCGCCGCCGCAGTGATGCTGGTGGTCATCATCATGGTGGTCTTCGGCATCTTCTTCCTCGTCCCGAAGTGGGCGGGCGTCGACGTGGCCACGAGCTTCGTGGGCAAGCAGGCCGACCCTGCCGCTGTCGAGGCCATCCGGGAGAAGCTGGGTCTGGGCGACCCGATCTACTCCCAGGTCTGGGAGTTCTTCAAGGGCATCTTCGCGGGCCGCACCTACGCGGCCGGCGGTGACATCACCCACTGCGCCGCGCCGTGCTTCGGCTACTCCTTCCGCAGCGAACAGGCCATCTGGCCGGTGCTGACCGACCGCTTCCCGGTGACGCTGGGTCTCGCGCTCGGCGCCGCCGTGCTGTGGCTGATCTTCGGTATCGCCGCCGGTGTGCTCTCCGCCCTCAAGCGGGGCAGCCTGTGGGACCGCGGCGCGATGATCGTGGCCCTCGCGGGTGTCTCCCTGCCGATCTACTTCACCGGCCTGCTCAGCCTGGCGATCTTCTCCTACGGCCTCGGCTGGATCGACGCCGAGTACGTGCCCCTGGAGGACTCCTTCACCGGCTGGCTCGGCGGCATGATCCTGCCCTGGATCACCCTGGCCTTCCTGTACGCGGCGATGTACGCCCGCATCACCCGGGCCACCATGCTGGAGATCCTGGGCGAGGACTACATCCGCACCGCCCGGGCCAAGGGCCTGCGTGAGCAGGTCGTCATCAGGAAGCACGCCATGCGCTCGACGATGACGCCCATCCTCACCATGCTCGGCATGGACCTCGGCGCCCTCATCGGCGGAGCGATCCTGACGGAGACCACGTTCAGCCTGCCCGGACTCGGCCAGGCCGTGCTCAACGCGATCAAGAACCAGGACCTGCCCGTCATCCTGGGCGTCACCCTGATCACTTCCCTCGCGGTACTCATCGCCAACCTCGTGGTGGACGTCCTGTACGCCGTGATCGACCCCCGAGTGAGGCTCTCATGACCGAACTCAGCAAGAGCGGAGCGGCCGTGGGCGAGCCCACCGGCACCTCGCCCGCCCCGACCGCCTTCCTGGAAGTGCGCGACCTGAAGGTGCACTTCCCCACGGACGACGGTCTGGTGAAGTCCGTCGACGGGCTCAGCTTCCGGCTGGAGAAGGGCAAGACCCTCGGCATCGTGGGCGAGTCCGGCTCCGGCAAGTCGGTGACCTCGCTCGGCATCATGGGCCTGCACACCGCCGGCCAGTACGGCAAGCGCAAGGCGCAGATCTCCGGAGAGATCTGGCTGAACGGCACCGAACTGCTGTCGGCCGACCCGGACCACGTCCGCAAGCTGCGCGGCCGCGAGATGGCGATGATCTTCCAGGACCCGCTGTCCGCGCTGCACCCGTACTACACGATCGGCCAGCAGATCGTGGAGGCGTACCGCATCCACCACGACGTCGACAAGAAGACCGCCCGCAGGCGCGCGGTCGAGATGCTCGACCGGGTGGGCATCCCGCAGCCGGACAAGCGGGTGGACAACTACCCGCACGAGTTCTCCGGCGGCATGCGCCAGCGCGCCATGATCGCCATGTCGCTGGTCAACAACCCCGAGCTGCTGATCGCGGACGAACCGACGACCGCCCTCGACGTGACCGTCCAGGCGCAGATCCTCGACCTCATCCGCGACCTGCAGAAGGAGTTCGGCTCCGCGGTCATCGTCATCACCCACGACCTGGGCGTCGTCGCCGAGCTGGCCGACGACATCCTGGTGATGTACGGCGGCCGCTGCGTCGAGCGGGGCCCGGCGGAGAAGGTGTTCTACGAGCCCCGGCACCCCTACACCTGGGGCCTGCTCGGCTCGATGCCGCGCCTGGACCGTGAGCAGCAGGACCGCCTGATCCCGGTCAAGGGCTCCCCGCCCTCCCTGATCAACGTCCCGTCCGGCTGCGCCTTCAACCCCCGCTGCCCGTACGCCGACGTGCCCAAGGACAACGTCACCCGCACGGTCCGCCCCGAGCTGACCGAGGTCGGCGACCAGCACTGGGCCGCCTGCCACATGACGCGGGAGCAGCGGCAGCGGATCTGGACCGAAGAGATTGCGCCGAAGCTGTGAGTGAGAACGCAGAGGACAAGGCAGTGAGCATCCCTGCTCAGAGCGACGGCGAGACGGCCGCGGCCGCCGGCACGGGCACCCTCACCAAGGAGACCGCGCCCGGCGAGGTCCTGCTGAAGGTGACCGGGCTGCAGAAGCACTTCCCGATCAGGAAGGGCCTCTTCCAGCGTCAGGCCGGCGCCGTGCGCGCGGTCGACGGCCTCGACTTCGAGGTGCGCTCCGGCGAGACCCTCGGCGTCGTGGGCGAGTCCGGCTGCGGCAAGTCGACGATGGGCCGGCTGATCACCCGGCTGCTCGAGCCGACCGGCGGCACGATCGAGTTCGAGGGCCAGGACATCACGCACCTGGGCGTCGGCGGGATGCGCCCGCTGCGCCGCGACGTGCAGATGATCTTCCAGGACCCGTACTCGTCGCTGAACCCGCGCCACACCATCGGCACGATCATCGGCGCTCCCTTCCGGCTGCAGGGCGTCGAGCCCGAGGGCGGCATCAAGAAGGAAGTCCAGCGGCTGCTGTCGGTCGTGGGTCTCAACCCCGAGCACTACAACCGCTACCCGCACGAGTTCTCCGGCGGCCAGCGCCAGCGCATCGGCATCGCCCGCGCGCTCGCGCTCAAGCCGAAGCTGGTCGTGGCGGACGAGCCGGTGTCCGCGCTGGACGTGTCGATCCAGGCACAGGTCGTCAACCTGCTCGACGACCTCCAGCAGGAGCTGGGCCTGACGTACGTGATCATCGCGCACGACCTGTCCGTCGTCCGGCACGTCTCGGACCGGATCGCGGTGATGTACCTCGGCAAGATCGTCGAGCTGGCCGACCGGGACTCGCTGTACCGGGCGCCGATGCACCCGTACACCAAGGCGCTGATGTCCGCCGTACCCGTCCCGGACCCGCGGCGCCGGAACGCCAAGAGCGAGCGCATCCTGCTCCAGGGCGACGTGCCCTCGCCGATCGCCCCGCCGAGCGGCTGCCGCTTCCACACCCGGTGCTGGAAGGCGACCGAGATCTGCCGGACGGCCGAGCCGCCGCTGAAGGAGCTCAAGCCGGGCCAGCGCGTGGCCTGCCACCACCCCGAGAACTTCGAGGACCAGGCGCCGCAGGACACGGTGCTGCTCCTGGACGCGAAGAAGGCGGCGGAGTCGGTCTCCGACGAGGTCCTGGCCGAGTCGGCGGCGACGTCGGCGGCGGTGGCCGCGGAAGTGGCCGCGGAGGCCGCCGGGAAGGACGACGCTCCCGCGAAGGAGGCGTCCGCCGAGGAAGCGGCACCTGCGAAGGAAGCTCCTGCGACGGAGGCTGCTGCGACGGAGGCTCCGGTCGAGGGCGACGCCCTTGCGAAGGGCGAGGCTCCGGTCGAGGGCGACGCCCTTGCGAAGGGCGAGGCTCCGGTCGAGGGCGACGCCCTTGCGAAGGGCGAGGCTCCGGTCGTGGGCGAGGCGCCCGTGAAGGACGCCGCTCCGGTCGTGGGCGAGGCGCCCGTGAAGGACGCCGCTCCGGTCGAGGGCGACGCCCCCGCGAAGGCTGACGCGCCCGCCGCGGCGGACGCACCGGCCGCGGCGGAGGCATCCGTCAAGGCGGACGCACCGGCCAAGGCGAAGGCGTCCCCCGCCGCCGAGGAGGCCCGCGACGACGCCCCCAAGGCGCCCGCCGAGTCCGGCGAGTCCGCGGGGTCCGACGGCCGGGAGCCGGGCGACGACTGACGTGTGACCTGCCACGGTCACGCGGCCACCCCGACGGGAGAGCGCGGAGCCGGCCCGGCCCCTCCGACGGGCACACGCCCGAGGAGGGCCCGGCCCGAGGCGCTCTCCCGTTCGCCGTCCGCGCGCCGCCCGACCGCCCAGCACCACGGCGGCAGGGCGATGCACGAGACGCCGAGCCCGGCACTACGGGGCCGCAACCACCCCTGAGCCTTCCATCGCAAGGCGGGCACTCATATCTGAGTAAGAATGTATGGGTGCTGCCCCAACTGTTCAGTCCCTCCGTCCAGCACACCCTGGACCTGATCGGCATCTTCGTGTTCGCCATCTCCGGCGCGCTGCTGGCCGTTCGCAAGAACTTCGACGTCTTCGGCATAGCCGTGCTCGCCGAGGTCACCGCGCTCGGCGGAGGACTGCTCCGCGACCTGGTCATCGGGGCCGTGCCGCCGGCCGCCTTCACGGACCTGGGGTACTTCATCACCCCGCTGCTCGCCGCGCTGCTCGTGTTCTTCCTGCATCCGCACGTGGAGCGCATCCAGGTCGCGGTCAACGTCTTCGACGCGGCCGGTCTCGGCCTGTTCTGCGTGGCCGGCACCACCAAGGCCTACGAGTACGGCCTGGGCCTCACCTCCTCCGCGGCCCTCGGCCTGGCCACCGCCGTCGGCGGCGGTGTGCTGCGGGACGTGCTCGCCAACGAGGTGCCCTCGCTCCTGCGCTGGGACCGCGACCTGTACGCGGTCCCGGCGATCGTCGGCGCCGCCATGGTGGCGCTGTGCATCCGCTACGGCGCGCTGACCCCGCTCACGACGGGGCTCGCGGTGGTCGTGGCGTTCGTCCTGCGCCTGCTCGCGATGCGGTTCCACTGGCGGGCTCCGCGCGCCTGGAACCGGCGGTCCACGGTCAGCGAGGAGTAGCCGTCCGGGACGCGCCCCGGGCGTCGCCTCGGCCCTCCCGGGCGCCGGCGGCGGACAAGTGGGGCGGCCACGGCCGGCCTCTCGGGAAAAGCTACCGCTTAGTAGTTACCTGTTGTACGGTTCACGCATGCCCGAAGCAGCTTCCGTACCGGCCGCAGCGGCCACGATCGGCGACAGCGAGTTCGACCGCGACACCGCCGTCACCCCGCGCGCGCCCGGCGTCTACGACATCGACCTCTCGGCCGGCTGGACGATCATCAACGCCGTCAACGGCGGCTACCTGCTGGCCGTGCTCGGCCGGGCCCTCGCCCACGCCCTGCCCCACCCGGACCCGTTCACCGTCTCGGCGCACTACCTGACCGCGTCGCAGCCGGGCCCGGCGGTCGTCCGCACGGACGTCGTCCGCACCGGCCGCACCCTCTCCACCGGCCAGGCCTCCCTCTTCCAGTACGACGAGGAGGGCCGGGAGGTCGAGCGCCTGCGCGTCCTCGCCTCGTACGGCGACCTGGGCGCCCTGCCCGACGACGTCCGCACCAGCGCGAAGCCGCCCGCCATCCCGCCGGTCGACCAGTGCTTCGGGCCCGAGGACGGCCCGGCCCCGGTCCCCGGCAGCTCGGCCATCACCGACCGCCTGATGCTGAAACTGGATCCGGCCACTCTGGGCTGGGCCCTCGGCGCGCCGTCCGGCAAGGGGGAGATGCGGGCCTGGTTCGGGCTCGCCGACGGCCGGGACGCCGACCCGCTCTCCCTGCTGCTGGCGGTGGACGCGCTGCCCCCGACCGCCTTCGAACTCGGCCTGAGCGGCTGGGTGCCGACGGTCGAACTGACCGTGCACGTCCGCTCCCGCCCCGCCCCCGGGCCGCTGCGCGTGTCCATCACCACCCGCAACCTGGCCGGCGGCTTCCTGGAGGAGGACGCCGAGGTCTGGGACAGCGCCGACCGCCTGGTGGCCCAGTCCCGGCAGCTGGCACGCGTCCGGCTGAGCTGACCGACTGCCCCACGGTCCGGGCCGCCGCCACGACAGGCGGCGGCCCGGACCGCGGGCCACATCTCGACCACAACCCTCGATCTCGGCCACGCCGCGACCGCGGCGCACCGGCGCCGTCAGATCGCCTCGCGCGGACCCGCCGGACACGGGGCAGCCGCCGCGAGCCCCCGTCGGCCCAGGCCGAACACCGCGCGTCAGTCCGGGGCCACACCGCGCGTCAGTCCGGGGCGCACACCGCGCGTCAGTCCGGGGCGCACACCGCCCGTCGGTCCAGCCGCCGCGAGCCCCCGTCGGCCTGGGCCGCGCACCGGCCGTCAGTCCGGGCGGCACACCGGCCGTCAGTCCGGGCCGCGCACCGGCCGTCGTCCACCCCACGTGCCCCCGTCAGTCCAGCCAGTGCCGCCGGCCCAGGCTGATCAGGCGCAACTGCCGGGTCGCCAGCCGGGCCACGCGTTCCCGCTCCTCCCACGGAGCGTCCAGGGCCTCCAGGAACAGGGAGGCCGTCACCAGCATCTGGTCCACGTACAGGTGCGCCAGCATCAGCAGGTCGGCGTCGTCCCAGCCCGCGGACTCCCGGTCCTTGGCGAGTTCGTCCTTCACCTCCCGCGCGAACCGGGCCAGTTGCTCCCGGATGGCGTCCCGGACCTGCTGCACCCCGCCGTGCCGCTCCCGCGCGACGAACCGGACGTGGGCGGCGTGCGCCTCCACATGACGGGCGATCACCTCGACGGCGCGGGCGATGCGCTCCCCGCTGTCGTCCGCCGTGGACACCGCCGTCCGGATCATCGGGTGCAGGCTGCCCAGGGCCTCCTCGACCAGGGCCACACCGAGGTCCGCCGTGGAGCGGAAGTGCCGGTAGAAGGCCGTGGGCGCGACGCCGACAGCGCGCGTGACCTCGCGCAGACCCAGGCTGCTCAGGCTCTGCTCCTCCAGCAGCGCCAGCGCCGCGTCGAGGAGCGCCTGCCGGGTCCGCTGCTTCTGCGCCTGCCGGACGCCGGGGGTGTGACTCATGCCATGCAGTTAACAACTGTTCTCCGGAATTGCAAAGACCGGTGGCGCGCTAGACTGGAGAGTCAGTGAACAAATGTAACCACAAGCGTTCACCGAAACGCTCCGGGAGTTCACCCGAACGTCCTCGGACGCACACCGGAGGGGGATCCGATCCCATGCTGTTCCTCGTCGCCGCACTCATGCTGTTCGGCGTCGTCATGGGCACCGTGGCCCACGCGCCGCTCGGCTTCAGCGCCGTCGCCGCCGCCGTCATCGCCGTCTGGCTCACCGTCTTCGCGTTCCGCGAGCGGCACGGCCGCCGGCGGGGCACGTCCGCCCGCTGACCACCCGTCCCGTCCCACCGACCGTCGGGAGTGACCACCATGCACCTGACCGCACCGGCCGCCCGCCGTACCGGGATCCGAGACGTCGACGGCATGGCCGTCGCGTCCTTCGTCCTCGGCCTGCTCGGCCTCCTGGTCCTCAACGTCTTCCTCGGCCCGATCGCCATCGCCCTCGCCGGCGCCGCCCTGTTGCGGGGCACGGCCCGCCGCGGCCGCGCGCTGCTGGGGCTGGTCCTGGGCGTCGCCGACCTGCTGGTCCTGCTCGCGTTCGTGCAGGCCGACAGCACTGTCTCCTGGAGCTTCTGAGCCGTCCGGCGGCCGGCCGCGGCCGGCGCCCCGGGGACGACCGGGCGGGCGGGGCGGGCGGCCGTGACGCGGCGCACGCCGGTCCGGGTGCCACGACGGTGGCGCCGTAGAATCGGCCTCACCATGGCATACCTCGACCACGCCGCGACCACCCCGATGCTTCCGGAGGCGGCAGAGGCGCTGACCGCCCAGCTGAGCGTCCTCGGTAACGCCTCCTCCCTCCACGCATCCGGCCGCAGAGCCCGCCGCACGGTCGAGGAGTCGCGCGAGACCCTCGCCGAGGCCCTCGGTGCCCGCCCCAGCGAGGTCGTCTTCACCTCCGGCGGCACCGAGGCGGACAACCTCGCGGTCAAGGGCCTGTACTGGGCCCGCCGCGCTGCCGATCCGGCCCGCGTCCGCGTGCTCGCGAGCCCCGTCGAGCACCACGCCGTCCTCGACGCCGTGCACTGGCTCGGTGAGCACGAGGGCGCCACCGTGGAGTACCTGCCCGTCGACGCCTACGGCCGCGTCCGTCCCGAGGCCCTGCGCGAGGCCATCGCCCGCAACCCCGGCGACGTGGCCCTCGCCACCGTCATGTGGGCCAACAACGAGATCGGCACCGTGCTGCCGGTCCGTGAACTGGCCGAGGTGGCGCGGGAGTTCGACGTCCCGCTGCACGCCGACGCGGTCCAGGCCCTCGGACAGGTCCCGGTCGACTTCGCCGCCTCCGGCCTGGCCGCGATGACGGTCTCCGGGCACAAGATCGGCGGACCGTACGGCATCGGCGCCCTGCTCCTCGGCCGCGAGTACACCCCCGTGCCCGTCCTGCACGGCGGTGGGCAGGAGCGGCACGTCCGCTCCGGCACCCTCGACGCCCCCGCGATCGTCTCCTTCGCGGTGGCCGGCCGGCTGGCCACCGAGCGGCGGGAGTGGTTCGCGCGGGAGATCGGCACCCTGCGGGACGATCTGATCGAGGCCGTCCGCACGGCGGTGCCGGAGGCGATCCTCGGCGGCGATCCGGTGGACCGCCTGCCCGCCAACGCGCACTTCACCTTCCCCGGCTGCGAGGGCGACTCGCTGCTGCTCCTGCTGGACGCCCAGGGCATCGAGTGCTCGACCGGCTCCGCCTGCACCGCGGGCGTCGCCCAGCCCAGCCACGTCCTGCTGGCCACCGGGGCCGATCCCGACCTGGCGCGCGGCACCCTGCGCTTCTCCCTCGGCCACACCTCCACGCCGGCGGACGTCGAGGCGGTCGCGAAGGCCATCGGCCCCGCCGTGGAGCGCGCCCGCGCGGCGGGCCTGAGCTGACAGCGGGGTGCCGGGCCCGGGGCGGCCGGGCCCCGGGCGGGCGAGGACACGAAAGGAACCTACGAGACGGGTTCCCTTCGCCGGCATTGTCCGGATCAGGTTCTCGGGGTCGCCGTCCGGTCTTGCGACCTTCCGGCCTCTCAGCCCGACCGTCGACGTCGGCACCGGCGGACACCGTGGTCTCACGCCGCTGTCGGCTACTCCGGTCGAACTCCCTCACTCGTCCCGTAGGCCTGTATTCAGGATAGAACGGATGAAATCGGGCACAAGAGGGTCGCGCTATTTTTCGGTACCGACGGGTTCCGCTGTGCCGTTTCCGGTCGGCTGCGTCGGCGCGGTGCGCGCCTGCCGCACCAGCCGCAGGTACCGGTCCCAGTCCCAGTGCGGCCCGGGGTCCGTGTGGTCGGTGCCCGGCACCTCGACGTGGCCGACGATGTGCTCCCGGTCCACGGGTATGCCGTAGCGCGCGCAGATCCCCGCCGTCAGCCGCGCCGAGGCGGCGTACATCGCGTCCGTGAAGGACGACGGCCTGTCCACGAAGCCCTCGTGCTCTATGCCCACGCTGCGCTCGTTGTAGGCGCGGCTGCCGGCGTGGAAGGCCACGTCCAGCTCGCGGATCATCTGCGTGACGTGCCCGTCGGCGCCGACGATGTAGTGCGCGGCGGCCTGGTGGGCCGGGTCCTGGAACACCTTCACGGCGCTCGCGTAGCTGCCCTGCGTCACATGCACGACGACCCGGTCGATCGTGTAGTCGTCCGGGCGGTCGGCCCGCCGGTAGTTGGCCGGGGAGGCCGCCACCCAGCGGGCGCCGCGGAAGTCCACCGCGCCCTCCACCCGCGGCCGCTGCGCGCCCGGCAGCCGCCACCACAGGTGGGACAGCTGCCCACGGGCCAGCGCGGCCCCGCCCACGACCGCCGCCGCGCCGCCGATCAGCACCGCCCGCCGTGCCGTCCGCCGGCCCGCCCCGTCCTTCGTCTCCCCCATGTGATCGACAACGGATACGCGCGAGTGACGGTTCCCGCCGCCCCGTACTCTGGAGTGGTTATGACTGAGACCCCGCAGCGCCCCCTCCGCGTCCTCGCCGCCATGTCCGGCGGCGTCGACTCCGCCGTCGCCGCCGCGCGTGCCGCGGAAGCCGGCCACGACGTCACCGGCGTCCACCTCGCGCTCTCCGCGAACCCGCAGTCGTTCCGCACGGGCGCGCGCGGCTGTTGCACCGTCGAGGACTCGCGGGACGCCCGCCGCGCCGCGGACGTCATCGGCATCCCCTTCTACGTGTGGGACCTCGCGGACCGCTTCCGCGAGGACGTCGTGGAGGACTTCGTCGCCGAGTACGAGGCCGGCCGCACGCCCAACCCGTGCCTGCGCTGCAACGAGAAGATCAAGTTCGCCGCGCTGCTCGACAAGGCGCTCGCCCTCGGCTTCGACGCCGTCTGCACCGGCCACTACGCGAAGGTCGTCACGCTGCCCGACGGCACGCGCGAGCTGCACCGCGCCTCCGACATGGCCAAGGACCAGTCCTACGTCCTCGGCGTCCTGGACGACCGGCAGCTGGCGCACGCGATGTTCCCGCTCGGGGACACCGTCACCACCAAGGACGAGATCCGCGCGGAGGCCGAGCGGCGCGGCCTCGCCGTCGCCAGGAAGCCCGACTCGCACGACATCTGCTTCATCGCCGACGGGGACACCCGGGGCTTCCTCGCGAACCGGCTCGGCACGGCGCAGGGCGAC
Source organism: Streptomyces sp. NPDC046831 (assembly GCF_040645305.1). Lineage (NCBI taxonomy): Bacteria > Bacillati > Actinomycetota > Actinomycetes > Kitasatosporales > Streptomycetaceae > Streptomyces > Streptomyces sp. NPDC046831. The sequence continues at coordinate 23,494 of NZ_JBEYXZ010000036.1, read as the reverse complement.
ATCGTCGACGAGTCCGGCGCCAGGGTCGGCACGCACGAGGGCGCGTACGGCTTCACCATCGGCCAGCGCAAGGGCCTGCGCATCGGCACCCCCGCACCCGACGGCAAGCCCCGCTACGTCCTCGACATCTCCCCGGTGACCAACACCGTCACCGTCGGCCCGGCCTCCGCCCTCGACGTCCAGGCCCTCACGGCGATCAGGCCGCGCTGGTGCGGCGCCGCCCCGGCCGGCCCCGGCACCTACACGGCCCAGCTGCGCGCCCACGGCGGCGAGACCGAGGTGAGAGCCGAACTGGTCGACGGCGAGCTCCGGGTCGCCTTCACCGAGCCGGTGCGCGGGGTCGCCCCCGGCCAGGCGATCGTCCTGTACGACGGCACGCGCGTGGTGGGCTCGGCCACCATCGCGTCGACGGTCCGTGCCACGGCCGGGGCGGCCTGACCGCCGCCCGTTCCGCCGGCGGCGCGCCCGTCCGGGCGTCCGGCTCCCGAGCGCCGTTGCGGTCCCGCCCGTCCTGCCAGTCCCGCCCGTGCTCGGTTCCTCAGGAGCCGAAGAACTCCGCCAGCACCGGCGCCAGCACCTCCGCCTCCACGGCGTGGCTCTGGCCCTCCAGCGTGCGGAACGTGCCCCGCGGCACGAGCTGCGCGACCTGCTGGGCGGCCACCCGCAGCGGGCCGGGACTCGCCCCGCCCGCGGTGGCCAGGACCGGCACGGTGACCGAGGCGAGCAGGTCACGCGGGATCCGGCCGTCGCCCATCACCGCGTCGTCGTAGGCGAGCGTCGGGGCCAGGGCCTCCATGCCCGCCCACAGGGGCGCCTGGCGGGCGTTCGCGACGACCTCCGGGGCCAGCCCGGTGAGCCGGAGGAACAGCTCGACCGCGTCCCCGTGCCGGCCCTGCCCCAGCGCCTCGTTCAGGTCCCTGCTGTACTGCGCGCGCTCCCGCACGCCGTCCTCGTCCAGGACGAAGGGCGGCTCGTACACGGCCACCCGGCGCACCGGCAGCCCGCTCGCCGCCGCCCTGAGCGCCAGCGCACCGCCCGAGGAGATCCCGTACAGGGACGCCTCCCCGCCGACGGCCTCGATCACCGCGGCGAGATCCTCGACCTCGCGCTCCACCGCGTAGGGCGCCGTGTCCCCGCTCCCGCCCCGGCCCCGGCGGTCGTAGACGACCGCCGAGAAGCGCTCCGACAGCGCCGCCGCCAGCGGCGCCAGCGTGCCGCCCGTCGACATCGCGCCGTGGACCAGGACGACCGCGGGGCCCTGTCCGCTGCGGTGATGGGCGAGCGGGGTGCCGTCACGCGAGAGGGTCTTGTTGTCCATGACTGTGAGACTGCCACGCGGGGGCGGGGTCGGCGGGGAGGCGAGGCGCCGGGAGTCAGCCGGTCACGACCTCCACGTCGTAGAAGCAGAGGTGGTCCTTGATCTCGGCGACGCCGGGCTTGGGGTCGGGGTACGCCCACACCAGGTCCGGAGCGTCCGGCAGGGACCAGTACGACGCCGTGCCCTTGAACGGGCAGTGGGTGTGCGTCCCGGACGCGGTCAGCAGGTCCAGGCGCACGTCCTCGGCGGGGAGGTAGTAGCGCGCGGGGCAGCCGGTCTCCCGCAGCACCAGCGGCCGGTCGCTCTCGGCCAGGACCAGGCCGTCGCGGACGACCCGTACGCGCTGCGTGCCGTGCTCGATGGTGATCTCGTGTGCAGAGCCCATGTGAGGGAAGCGCCCGCGGGCCCGCGATTCTTCCCGCGTACCGTTGAGCGCATGAACATCTGCGTCTTCCTCTCCGCCGCCGACCTCGACGACCGCTACACCCGCCCCGCCCGCGACTTCGCCGGGCTGATCGGCAAGGGCGGGCACACCCTGGTCTGGGGCGGCAGCGACAGCGGCCTGATGAAGGTGGTCGCGGACGGCGTGCAGGAGGCGGGCGGCCGGCTCGTCGGGGTCTCGGTCGACTTCCTGTCGGCGAAGGCGCGGCCCGGCGCCGACGAGATGGTCATCGCGCGGGACCTGGCCGAGCGCAAGAAGCTGCTGCTGGAGAAGGCCGACGCGGTGGTGATCCTGGTCGGCGGCACCGGCACGCTCGACGAGGCCACCGAGATCCTGGAGCTGAAGAAGCACGGCCGCACCGACAAGCCGGTGGTGCTGCTCAACACGGCCGGCTTCTGGGACGGGCTGAAGGAGCAGTTCCAGCGCATGGACGCCGAGGGGTTCCTGCCCCGCCCGCTGGCCGAGCTGATGTGCTTCGCCGACGAGCCGGCCGAGGCCATGGCCTACCTGGAGAAGTCGCTCGCGGACCGCTGAGACGGGGGTGCGAGCATGGCGGGCATGGCTACTCATGTGATCACCGGTGCCGGTTCCGGCATCGGCGCGGCCGTCGCCCGCCGCCTGCACGCGCGCGGGGACGAGGTCGTGCTGCACGCACGCGACGCGGCCCGGGCGAAGGAACTGGCGGCCGCGTTCCCCGGCGCGCGGACCCTGGTCGGCGACCTGGCGGACCCCGACCGGCTCAGCTGGGCCCTGTCCCACCAGACACTGCCGGACCGCGTGGACTCGCTGCTGCACATCGCGGGCGTGGTCGATCTCGGCCCGGTGGGCGAGCTCACCCCGAAGACCTGGCGCCACCAGCTCGACGTCAACCTGATCGCGCCCGCGGAGCTGACCCGGCTGCTGCTGCCGCAGCTGCGCGCGGCCCGCGGCCACGTCGTCTTCGTCAACTCGGGCGCCGGCCTGAACGCCAACGCCGACTGGGCCGCGTACGCCGCGTCCAAGCACGGCCTGAAGGCCCTCGCCGACTCCCTGCGCCAGGAGGAGCACGCGGCCGGCGTCCGGGTCACCTCCGTCTACCCGGGCCGCACCGCGAGCCCGATGCAGGCCAAGGTCCACCAGCAGGAGGGCAAGGAGTACGACCCGGACCGGTGGATCGACCCGGAGTCCGTCGCGACGGCCCTCCTCATGGCCCTCGACCTCCCGCGGGACGCCGAGGTCAACGACCTGACCGTGCGCCCGGGGCGGTGACGCGGCCCGGCCGCTCCGGCCCGCCTCGACGGCGCCCGGAGGCGGCCGCGGCGGCCCGCTCGAGCGGCGTTCCGTAGGCTTCCCGCGTGAGTGAGAACAGCGAGTTCAGGTTCGCGGCCGCCACCGGCGTCGGATCCCTGCCCGGCGGGGACGCCCGGGAGGCCGCCAGGACCGTCACCGGGACCTTCGAGGACTTCCCCTTTCTGCCGGAGCTGCCCGCGCGCGGGCCCGGCGCGGACATGATCGGACGGACCGCGGGGATGCTCGTCGAGCTCTACGCGCGCGTGGAGCCCAGCGGGTGGCGGCTCGGGGACCGGCCGGGCCGGGACACCCGGCGGGCGCGCTCGTGGCTCGGCGAGGACCTCGACGCGCTGGAGGAGTTCACCCAGGGCTACGAGGGCCCGCTGAAGGTGCAGGCCGTCGGGCCGTGGACGCTCGCCGCCAACCTGGAGCTGAGGAACGGCGAGGCCGCCCTCTCCGACCCCGGCGCCTGCCGCGACCTCGCCGCCTCCCTCGCCGAGGGGCTGCGCCTGCACCTGGCCGAGGTGCGGCGGCGCGTGCCGGGGGCGCGGCCCGTCCTCCAGCTCGACGAGCCCTCCCTGACCGCGGTGCTGCGCGGCCGGGTGCGGACCGCCAGCGGCTACCGGACCCACCGGGCCGTGGACCGGCAGGCCGTCGAGGCGGCGCTGCGCGACGTCGCGGGCGTCCACCGCGGCCCGGTCGTCGTGCACTCGTGCGCCCCGGACGTCCCGTTCGCGCTGCTGCGCCGGGCCGGCGTCGACGGCATCTCCTTCGACGTCTCGCTCCTCACCGAGCGTGACGACGAGGCGATCGGGGAAGCCGTGGAAGGGGGTACCCACCTCTTCGCCGGTGTGGTCCCGTCGGCGGAGGGCCCGTTGTCGGACCCTGCGGGTAGCGTCATGGGTGTCAGGACGCTGTGGCGCAGGCTGGGACTGCGTCCGGGGCTTCTCCCGGAGACGGTCACCGTGACCCCGGCGTGCGGGCTCGCGGGCGTTTCTCCCGCGTACGCACGCCAGGCGCTCGCCCACTGCGTCCGGGCGGCGAGATCACTCGCGGACAACCCAGAGTAACGGGAGGACAACACGGTGGCCGGCGACAAGCAAGCGGAGACGACGGTGCCCGCCGAGGCACGGGAGAAGCACGCGCAGCTCGCGGAGCAGGTCGAGGAGCACCGCTTCCGGTACTACGTGAAGGACGCGCCCGTCATCAGCGACGCCGAGTTCGACCGGCTCCTGCGCTCCCTGGAGGCGCTGGAGGAGGAGTACCCGGAGCTGCGCACGCCCGACTCGCCGACCCAGAAGGTCGCGGTGGCGTACGAGACGGGCCTCGCGGAGGTCGTGCACCGCGAGCGCATGCTCTCCCTGGACAACGTCTTCGACGACGCGGGGCTCGCCGCCTGGGCCGACCGTGTCGCCAAGGACGTCGGCACACCCGACCACCACTTCCTGTGCGAGCTCAAGGTCGACGGCCTCGCGGTGAACCTGACGTACGAGGACGGCCGGCTCACCCGGGCGGCCACCCGCGGCGACGGCCGGGTCGGGGAGGACATCACGCCCAACGTCAAGACGATCGCGGAGATCCCGCACCGGCTGCGCGGCGACTCCGTCCCGCGCCTGGTGGAGATCCGGGGCGAGGTGTACTTCCCGATGGAGGCCTTCCAGGACCTCAACGCGCGCCGGGTGGCCGCCGGCGAGAAGCCGTACGCCAACCCCCGCAACTCCGCCTCCGGTTCGCTGCGCCAGAAGGACCCGAAGGTCACGGCGACGCTGCCGCTGCACATGGTCGTGCACGGCATCGGCGCGCTGGAGGGCTTCGAGGGCTTCTCCCGGCTCTCCGAGGCCTACGGCCTGCTCGAGTCCTGGGGCCTGCCCACGTCCCCGCACAACCGGGTGGTCGACGACCTCGACGGCGTGCGCGAGTTCATCGCCCACTACGGCGAGCACCGTCACTCCGTGGCGCACGAGATCGACGGCGTCGTCGTGAAGCTCGACGAGATCCCGCTCCAGGGCCGGCTCGGCTCCACCTCGCGTGCCCCGCGCTGGGCCATCGCGTACAAGTACGCGCCGGAGGAGGTCAACACCAAGCTCGTCAACATCCGGGTGGGAGTGGGCCGGACGGGCCGGGTCACGCCGTACGCGCAGGTCGAGCCGGTGACCGTGGCCGGCTCCGAGGTCGAGTTCGCCACGCTGCACAACCAGGACGTGGTCAAGGCCAAGGGCGTCCTGATCGGCGACACGGTGGTGCTGCGCAAGGCCGGTGACGTCATCCCGGAGATCCTCGGCCCGGTCGTCGACCTGCGGGACGGCACCGAGCGCGAGTTCGTGATGCCGTCGGAGTGCCCCGAGTGCGGGACGCCGCTGAGGCCGATGAAGGAGGGCGACGTCGACCTGCGCTGCCCGAACGCGCGGGCGTGCCCGGCCCAGTTGCGTGAGCGCCTGTTCTACCTCGCCGGCCGCAAGGCGCTGGACATCGAGCACTTCGGCTACGTCGCCGCGGCCGCCCTCACCAAGCCGCTGGAGCCCGCCGAGCCGCCGCTGAAGGACGAGGGCGACCTCTTCGACCTCACCGTCGAGCAGTTGCTGCCCATCAAGGCGTACGTGCTCGACCAGGACAGCGGTCTGCCCAAGCACGACCCGAAGACCGGCGAGGAGAAGGTCGTCACGGTCTTCGCCAACCAGCAGGGCGAACTGAAGAAGAACGCGCAGGCGATGCTGGACAACATCGCCGCCGCCAAGGAGCGTCCCCTCGCCCGGATCCTCACCGGCCTGTCGATCCGTCATGTCGGGCCGGTCGCCGCCGAGGCCCTCGCGCGCGAGTTCCGCTCCGTCGACCGCATCGAACAGGCCAGTGAGGAGGAGCTGGCCGCCACCGACGGCGTCGGCCCGATCATCGCCGCCTCCCTCAAGGAGTGGTTCGCCGAGGACTGGCACCAGGAGATCCTGCGCAAGTGGCGGGCCGCCGGCGTCCGGATGGAGGAGGAGGGCGCCGACGAGGACCGGGGCCCGCGCCCGCTCGAAGGGCTGACCGTGGTGGTCACCGGCACGCTCGAGCGCTTCACGCGCGACGGCGCCAAGGACGCGCTGCAGAGCCGGGGAGCGAAGGTGACCGGCTCGGTCTCGAAGAAGACCTCGTTCGTCGTGGTGGGTGACAACCCCGGGTCGAAGTACGACAAGGCGATGCAGCTCAAGGTGCCGGTGCTGAACGAGGGAGGTTTCGCCGTCCTGCTGGACCGGGGACCGGACGCCGCGGCCGAAGTCGCCCTTCCGACCGAGGAGTAGCGGTTGAAGGCCATCCGATCGGCGCATACCAGTTGCATACGGGTGGCCGGGGCGCATTCGGGCAACCGTCGGCGACCGCTGCCCGTGACGGCCTTCAGCGGCCTACTGTTGAGGTTGCCACCTGCCGTGCCCAGCTGCGGTCGGGGCCTCCCCGCGCACATCACGGGCGCGGGGAAGGGGTTTCCAACGCGGTGCCGCCGCAGGGGAGTCGGGCACCGGGCCGCGTGGCGTGGGCACCGCCGGTTGTGAGAGGGACGGGAATGGAACCGACCGAGAGCGCCACCGCGCCCTCGCGGTTGCGCCGGATGACCGGCGCATGGCGGGGGTGCCGGCGGCTGACTTCGGAGCGTGCGGGCACGGAGGCGTGCGCCCTCGGGCCGTACGCCGTCACCGAGGCGCGCGGCTCCGCGCAGCCCGCCGCCGAAGCCGCACCCCGCCCCTCCCATCCCGGCGGCACCGAACGCCGCCGGTCCTGGCCCGCACTGCCCACGGTGGTCGTCGCGGCCGCCGGCCTCGCCCTCGGCGCGGGCCTGTACGGGGCGTTCGCCGGCGGCCGCGCGCTCTTCCCCTCCGGCACCGCCGGCTGGTCCCTGGCCGTGCTCACCGGCGTCATCGTCGGCCACCTCGTCGCGCTCGGCCGCGCCCGCTGGTGGGGCGGCACCGGCTCGGGCGCCGCCCTCACCCTCGCCGCGCTGCTGCTCTACGGCTGGGTCGCGGCCGGCCTGGTCAGCCTCACCGTCGTCGTCCTGGTCGGCGCGGCCCGCCGCCACCGCCGCCGACAGGGCGTGCTCCTCGGCTCCGTCGACCTCCTCGGCATCGGCGCCGGCGCCCTGGTGCTGGGCGCGTCCGGCCGCGTGCCGACCGTGGAGGAGCCCTGGGACCCGGGCACCTGGGACGTCGGCACCGGGGTCCAGGTGGTCCTCGTCGCGGCCGCCTACCTCACGGTCTCCCGCGTCCTGCTGTGGTACCTGAACACCCCGCGCGGGGGCGTGCCCACCGTCGCCCGCACCGCCCTCCTCCGGCACGGCCTGGTCGCGGTCGCGCTGCTCGGCATAGCGCCCCTCATCTGCGTGGTCGCCGTCGCCAAGCCCGTGCTGCTGCCGCTGTTCTCCGTCCCGCTCATCGCCCTGGACTCCACCCTGTGGATGGCCCGCGCCCGAGCCGAGGAGCAGCTGCGCGACCCGCTCACCGGGCTGCCCAACCGGCAGTGGCTGCTGGAGCGGATCTGGACCGCGCTCGACGACGCCGAACGCATCGGCGCCCGGTCCGCCCTGGTGCTGATCGACCTCGACCGCTTCCGGTCCGTCAACGACACACTCGGTCACCTCGCCGGGGACCGGCTGCTGCTCCAGATCGCCGACCGGCTGCGGTTGGCGCTGCCGCGCGGGGCGGAGGCCGCGCGGCTCGGCGGCGACGAGTTCGCCGTGTTACTCCCGGTCGCCGACTCCACCACATCCGCGACCCGGGCCGCCCGCGCGCTGGTCACCGCGCTCAGCTCCCCGCTCGACCTCGACGGGCTCACCCTGGTGCTGGAGGCCAGCGCCGGGGTCGCCGTCTTCCCCGACCACGCCGTGGACGCCGAGGGGATGCTGCGCCGGGCCGACGTGGCGATGTACCAGGCGAAGCGGGACCGCACGGGCGTGGAGGTCTACGAGTCCAAACGGGACTCCAACACGCCCGACCGGCTCGGCCTGCTGGGCGACCTGCGCCGCGCCCTCGACGCGCACGAGGTCGAGCTGCACTACCAGCCCAAGGTCCGCTTCGACGGGCAGGTCGCCGGGCTGGAGGCGCTGGTGCGCTGGGTGCACCCCGAGCGGGGCAAGGTGCCGCCGGACGAGTTCATCGCGATCGCCGAGTCCTCCGGGCTGATGCCCCATCTGACGGAGTACGTGCTGGAGACCGCCCTCGGGCAGGTCGCCGCGTGGCGGGCCGAGGGCCTGGTCGTGCCGGTCGCCGTCAACGTCTCCCCGCGCGACGTCCACAGCCCCGGCTTCGCCGGATCGGTGGCCGCCCGGCTGGCGCGGCACGGCGTCCCGGCCGGAGCGCTGCAACTGGAGATCACCGAGCACGTCCTGCTGGAGGACCCGCAGCGCGCCGCCGACACGCTGCACGCGCTGACCGGGCACGGCGTGAAGATGTCGCTGGACGACTTCGGCACCGGCTACTCCTCGCTGGTGCACCTGCGCCGGCTGCCGGTGAGCGAGCTGAAGATCGACCGTTCGTTCGTGGCCCGGCTGGCCGTGGACACCGAGGACGCCGAGATCGTGCGCTGCACGGTCGACCTCGCGCACTCCCTCGGCCTGCTCGTCGTCGCCGAGGGCGTGGAGGACGACGAGACCTGGGAGCGGCTGCGTGACCTCGGCTGCGACGCCGTCCAGGGATGGCTGGTCGCGGCCGCGATGCCGCCCGGCGAGACCACGGCGTGGCTGCGCGCCCGGGGATCGCGGGGCTGGCAGCGGCCCGCCGCGGCGCTGCCGGCGGCGGCGACCGAGGAGTGACCCACCGAGCCACGCCGCCCGTCCCACGCCCGGCCGCGCCGCCCGGCGTCGCCCGGTCGTGTCGTCCGCCCCGCGAGTGACCTGCCGACCTGCGCCCGGCCGCGCCGTCCGGCCCGGACCGGTCCGCCCACCGGGGCGGCCTGTGCCACTCGACATCCGCCCGGCCGTGCCGATCGCTCGGCGCCCGGCCTCCGGCGCCGCCCGGCCGTGCCGCCCGCCCCGCGAGTGACCTGCCGACCTGCGCCCGGCCGCGCCGTCCGGCCCGGACCGGTCCGCCCACCGGGGCGGCCTGTGCCACTCGACATCCGCC
>NZ_JBEYXZ010000036.1:0-14281 GCF_040645305.1 Streptomyces sp. NPDC046831 | reverse complement strand
CCCGGCCGTGCCGATCGCTCGGCGCCCGGCCTCCGGCGCCGCCCGGCCGTGTCGTCCGCCCCGCGAGTGACCTGCCGACCTGCGCCGGGCTGTGCTGTTCGCGCGAGGGGCGGTCTGCCCGTCGCCCTGGGCTGCGCCACCCGCCCGGCGCTCATCTGCCGACCCGCGCCCGGCTGTGCCGCTGGCTACCCGCCCGGCCCCTGGCCCTGCCGGCCGCCCCACGGGTGGTGACCAGCCGACCCGCGTCCGGCCGCGCCGCCCGGCCACCGGTGACCCGCCGGGCCGCGCCGGTCGGGCGTGCCGAAACCCCCAGGGCCGCCGTCTTCCGTGGCGGCCGCACGTTCCCCACGGCGGGGGCCCGGACGGGCGCCGGACGTCCCGGCCGGGGGACGCGGGGGAAACCGTTTCACGCACACCGGGCGCGGCCCCATAGGATTGGGGCCTGACGCCACCTTCCGGACCGCCGCGCGACGCCTGGCCCGCACGCCCGCCGCCCCGCCGAGCCGGGAAGGTGACGACAGGCCCTAGGCCCGAACCACACACACTCACCCCAGAGGATCGCTGCATGCCTGGCATCACGCGCGAGGAGGTCGCCCACCTCGCCCGGCTGGCGCGTCTGGAGCTGAAGCCCGAAGAGCTCGACCACTTCGCGGGACAGCTGGACGACATCATCGGCGCGGTGGCCCGCGTCAGTGAGGTCGCCGACCGAGACGTACCGCCGACCTCCCACCCGCTGCCGCTGACCAACGTCATGCGCGCGGACGAGGTCCGTCCGTCGCTCACCCCCGAGCAGGCGCTGTCCGGCGCCCCGGCCCAGGAGCAGCAGCGTTTCAGGGTGCCGCAGATCCTGGGGGAGGAGTAACCCGCCATGACGGACAGCCCCATCATCAAGCTCACGGCCGCCGAGATCGCCGGGAGGATCGCCTCCGGCGAGCTCACGGCCGTCGAGGTCACCGAGGCCCATCTGGCCCGGATCGAGGCCGTCGACGAGAAGGTGCACGCCTTCCTGCACGTCGACCGCGAGGGCGCCCTGGCGCAGGCCCGCGCCGTCGACGAGAAGCGGGCGCGCGGCGAGAAGCTCGGCCCGCTGGCAGGCGTGCCGCTGGCGCTGAAGGACATCTTCACCACCGAGGGCGTGCCGACGACCGTCGGCTCGAAGATGCTCGAAGGCTGGATCCCGCCCTACGACGCGACGCTCACCCAGCGCCTGAAGGCCGCCGACGTCGTGATTCTCGGCAAGACCAACATGGACGAGTTCGCCATGGGGTCCTCGACCGAGAACAGCGCCTTCGGCCCCACCGGCAACCCCTGGGACCTCACCAGGATCCCGGGCGGCTCCGGCGGCGGTTCGAGCGCCGCCCTCGCCTCCTACGAGGCCCCGCTCGCCATCGGCACGGACACCGGCGGCTCCATCCGCCAGCCGGCCGCCGTCACCGGCACGGTCGGTGTGAAGCCGACCTACGGCGCGGTCTCCCGCCACGGCATGGTCGCCTTCTCCTCCTCCCTCGACCAGGGCGGGCCCTGCGCCCGCACCGTCCTGGACGCGGCCCTGCTGCACGAGGTGATCGCCGGGCACGACCCGATGGACTCCACCTCCATCGACGCCCCGGTCCCGCCGGTCGTCGAGGCCGCCCGCAACGGCTCGGTCGCCGGCATGCGCGTCGGCGTCGTCAAGCAGTTCCGCGGCGAGGGCTACCAGGCCGGCGTCGTCCAGCGGTTCGACGAGTCGGTCGAGCTGCTGAAGGAGCTGGGCGCGGAGATCGTCGAGCTGGACTGCCCGTCCTTCGACCTGGCCCTGTCGGCGTACTACCTGATCGCGCCGTCCGAGTGCTCCTCCAACCTGGCCCGCTTCGACGGCCTGCGCTACGGCCTGCGGGTCGGCGACGACGGCAGCCGCTCCGCCGAGGAGGTCACCTCGCTGACCCGCGAGGCCGGCTTCGGCGCCGAGGTCAAGCGCCGCATCATGCTCGGCACGTACGCGCTGAGCTCGGGCTACTACGACGCCTACTACGGCAGCGCCCAGAAGGTCCGCACGCTGATCAAGCAGGACTTCGACGCGGCGTTCGAGCAGGTCGACGTGATCGTCTCCCCGACGACCCCGACCACCGCCTTCCCGATCGGCGAGCGCGCCGACGACCCGATGGCGATGTACCTCGCGGACCTGTGCACCATCCCGACCAACCTGGCGGGCAACGCGGCCATGTCGCTGCCGTGCGGCCTGGCGCCCGAGGACAACCTGCCGGTGGGCCTGCAGATCATCGCCCCGGCTCTGCAGGACGACCGGCTGTACAAGGTGGGGGCCGCCGTCGAGGCCGCCTTCGTGAAAAAGTGGGGGCACCCGCTGCTCGAGGAGGCTCCGTCGCTGTGAGTGCACTGACCAAGGCCAAGGGCTTCAAGAAGTCCAAGTCCGGTACGTACATGTCCATGGCCGCCACCGCGTTCGGCGCGATCGGCGTCGCCAAGCAGATCAAGAAGGCCCGCGTCGAGAACGACACGCTGCGGCTGATCGACGCCGTCGTGACCGCCGCCGGCGTCGTCACCGGCCTGGCCATCCTCTACCGCGAGCTGAAGCGGCTGGGCGACGACGACGTCCTGCTGGGCTGAGAGGGAAGTTTCACCGTGACCACCACGACCGACCTGGTGTCGTACGAGGACGCGCTGGCGTCGTACGACCCCGTCATGGGCCTCGAGGTCCATGTCGAACTCGGCACCAGGACCAAGATGTTCTGCGGCTGTTCGACCGCGCTCGGCGCGGAGCCGAACTCGCAGACCTGCCCGACCTGCCTCGGCCTGCCCGGCTCCCTCCCGGTCGTCAACGCGACCGGCGTGGAGTCCGCCATCCGGATCGGCCTCGCACTGAACTGCGAGATCGCCGAGTGGTGCCGCTTCGCCCGGAAGAACTACTTCTATCCGGACATGCCGAAGAACTTCCAGACCTCCCAGTACGACGAGCCGATCGCCTTCGACGGCTACCTCGACGTGCAGCTGGAGGACGGCGAGACCTTCCGCGTGGAGATCGAGCGCGCCCACATGGAGGAGGACACCGGCAAGTCCACGCACGTGGGCGGTGCGACGGGCCGTATCCACGGCGCCGACTACTCGCTGCTCGACTACAACCGCGCCGGCATCCCGCTGATCGAGATCGTCACCAAGCCGATCGTGGGCGCCGGCGAGCGCGCCCCCGAGGTGGCCAAGGCGTACGTCCGCGAGCTGCGCGAGGTCATCCGGGCCCTCGGCGTGTCCGAGGCCCGGATGGAGATGGGCCAGATGCGGTGCGACGTGAACCTGTCGCTCATGCCCAAGGGCAGCGACACGTTCGGCACCCGCAGCGAGACGAAGAACGTCAACTCGCTGCGGTCGGTGGAGCGCGCCGCCCGCTACGAGATCCAGCGGCACGCGGCCGTCCTGAGCGGCGGCGGCACGATCGTCCAGGAGACCCGCCACTTCCACGAGGACACCGGGTCCACGACCTCGGGCCGCGTGAAGGAGGAGGCCGAGGACTACCGGTACTTCCCGGAGCCCGACCTGGTGCCCGTCGCGCCGTCGCGTGAGTGGGTCGAGAAGCTGCGGGCCTCGCTGCCGGAGCTGCCCCTGGTGCGCCGCAACCGGCTGCGCGAGCAGTGGGGCGTCTCGGCCACCGAGATGCAGGCGATCCTCAACGCCGGCGCGCTGGAGCCGATCGTCGCGACGATCGAGGCCGGCGCCGACGCGGCCGCCGCCCGCAAGTGGTGGATGGGCGAGCTCGCCCGCAACGCCAACGAGTCGGGCAAGGCCCTGGACGAGCTGGCGATCACGCCGAAGCAGGTCGCCCGGGTGACCGAGCTGGTCGCCGCCGGCGACCTGAACGACAAGCTGGCCCGCCAGGTCATCGAGGGCGTCCTCGCCGGCGAGGGCGAGCCGGACGAGGTCGTCGACAGGCGCGGCCTGAAGGTCGTCTCCGACGAGGGTGCGCTGACCACCGCCGTCGACGAGGCGATCGCGGGCAACCCGGCCATCGCGGACAAGATCCGCGGTGGCAAGGTGGCGGCGGCCGGCGCCCTGGTCGGCGCGGTGATGAAGGCGACGCGCGGCCAGGCCGACGCCGCCCGGGTCAAGGAGCTGATCCTGGAGAAGCTGGGCGTCGGCGAGGGCTGAGCCCACGCGGCGCCGCGCGCCGCCCGGGGCCGGCCGGATCGTCGTCCGGCGGCCCCAGCCGGCCCGCCGGCCCGAGCAGAGGGGGACGCACCACACCCGGTGCGTCCCCCTCGGCATGCCGCCGTCCCTGTGTCCCGGACCGGACCCGGATCCGGTGTCCCCGGTCCGAGGCGGTACGCTCGCGCGGCATGAATGGACGCGCCGATTCCGAAACGCACCCCGGGATATCCGACGGGGACAACGTCGAGGGTGCCGGCGTACGCGACCCGCGGGACGCCGGGGGGCGCCGGGCCGGCGACGGCACTGAGCGCGCCGGCGGGCACCGGGCCGGGAGCCGTGCCGGGGACCCCGGCGGACACGGCGCCGATGACGGCACGGACGACACGGGCAGGCCGGTCGCCGCCGACGGAGGCGAGACGGACGAGGCCGACGCCGAGGCCCCTGAAGCCGCCGACGACCCTGACGAGGCCGATCACGCCGACGCCGGGAAGACGGACGAGGCCGATGGCGCCGCCGCCGACGGCACAGGCGAGGCTGACGCCGCCGCAGACGACGCCCATGCCGCCGACGCCCATGCCGCCGACGACCACGCGGCCGGCTCCGACGACGACACCGACGACCCGGTCGAGGACGCCCGGCGGGCCCGCTGGACGGCGGCCGGGGCCGGGGCGCTGCTGGCCCTGGCCGGGCTCGCCGCCTCGCTGCTGCGCTTCGCCGGGGCGTCCCCCGCCCTGGTGCCCGCCGCCTACGCCGCCGGGGCCGCCGTCTGCGCCGTGGCCGCGGTGCTCGGCCTTCGGGGCCGCACCCGGCGGGCGCTGTGGCTGCTGATCGCGGGGGTGATGGTGATGGCTCTCGGGGACCAGTTCGACTGAACCTCCCGGCTCCAGGTCCAGGCACCCCGCGCCGGCCGACGGTGCACGCGCAGCGGGGCGCCAGCCGCCCCCACCAGGCGTTTAGGCAGCTCTTACGCCTGTGAAGAGCACCACTAATGCCGCAAATGATCTTTTTGGCCTGCAAGAATCCGGACTGCTCAAGCGTTCTTGGCGGGCCGTTCACTGCAAGTCGTGTTCCCGGTCAAAGATGCACCACCATCACTCTGGGGGCACGTTCATGGCAGCCCTTGCACGCTGGTGTGTTCGGCACCGGCTCGCCGCCGTTCTGCTCTGGCTCCTCACCTTCGCCGGGGTCACCGCGGCCGGCGCCGTCGCCGGTTCGGCCTACTCCAACGACTACGAGGTGCCCGGCACCGAGTCGGGCCGTGCCACCCAGTTGCTGCAGAGGGGCTTCCCCGGCCTGGGCGGTGACAGCGACACCGTCGTCTGGCACACCGCGCCCGGCTCCGTGCGCGCCGCCGACGTCGAGCAGACGATGACCCGGACCCTGGAGCGGATCGCGGACCTGCCCGGCGTGGCCACCGTGGCCAGCCCGTACAAGGCGCAGGGCACGGGCCAGATCAGCGCCGACGGCCGGACGGCGTACGCGACCGTCACCTTCGACCCGGGCGGGGACGTCACCCCGGCCGAGTCGCGGGCCGTGACCGACACCGCCAGGGCGGCCGCAGCCGAAGGGCTCCAGGTGGAGGTGGGCGGCACCGCCGTCGCCGGCCGGTCGTCCGGTTCACACGTCGCCGAGATCGTCGGCGTCGTCGTGGCCGCCGTGGTGCTCCTCCTGGCCTTCGGCTCGCTCGCCGCGGCCGCGCTGCCCATCGGCACCGCCCTGGTCGGCGTCGGCACCGCGTACGCGGGCATCGGACTGCTGGGCCACGCCATGACGGTCGCGGACTTCGCGCCCATGCTCGGCCTGCTGATCGGGCTCGGCGTCGGCATCGACTACGCGCTGTTCATCGTCACCCGGCACCGGCGCGGCCTGAGACGTGGTCTGGGCGTCGACGAGGCGGTCACCAACGCCGTCGCCACCACCGGTCGGGCCGTCGTCTTCGCCGGCGCGACCGTGTGCATCGCCCTGCTGGGCATGCTCATCCTGCGCCTGCAGTTCCTCAACGGGGTCGCCGTCGCCGCGTCCCTGACCGTGATCCTCACGGTGGCGGCCTCCGTCACCCTGCTGCCCGCCCTGCTGTCCCTCATCGGGCCGCGCGCGCTGAGCCGGCGCGAGCGGCGCAGGCTGGCCGAGCACGGGCCCGAGCCGGAGGTGCCCACCGGGTTCGCCGCCCGCTGGTCGGCCTTCGTCGAGCGCCACCCCAGGCTGCTCGGCGCCCTCGCCCTGGTGGTCGTCACCGTCCTGGCCCTGCCCACCCTCTCCCTCCGCCTCGGCACCTCCGACCAGGGCAACGACCCCGCCGCGACGACCACGCGGAAGGCGTACGACCTCATCGCCGAGGGCTTCGGACCCGGCGTCAACGGACCCCTGACCCTGGTGACGCGGGTCGACGGCGCCGAGGACCGGCTCGCCCTGGACAACCTCGGCGCCGGCCTGCGCGGCACCGAGGGCATCGCCGCGGTCACCCCGGTGACGTACAACACCGGGGGCGACACGGCCTACCTCACCGTCGTCCCCGACTCCGCGCCGCAGTCGGAGCGGACCAGCGACCTGGTCGACCGGCTGCGCACCGACGTGCTGCCGCGCGCCGAGACCGGCACCTCGCTCGACGTGCAGGTCGGCGGGGTCACCGCCGGTTACGACGACTTCGCCGGCGTCATCGTCGGCAAGCTGCCCCTCTTCGTCGGCGCCGTCATCGGCCTCGGCTGCGTCCTGCTGCTGCTCGCCTTCCGGTCCGTCGGCATCCCCCTCAAGGCCGCCGCGATGAACGTCGCCGCCGTGGCGGCCGCCTTCGGCGTGGTCGTCACGATCTTCCAGTGGGGCTGGGGGAGCGAACTCCTCGGCCTCGGACGTGCGGGGCCCATCGAGCCGTTCCTGCCGGTGATCATGGTGTCCGTGCTCTTCGGGCTCTCCATGGACTATCAGGTCTTCCTGGTCAGCCGGATGTACGAGGAGTGGCTGGAGACCGGCGACAACCGGGTGGCCGTGCGCGTCGGCCTGGCCGAGACCAGCCGCGTGATCAAC
This sequence comes from Streptomyces sp. NPDC046831, assembly GCF_040645305.1. Classification (NCBI taxonomy): domain Bacteria; kingdom Bacillati; phylum Actinomycetota; class Actinomycetes; order Kitasatosporales; family Streptomycetaceae; genus Streptomyces; species Streptomyces sp. NPDC046831. Next base: position 7,126 of record NZ_JBEYXZ010000036.1, on the reverse strand, counting down.
TCTGCCGCGGTCATCATGATCTCGGTGTTCCTCGCCTTCGTGCTCAGCGGCGACCGCGTCATCGCGATGTTCGGCATCGCGCTGGCCGCCGCCGTCGCCCTGGACGCCTTCGTCCTGCGCACCCTCCTGGTGCCCGCCCTGATGCACCTGCTCGGCGCCGCCAACTGGTGGCTGCCGCGCCGGCTCGACCGCGTGCTGCCGCGGATCAGCATCGAACCGCCCGAGTGCCGGACCGCCCATGAGAGGCTGGCCGCCGCGACGGACGCCGAGGTGGCGGCCGTACTGGCGAAGGAGCGGCCGCAGGATGTACGCGATCTCCCTGGATGACGACGCCGAACTGCGCCCCCTGGAACCCTGGCACGCCGAGGAGTTCCTGGCGCACCTGGACCGCGGGCGCGACTTCATCACCCGCCATGTCCCGTTCGGCTCGACGGCCACGGACGTCGGCTCCGCGCGCGCCGTCCTGCAGTCGTACGCCGACAAGCGCGCCGCCGACAGCGGCTTCCTGCACGGGCTGTGGCTGGACGGGAGGCTGGTGGGCGGCCTGCTGTTCCGCGTCTTCGACGCCGCCACCGGCACCTGCGAGCTGGGCTGCTGGCTGGAGCCGGCCGGCACCGGACGCGGGCTCGTCACCCGGGGGGCGCGGGTGCTCATCGACTGGGCGTTCGGCGAGCGGGGGATGCACCGGGTCGAGTGGTGCGCGTCCTCGGCCAACGAGCCGAGCGTCGCCGTGGCGCGCCGCCTGGGCATGACCCGCGACGGCGTGCTCCGGGCGCACCATCCCTACCGGGGCGAGCGCCAGGACATCGAGGTGTGGTCCGTGCTCGCGCCCGAGTGGGCCCAGGCCCGCGCGCGGGCCGGACGGGACGGCTGACCCACCCGGCGGCCCGGCCGGTCCGCCGCTCAGGGAGCGGTGGTCCTTAGGCGCCTCTCAGACATCGTCCGTACCGTGAGAAGCATGGGTAGCAAGAGTGCAGACGGGACCGGAGCCGCGAACGGGGCGGCCGAGGTGAGGAACGAGCAGGGGACGGCGGGCGCCACCGAGCCCGGCCAGGGCGGCGGGGTGATCCGGGCCGAGACGGAGGGCGCCGGGAGCGCCGCGGCCGCCGAAGGCGCCGGCGCCTCGCGCCCCGATGCCCCGCGCCCCGGCGCCGAGGGGACCGGCGCCGCCGGCGTCGGCGCGCACGGAGCCGACGCCGGCGGGGCAGGCACCGGCGGGGCAGGCACCGGCGGGGCAGGCACCCACGGGAAGGACGTCGACGGAGCCGGCACCGACGGCACCGACGCCGGCACCGCCGAGGCCGGACCGTCCGGGGCCGGCCAGGGCGCGGGCGCCGTCGTCGCCGCCGCGCTCGGCACCGTCTCGCTCACCGGCAGCTGGCTCGGCACCGTGGCCGGGGCGCGCGAGCAGCTCATCGGCCAGCTGCAGACGTCGTCCTCCGCGAGCGTCGCCCGGCAGATCAAGGAGATCTACGGCGACGCCTGGCACGCGACCGCGCTGTGGAGCGGACTGTTCGCCCTGGTGGCGCTGATCGTCGGGGTGGTGGTCCTCGCCCGGCCCGCGTTCGGCGCTCCGGGCCGGCCGCAGGCGCCGTGGATCAAGTCGGTCGCCTGGGCGGGCGTCGTGCTCGGCGTCATCGGGCTGCTGCTGGCCGTCCTGAAGTACACCGACGTCCTGCTCGGCCTGCCCTCCGCGAGCTGAGAGGCACCCGGCCGGACGAGGGGTCCCGCCGGAGCCGGACGCGCGGCGGTCTGAGGACCCCCGCACAGTCCCTAAGGCCCCCCTCACGGCCCCGCCCCCCGCGAAGATGCGGAACTCTCCCGATGTGGCGCACCCCCCTGGCGGACGAGGGTGAGGGACACCGCCGGCGGACGACGCCGGCCCCCTCCACCACGGGAGAGACCATGTTCGAGTACGAGCTGCAGCAGATGCGCGCCGCGGAGCTGCGCCGCCGGGCCGATTACGAACGCCTGGTCCGCGAGGCGGTGCGCGGACGGCGCGCGGCCGCCCGCCGGGACCCTGAGGCACGGACCCCTGGCCGGCCTGCCCGCAGGCACCGGTTCACCCGGGCCGCGTGAGCACCGCGGGAGGGAAGGCCGGCCGTACGGGGGCCGGCCTTCCGCACGCTCCCGGCGGGCGCCCCGGGGCGGCGGCCCTCCCCGCGGACGTCACGCCGCACCGCCCGTCCGCACAGGGGAAAACCGGTGCCGTGCCGTCCGGGGGGCGTGCGATGCTCAGGGCTGTGGAGACCAGGTCCGTCAGTCCCGTGTTCGTCGGCCGCACCGAAGAGCTGGACACGCTGAACGAAGCGCTCGCCCGGGCGGCGGCGGCCGAGCCGCAGGCGGTGCTGCTCGGCGGCGAGGCCGGAGTGGGCAAGACCCGCCTGATCGAGGAGTGGGCCGCCGCCGCCCGCCGCCGGGGCGCCGTCGTGGCGCTCGGCGGCTGCGTGGAGATCGGCGCCGACGGGCTGCCCTTCGCCCCGTTCTCCGCCGCGCTGCGCGCCCTGCGCCGCGAGCTGCCCGACGACCTGGCCGCCGCGGCCGCGGGCCAGGAGGAGGAACTGGCCCGGCTGCTGCCCGAACTGGGCGTGCCGGCCACCGCCCGCCGGCCCGGCCGGCACGACGAGGAGGGCATGGCCCGCCTCTTCGAACTCACCGCGCGCCTGCTGGAACGCGTCGCCGCCGAGCACACCGTCGTCGTCGCGCTGGAGGACCTGCACTGGGCCGACGCCTCCACCCGCCACCTCCTCGCCTACCTCTTCCGCACGCTGTGCTCCGGCCGCCTCCTCGTCCTGGCCAGCTACCGCTCCGACGACATCCACCGCCGGCACCCGCTGCGGCCCCTGCTCGCCGAACTCGACCGGCTGCGCACCGTCCGCCGGATCCAACTCGCCCGGTTCAACCGGCAGGAGGTGGGCCGCCAGATCGCCGGCATCCTCGCCGCCGAGCCCGATCCCGTCCAGGTCGACGAGATCTTCGAGCGCTCCGACGGCAACGCCTTCTTCGTCGAGGAACTCGCCGTCGCCGCGCACGAGGGCTGCCGCACCAGCCTCAGCGACTCCCTGCGCGACCTGCTCCTCGTCCGGGTCGAGAAACTGCCCGAGCCGGCGCAGCGGATCGCCCGGATCGTCGCCGAGGGCGGCTCCACCGTCGAGTACCGGCTCATCGCCGCCGTCGCCGGGCTCGGCGAGGACGACCTCATCGAGGCACTGCGCGCGGCGGTGAACGCCAACCTCCTCATCGCCGCGCCCACCGGTGACGGCTACCGCTTCCGCCACTCCCTGGTCCGCGAGGCGGTCAGCGACGACCTGCTGCCCGGCGAGCGCTCCCGCCTCAACCGCCGCTACGCCGAGGCGCTGGAGGCCGATCCGGCCCTCGTCCCCGCCGACCAGCGCGTCATGCGGCTGGCCAGCTACTGGTACCACGCGCACGACCCCGCCAAGGCCCTGCCCGCCGTCCTGGACGCCTCCGTCGCGGCCCGCGCCCGGCACGCCTACAGCGAGCAACTGCGGCTGCTGGAGCGGGCGATGAACCTGTGGGACGCCGCGCCCGACGCCGTCCGGGCCCGCCTGCGCCCCGTCGACTACACGGAGGTCTACCCGCCGTGCGGCTGCGACCCCGCCACCACCCCCCTGCGCTACCTCGACCTGATGGCCGAGGCCGCCGTCGCCGGCCGCTTCTGCGGGGAACGCGAACGCGCACTGAAGATCACCAAGCGGGCGCTGCGCCTGCTGGAGGACGACCGCGACCCCTCCGCGCACCCCGCACACGGCGCGGCTGGGGGAGACCCCCTGCGCGCCGCCTGGTTCTGGGTCCAGCGCTCCCGGCTGGTGCAGTCCAGGGCGCTGGGCGACGGCCGGCAGGAACTGGCCACCGCCCAGGACCTGGTGCGCGGCCTGCCGCCGTCCGAGGTGCACGCCGAGGTACTGGCCAACGTCGCCAACTGGTCCATGGTGCACGCCCCCGGCCCCGACGCCTTCTCCGCCGCCGAGCGGGCCGTGGAGTACGCGCGCATGGTGGGCGCCTCGGAGATCGAGATGAGCGCGCGCCTCACCCTCGGCGGACTGATGGTCGAGGCCGGCGACATCGAGGCGGGGCTGGCCGAGATGTACGAGGTCAACCGGCGCACCGTCGAGGAGGGCCTGTCGGCCGTCGCGGGCCGCTCCTACGTGAACCTGCCCTCCGAGCTGGAGGGGATCGGACGGTCCCGTGAGGCGGTCCCGCTCATGGAGGAGGGCCTCGCGTACACCCGGCGCTTCGGCTACCTGGACCACGAGGCCTGGGTGTGGGGCAACCTCGCCGAGTCCCTGTACAGCCTGGGCCGCTGGGACGAGGCCGTGGAGGCGGCCACCCGGTCCGAGCGGGTGGGCCAGAGCGCCCAGCCGCGCGGCTTCCACGCGCGCATCCGGGCCGAACTCGCCCTCGCGCGCGGTGACCTGACCGAGGCGGCCGGTCAACTGCACGCCGCCCGCGGTCACTTCGGCACCCACTCCGACGCGCCCCAGCACTGCCTGCCGCTGTCCCGCATCGCCGTCGGCGTCGCCGCGGGGGAGGGCCGCCTCCTGGACGCCCGCGCCGAACTGGCCCGCGCCCTGGACGCCGGCTTCCCGCCCGGCACCCAGCGCTACGGCTGGCCGCTGCTGGTCACCGCCGCCACCGTGGAGAGCCGCGGGGCCGGCCTGCCCGCGGCCGGCGCCGGACGCGCCGGCGTCCTCGAACGCATCGGACAGGCCGCCAGGTCCCTCGCCGCCAACGTGCCGCTCTGGCAGGCCCACGCGCGGTGGGTGCGCGCCGAACTGCTGCGCGCCGAGGGCCGCGGCGACCCCGAGGACTGGGCGGAGGTCGTCGCCGCCTTCGAACCGCTGGAGCGCCCGTACGACCTCGCCCGCGTGCGGTACCGCCTGGCCGAGGCCCTGCTCACGCCCCGGGCCGGAGGCCAGGGCGGTCCGGCCGCCGACGAGGACGGGCGCGAGCGGGCCACGGAGCTGCTGCGGCTGGCCCACGCCGTGGCCGAGCACCTGGGCGCCCGTCCGCTCGCCGACTCCGTCGGCCGGCTCGCCCAGCGCGCCCGCCTCACCCTCGCCCCGGCCGCGCGTCGCGGACCCGAGGCCGACGACCCCGCCGGATCGCTCGGCCTGACCAGCCGGGAACGGGACGTCCTGCGCCTGGTCTCCGTCGGCCGCACCAACCGCCAGATAGCCGAGGAACTGTTCATCTCGCCCAAGACGGCCAGCGTGCACGTGTCGAACATCCTGGCGAAGCTGGGTGTCTCCGGACGGGGCGAGGCGGCGGCGGTCGCGCACCGCCTGGGACTGTTCCCCGACACCCTCCCCGCCCGCACGGCGGGCTGATCCACCTGGCGGTGAAGGGACTCGCCCGCACGCGCCTGGCCAAGTCCGTCCACGACGCCGGACGGTCGGCGTTCGTGACCATGCTGGAGACAAGGCCGCCCGGTACGGGCGCACCTTCATCCGGATCGGCCGCTTCGAGCCGACGTCTCAGGTGTGCTCCGCATGCGGCCTCAAGGACGGTCCCAAACCCCTACACGTCCGCGAGTGGACCTGCGGGGCGTGCGGGGCGGTCCTCGACCGGGACATCAATGCGGCGGTCAACGTCGCCAAGGCGGCCGGACTGGCCGTGTCAGCCTGTGGAGCGCAGGTAAGACGGGCACCCGCGCCCGCACCGCGCGGCGAAGCAGGAACCCACTCGACACCGCAGCCTTCAACGGCGCGGTAGGCGGGAATCTCCCCCCGTCAGCGGGGAGAGGATGTCAAGTCACCCGCAGTTCCAGGATCCGGTCGTCGCCCCGCCGGGGGTCGCCCCGGCCGTCGGTGTTGCTGGTGACCAGCCAGAGCCGGTCGCCCGCTGCGACGACCGTCCGCAGGCGGCCGTACCGCTCGGTCAGGAAGGCCTGCGCGGGGGCGGACGCCTGCGCGCCCCGCAACGGGACGCGCCACAGGCGCTGCCCCTTCAGCCCGGCCGTCCAGAGGGACCCCGCGGCGAACGCGATGCCGCTCGGCGAGGCCTCGTCCGTGCGCCACTGGGTGAGGGGGTCACGGTACTTCGGGTTGCCGGAACGGCCTTCCGCGTCCGGCCAGCCGTAGTTGCCGCCCGGCCTGATCGCGTTCAGCTCGTCCCAGGTGTTCTGGCCGAACTCCGAGGCGAACAGGCGCTGTCTGCCGTCCCAGGCCAGCCCCTGCACGTTGCGGTGGCCGTAGGAGAGGACCGGGGAGCCGCGGAACGGATTGCCCGGAGCCGGTTCGCCCTCGGGGGTCAGCCGCAGGATCTTGCCGCCGAGCGACCCGGTGTCCTGGCTCAGGCCCCGGTCGCCGCTCTCGCCCGTGCCCGCGTACAGCATCCCGTCGGGACCGAAGGCGATCCGGCCGCCGTTGTGGATGACGCCCTTCGGGATGCCCTTGAAGACCGTGTCCGGCGCGCCCAGCTGCTCCCCGGACGGCTTCTTCCCGTCGTACAGCATGCGGACGACGCGGTTGTCCGAGGCCGAGGTGAAGTAGGCGTAGACCATGTGGTCGGAGGCGTAGTCGGGGGAGAGGGCGATGCCGAGCAGGCCGCCCTCGCCCTCCGGCGACACCCCGGGCACCCTGCCCAGCTCGGTCTTCGCCCCGGTCGTGCCGTCGACCCGGGTGATCGTCGCCTCGTCGCGGGAGGAGACGAGGAGGTCGCCCTCGGGCAGCGGGGCCAGACCCCAGGGGGAGTTCAGGCCCTCCGCGACCGTGCGCAGCACGGTCACCGAACCCTTGGCGGGCGCCGTCTCCTCGCCCTGTTGCGAGGGCGGTGCCCCCGCGGCCGTACGGCTGGGGGCCGTGGTGCTGCCTCCCGCGGGCGACGCCCCGCCGCCGGAGGAGCAGCCGGCCGTGAGCAGCAGCGCGGTCGCGGCCAGCACGGCCGCCCCAGCTCGACGTTGCACGATCATGGTCCCTTCGACGCCGCGGGTTCTCCCTGTCCTACTCCGCTCCCGCTCCCCAGGTTCCCGGACGCCGCGATCGGACGCCCGCGGTTGGCGGGTTCCCGCCCGGCCGAGGCGGTGGCCGCGGCGGGCGCCGAACCGGCCGGCCGGGCCCCCCCCCCCCCCCCGGGGGGCCCGGCGGCCGGGCGGCCGCGCCGC